>NZ_JAFN01000001.1:0-300000 GCF_000526155.1 Deferrisoma camini S3R1 | reverse complement strand
GTACGAGTTCTACTGCCCCGACTGCCACGTGATCTTCAACTTCCTGGCCCGCCGGCCCGGCGCCGACCGTCGGCCGGACTGCCCCCGGTGCGGCCGCGAGGACCTCGAGCGCCGGGTCTCGCTGTTCGCCATCTCCAAGGGCCGCAAGGACGACGGCGGCGGCGAGGACGACCTGCCCGACATCGACGAGACCCGCTTGGAGCAGGCCATGGAGAGCCTGGCGGCCGAGGCCGACTCCATCGACGAGGACGACCCGCGCCAGGTGGCCCGGCTGATGCGCAAGCTCTACGACGCCACCGGCATGAACCTGGGCCCCGGCATGGAGGAGGCGATCCGCCGGATGGAGGCGGGCGAGGACCCCGACCGGATCGAGGAGGAGATGGGCGACGTGCTCGAGGAGGAGGACCCGTTCACCGGGGCGGCCGGCGCCGGCCCCCGGTGGAAGGCCCTGAAGCGCCGCCTGCTCCCGCCCGAAGTGGACGACACCCTCTATGAGCTCTGAGCACCCCGGCGTCCTCGAGCGCCCCGGCCGGCCGCCCCTGGCCTATCGGGCCGTGGCCGGCCGGCTCCCGTGGGTGGTGTTCTGCGGGGGGTTCACCTCGACCATGGACGGCACCAAGGCCACCGCGCTGGAGGCCCACTGCCGGCGGCGGGGCACGGCGTACGTGCGGTTCGACTACGCCGGCCACGGCGCCTCGGGGGGGCGGTTCGAGGACCAGACCGTGGGCTCGTGGACCCGGGACGCCCTGGCCGTGCTCGACCGGGTGGCCCGAGGCCCCGTGGTGCTGGTGGGATCCAGCATGGGGGGATGGGTCGCCTCCCTGGTGATCCGGGAGCGGCCGGACCGCGTGCGGGGCCTGGTCACGGTGGCGGCCGCGCCCGACTTCACGGCCGAGCTGGTGGAGCCCCATCTCGATCCCGATGCCCGGGAGCGGCTCCGTCGCGCGGGCCGGATTCTCGTCCCCAACCCCTACGGCCCCGAGCCCACCGTCATCACCCGGCAGCTCCTGGACGACGGCCGGGCCCGGCGGGTCCTGGACGGCCCGATCCCCCTCGACGGCCCCGCCCGGCTCCTGCACGGCCTGGCCGACGACCAGGTGCCCTGGACGCTCTCGGTGCGCCTGGCCGAAGCCCTGGCCACCCCGGACGCACGGGTGATCCTGGTGAAGGGGGGCGACCACCGCCTGTCCGACCCGACCGGCCTCGGGCTGCTGTACCGGTCCGTCGACGAGGTGTGGGCCGGCGCGGGCGGGAGCTGACCCGTGCTGGTCGAGGCCCGGGGCGTCCGCAAGGTCTACGGCGGCCGCGAGGTCCTGGCCGGGGTGTCGTTCCGGATCGCCGAGGGGGAGCGCTGGGCCCTGGTTGGGCCCAACGGCTCGGGCAAGACCACCATCCTGCGCATCCTGGCCGGCCGCGAGCCCCCCGACGGCGGCCGGCTGCTGCGCCGCAGGGGGCTGGCCGTCGGGTACCTGCCCCAGGAGATCCCGGCCCCCCCGGAGGCCTCGCTGCTCGCCTACGTCGAGGACGTGGCCGAAGACCTGCGGGCCGTGGAGTCCGAGCTCCGGGAGGCCGAAGCCCGGCTGGCACGGGGCGGGGACGATCCGGAGCTCCTGGACCGGTACGGCTGGCTCCAGACCCGGTTCGAGCACCTGGGCGGGTACCGGCTGCGGGCCCGGGCCGAGCGGATCCTCCACGGCCTGGGGTTCTCGGCCGACGACCTGGACCGGCCCCTGCCCACGTTCTCCGGCGGGTGGCGCATGCGGGCCGCCATGGCCCGGATCCTGCTGCGTGAGCCCGACCTGATCCTGCTGGACGAGCCCACCAACCACCTGGACATCGTGTCCCTGGAGTGGCTGGAGGGGTTCCTGGCCGAGAGCCCCAGCGCGTTCCTTCTGGTCAGCCACGACGTGGCGTTCCTCGACCGGGTCGTCCGGGGGGTGATCGCCCTGGAGGGCGGAGGGGCCGTGGTGTGCCGGGGCGACTACACCCGGTACGAACACGAGCGGGCCCAGCGGGAGGCGGCGGCCCGGGCCGCCTACGAGAGCTACCTGCGGCGCCGGGCCCAGACCGAACGGTTCGTGGAGCGGTTTCGGGCCAAGGCCACCAAGGCCCGCCAGGTCCAGTCGCGGCTCAAGCAATTGGAGAAGGAGCCGCCTCCCCCCCCGCCTCCGCCCCGCTCGGCCGGGCTCACGTTCCGGTTTCCCCAGCCCCTGCGCAGCGGCCGCACCGTGGTGGAGCTGGAGGGCGTGGAGGCCGGCTACGGCGGCCGGCCCGTGTACCGGGGCCTCGACCTGAGGATCGACCGGGGCGAGAAGGTGGCCCTCATCGGCCCCAACGGCGCGGGCAAGTCCACCCTGCTCAAGCTCCTGGCCGGGGTGCTGCCCCCCACCCGGGGCCGCATCCGCTACGGACACAACGTGACCGTGGGGTACTTCGCCCAGCACCACCTGGACCAGCTGGAGCCCGGCCGCACCGTGCTGGAGGAGATCCTGCGCCTACCCACCGTGGCGGGCGAGCTCGAGGCGCGCACCCTGCTCGGCGGGTTCCTCTTCTCGGACGACGCCGTGGACAAGCGCGTGGAGGTGCTCTCCGGGGGCGAGAAGAGCCGGCTCGTGCTGGCCCGCCTGCTGGCGGCGCCCGGGAACTTCCTCCTCCTGGACGAGCCCACCAACCACCTGGACATCCAGGCCTGCGCCGTGCTCAAGGAGGCCATGGCGTCCTTCACCGGCACCGTGTGCCTCATCACCCACGACCGGGACCTGATCAACCGGGTGGCCAGCCGGGTGCTGTACGTGGAGGACGGCCGCGTGGACTCCCACCCCGGCAACTACGACGACTTCGTGCGGGTGCGGGCCGCTGACGAACCGGCCCCGGCCGGACCGGCTCCGGCCCCGGGGGCCGGCCGGCCGAGCCGCAAGGACCTCCGGCGCCGCGAGGCCGAGCGCCGCCTGGCGCTCCGGGAGCGCACCGCGCCCCTGCGCCGACGGGTGGAGGAGCTGGAGGACGCGATCACCCGGGCCGAGGCCCGGCTGGCCGAGGTGGAGGCCGAGCTCGCCCGGCCCGATACCTACTCCGACCCGGACCGGGCCGCCGGCCTGGCCCGGGAACGGGCGGAGCTGGCCCAAGAGGTGGAGACCCTGACCGCTCGGTGGGAGCTGGCGGCGGAGGAGCTCGAGCGGGTGACGAGGGAGGCGGAGGCCGAGGCCGGATGAGCCCGGGACCCTGTTACCGCCGGATCGCGGCCCTGGCGGGCCTGGAGGTCCGCCGGGCCCTGTGGGCCGAGGCGATCCGCTCGGAGTCGCCCCCCGAAACGGCCCGAAACCTGGACGCGGCCGTGCGAGCGGCCGCCCGGCGGGAGCCGGCCGGGCTTGCGGCCGTGCTGGCCCTGCTCGACCTGGACGACCTCTCCCGACGGGCCGGGCCCGGCCGCCTCGCCCAGGTCCTGGACGCCGCCCGCCGCCTCGACCTGGACGGCGCGATGTTCCTGCTGGAGTTTCCCGGGAGGCCGGTCCGTTCCGGGGAGCTGGGCCTGCCGCCCGACCCGGCCGTGGAGGCCCACACCCTGGGCCTTCGCAAGGCGGCCGCCCGGGGGCTTCGGACCCCTCTGCTCGAGCGGCTCCTCACCGACCCCGACCCCCGGGTGGTGCGGGAGCTCCTGCGCAACCCCAGGCTGCGCGAGGCCGAGGTGGTGGCCCTGGCCAGCCGCCGGCCGGCCCGGCAGGCCGTGTTCGGCCACCTCGCCCGGGCCGAGGCATGGATCGTCCGGCCGGCCGTGCAGCGGGCCGTGGTCCGCAACCCCTTTGCCCCGCCCCGGCTCGTTCGGCCCCTTCTGCTCGGCCAGCCCCGCCCCCTGCTGGAGGAGGTGGCCCAAGACAAAGGGCTCCACCCCGCGGTGCGGGACGGAGCCCTTCGGATCCTGGCCTGGAGAAGGGAAGGCGATCAGGCCTGAGTCTTCTTCTCCCCCTCGTCCTCCTTGGCCGCCTCGTGGGGGATCTCCTCCTTCTTCTCAGGCGTCACGTCGATGGCGTCGGGCTCGTTCATGGCCTTCTTGAAGCTCTTGATCCCCTTGCCCAGCCCCCCCATGAGCTCCGGGATCTTCTTGCCCCCGAAGATCACCAGCACGATGAGCAGGATGATCAGCCACTCCGAGCCCCCGGGCATTCCGAACATGGGCCATTCCTCCGATCGCAAGGGGTTTTCGTCGTTCTCACCGGACCGCGCCGGGGCGGTACTCTACCACGGCCGGGGTCTGGACACTACCGGACTTCCGCGTAACTTCGGTCTCCGGTCATCGGTCGCCGGTCTGGGGCCTTCGGCCCGCTGGGCGGCTCTCGAACCGCGCCAAAGCTCGGGGGCATGGGGTCTGCTGGAGAGCCGCGCGCGGCTCCTTGGCTCGCCGCGCAGCGCCTCCACCGCGCGCACCGTGAAATCGTTCGTGTCGGCCGCTCTGTCACGAAGCCACCGCCGGTGCCCCGTGCCTGCGCGGCGAATCCCGATGCCCGGCTTCGCGCGCGGCCGGAAGCAGGCCCCATGCCCTCCGCCAGCAATGGCCCCGGACCAACGCAAGTTTCCCTTCTCCGTTGTAGGGTCGCGCAGCGGCCGATGGGGGCTTCCATGTAACTTCGGTCGTCGGTCTACGGTCAACGGTCGCCGGTCTGGGGCCTTCGGCCCGCTGGGCGGCTGGGCAGCCAGGCGGCCGGGCGGCTTCCGAGTGATCGCCCAACTCTCCGGGTGCATGGGGCCTGGTGGAGCGCCGGGCGTGGTTTCCGTGGCCTACTCGAGCTTCTGGATCTGCGAAGCACGATTCCCACATCCACTCGGCGCTACTCTCCATACCCCCGGGCCAGGTTCTCGAACGCGGTGTACTCGTTCAGGAACGCGAGCTTCACGGTGCCGGTGGGGCCCTGGCGCTGCTTGCCCACGATGATCTCGGCCACGCCCTTGTCGGGGGAGTCGCTGTTGTACACCTCGTCCCGGTAAATGAACATGATCACGTCCGCGTCCTGCTCGATGGCCCCGGACTCCCGCAGGTCCGACAGCAGCGGCCGCTTGTCGCTTCGGCTCTCCACCCCCCGGTTGAGCTGGGACAGGGCGATCACCGGCAGGTGCAGCTCCTTGGCCAGGGCCTTGAGGGACCGGGAGATCTCGCTGATTTCCTGCTCGCGCACGTCGTAGCTGCCCCGGGCCCGCATGAGCTGCAGGTAGTCCACGATCACCAGCTCGAGGCCGGCCTCGGCCTTGAGCCGCCGGGCCTTGGCCCGCAGCTCCAGGGTGGAGATGCCCGGGGTGTCGTCGATGAAGAACGGGGCCTCCGCCAGCACGCCCGCGGCACGGCTCAGCTTGGGGAAGTCCGAGTCCTTGAGCATGCCCCGCCGGAGCCGGTGGGAGTCGATGCGGGCCTCGGCGCACAGCAGCCGCACCGCGAGCTGCTCGCGGCTCATCTCGAGGCTGAAGAACCCCACCGGCAGCCCCTCGTGCACCGAGGCGTAGTGGGCGATGTTCAGCACGAACGAGGTCTTGCCCATGCCCGGCCGGCCCGCCACGATGATCAGGTCCGAGGGCTGCAGCCCAGCGGTGAGCTGGTCGAGCTCGTGGAACCCCGTGGGCACCCCGGTCACCAGCTCCTTGCGCTCGTAGAGCTCCTCGATCTTGGCGAACGCGTCCTTGAGCACGTCGCGCAGCCGCACGAACGACGGCGAGATCTTCCGCTGGGTGATCTTGAAGATCTCCTGCTCGGCCCGGTCCAGGTACTCCTCCACGTCCGCGTCGGGGTCGTACCCCTCGCTGGCGATCTCGGTGGCCACCCAGATCAGCTTTCGCTGGATGGCCCGCTCGCGCACGATGCGGGCGTAGTGCTCGGCGTTGCTGGCCGAGGGCACCTGGTCGGTGAGGCCGCCGATGTAGGCCGCGCCCCCCGCCTTTTCGAGCACCCCCTTCTTGCGCAGCTCCTCGGTGATCGTGACCAGGTCGATCGGGGCGCCCCGCTCCGACAGGTCGAGCATGGCCTCGAAGATCAGCCGGTGGCCCGTGCGGTAGAAGTCGTCCCGGTCGATCAGTTCGGCCACCTGGGCCAGCACGTCGTTCTGCAGCAGCACCGCGCCCAACACCCCCACCTCGGCCTCGAGGCTGTGGGGGGGAACCTTGGAAGGCAGCGCCGTCGGCTGGGACACGGGCATGGAACGCACTCGTCGGGGCGGTCGGGGGGAAAAACAAGACCGGCCCCGCACCCCTTCGCGGTCGGGGGCGGGGCCGGGTACGGGTCGATCGGCTCGGCAGGGGCGGATGCCCCGGTCGCCGGGCTAGGCCTCGGCCGCCTCGGCCTCGACCACCGCGACCACCTGGGTGCGAACCCCGCCGTGGAGCTTGATCCCCACCGGGAACTCGCCCACCGACTTCAGGGGCTGGTCCAGCAGGACCTGCTTGCGGGTGATGGAGAACCCCTTCTCCTGCAGCGCCCGCTCGATGTCGATGGTCGTGACCGACCCGAACAGGTGCTGCTGGTCCGAGGCCTTGCGCCGGAACACCAGCCGCTGCCCGTCCAGGGCCTTGGCCAGCTCCTCGGCCTTGGCGATCTCGCGCAGGCGCTTCTTCTCCAGGGCCCGCCTCTGGTGCTCGATCGCCTTCACGTTGCGGGGATCGGCCAGGGCGGCCAAACCCTTGGGGATGAGGTAGTTCCGGGCGTAGCCGTCCCGCACGGTCACCACGTCGCCGACGGTGCCCAGGTTGGGGACCGTCTCCTTCAGGATCACCTTCATCGGTAGCCTCCTTCCGTCGGGCCGGCCGGGGCTTCAGGCCTGGGGCGTGCGGGCCCACCGGGCCCGGAAGTCGAACCACAGGTCGAACGCCCCGATCCCGGCCACGAGGACCATCACCGGAAACTGTACGAACACGATCACGTAAGCGAGCGCCCGCACGAACACGGGAAACCCGCGGGTCACGAACAGGTGCTGCACCACCGCGATCCCCTGCAGGAAGTACACGGCCCCGAGCACCAGGAACACGTTCCAGCCCACCGTCCGGACCGGACCCGTGCCCAGCACGGCGGCAAACCCGGCGGCCAGCAACCCCCAGATCCAGCCAGCCGGCGCCCGCCACTCGATCCAGGACGCGGCCGAGGGGTCCTTGGCCATCCTCCGCAGGGCCACCCCGTTCATCCAGCCGGTGAGCACCGAGACCATCACGAACAGCCCCGGGAACAGCCGGCGCAGAAGCTCCGCGGTCCGGTCGAGACCCTCGGCCAGGGCCGCGGCCGCGGCCGGGTCGGTGGCCGACCCCTCCAGCAAGCGGGCCAGGGTCTCCCGGGTCTCGGCCACCGTGGCCGTCAACCAGGCGGCCGGCGTGGTGCCGCCGGCCCACGCCAACCCGGTCACGGCCACCGCACTGCCGGTGGCGGCCAGGAACACGTACACCCCCACCACCTGGTGGGCGGGCCGGCGGGCCCCCTCGAAGAACCCCAAGGCCACGCCGGGGCCGCCGAACTGGGCCACGTACAGGGCCGTGGCGGCCGGGCCCGCCACCAGCACGGCGGCGCCCCCGGCCACGGCCAGGGCCACGAGCCCGGCCGTGGGCCCCCGCTTCCAGGCCGCCCACGCCAACGGCAGCGGACTCATCAGGGCCAGGCCGAACCCCACGGCCGGGGCCCAGAGGGACAGCAGGAACAACGCCGCCGACGCGACCCCGGCCGCGGCGTTCTCCACCACAGGGGGGCGGCCGGCCGTCTTGCGGGTCACGGCGGCCTCAGGGCAGCTCCGTAAACGGCAACAGGGCCACGTTGCGGGCCCGCTTGATCTCCCGGGTCAGGAGCCGTTGGTGGTACGAGCAGTTCCCCGAGATCCGGCGGGGCACGATCTTGGCCCGCTCCGACAGGAACTGCCGGAGTACCTCGGGGTGCTTGTAGTTCAGGGGAAGACTGGGGTCCACACAGAACCGGCACACCTTGCGGCGGCCGCGGCGTCGGTACGGATGAGCCATCGTTCGCTCCTTTTACTCTTCGGTCTTCTCGGCTTCGCCGGCGTCTCCTGCCTGGGCCGCCGCGGCCTCTTCGGCCGGCGCCTCCTCGGCCGGTTTCTCCTCGGCGGCGGGCACCCCGGACTCCTCCTCGGACTCCGGAAGCTCGGCGGGGTCCACCCGGTCTTCGAGCTTGATGGTCTGGAACTTCAGGACCGTGTCGAGGAGGTTCAGGCGGCGGGCCAGCTCGGTGGACACCGGCGCTGGGCCGGCGAACTCCACGAGCAGGTAGTAGGCCTTGGACCGGCCCTTCATCACGAAGGCCAGGTCACGCAGGCCCCAGTGGTCGGTCTTGAGGATCCGACCCGATGCGTTGGTGATGTACTCCTTGACCCGCCCGATCAGCTCGGTGCGGGCCTCCTCCCCGAGGTCGGGGTCGAAGAGGATCAGGCTCTCGTAACGGTTCCACAACTCGGCCATGGTCTCTCCTTTCGGCTGTCTATCCCCCGGAAGCGGGGGCAAGGAGGGTGAGCCCGGCGGCTCCCTGCCGCCGGCGCGAACCGCGACTTATACCCGAAGCCCTCCCCCCGTGGCAAGGATGTTCTTTCCGGTAACTTCGGTCGTCGGCCCACGGTCAACGGCCGCCGGTCTGGGGCCTTCGGCCCGCCGGGCGGCTGGGCAGCGAGGCGGCTCTCGAACCGCGCCAAAGCTCGGGGGACATGGGTTTCAGGGACCAGAATTCAGAGGGCAGTGGACAGGAGAGAATCTGCCCGAACTCCTGTCTTCTGACCTCTGGCTCCTAAATCCCAGGCCCCTGCGACCACCTGCGCGCCTCTATCGTCGCCGGGTTATTGACCCGGCGGATAAACAGACGCTATCGCTCCCTGCTCGGAGGGGCAAGGGACCTGCCGGAGAGCCGGGCGCGGCCCCTTAGCTCGCCGCGCAGCGCCTCCGACGATCGGATCGCGAAATGGTTCGGATTCCACCGAGTTGTCATGAAACCTGCTCTTCGGTCCCGTGCCTGCGCGGCGAATCTCATGCCCGGCTTCGTGCCCGGCCGGAGGCAGGTCCCTTGCCCCACCCTCCGAGGTGACACGCCTCTATCGTCGCCGGGTTACAGTAAGGCCCTCCCGGGATCCGGATCTCCCCCCTATCGGTCCCGGGCCACCACGTAGTCGGCCACCACCCCCAGGGCCTCCCGCTCGGGGCAGGCCGGGAACGCCGCGAGGCGGGCCTTGGCCTGCTCCACCCGGTCCCGGGCCATGCCCAGGGCCGCGTCGACCCCCCCCCGCCGGACCACGAACTCACGGACCCAGGCCCGGTCGTCGTCGGAGAACGCGTCCTGCTCCACCAGCCGGGCCACCCGGTCCCGTTCCTCGTCCGTTGCAGCGCCGAGGGCGTGGATCACGGGCAGGGTGATCTTGCCCTCCTCCAGGTCCGCGCCCACCGGCTTGCCGAACCGCTCCCGGTCCCCCACGAAGTCCAGGCAGTCGTCCACCAGCTGGAACGCGATGCCCACGTCCATGCCGTATCCCTTCAGGGCCGCCACCCGCCCCTCGTCCGCGACGCCCAGCAGGGCCCCCACCTCGCAGGCGGCGGCGATCAGCACCGCGGTCTTGTTGCGGATCACGTCGAGGTACTCCTCCACCGTCACGTCCAGGTCGCAGGTCTTCAGCAGCTCGAGGATCTCGCCCTCGGCCAGGGCCGTGGTGGCGTCGGCCATGGCCCGGAGCACCCGCAGGTCGCCGTCGCCCACCATCAGGGAGAACGACTTGCTGAACAGGAAGTCGCCCACCAGCACGGTGGCCTCGTTGCCCCACACGGTGTTGGCCGACTTCTGGCCGCGCCGAAGATCCGCGTCGTCCACCACGTCGTCGTGGAGCAGGGTGGCCGTGTGGATGAACTCCACGATCGAGGCCAGCGGCACGGCCCGGTCTCCCCGGTACCCGCACAGCCGCGCGGACAGCAGGAGCAGGAGCGGCCGGATCCGTTTGCCGCCGCTCGTGAGCACGTACCGGCCCACGGTCTGGATCAGGGGCACCCGAGAGTCCAGATTTCGCTCGAACTGGCGCTCCACGGCGGCCAGTTCGGCCTCCATCATCCGCACCACGGCCGCCATGTCCATGGTCTGGCCCGGAGCGGCGGAGTCCTCGGTCTGCGCGGCAGGTCTGGTCATTCCGCTGTGTCCTCCATCCCGACGACTTCCCGTTGGAAGGCTGGGAAGATAAAAAGCTAGAAGGCTAGGAAGCTAGAAGGCTAGAAGGCCTCGGGGGGGCTGAAGTCTGGCCCCTTCATCCGGCGCCGGCCGCGGCGCGGTCCTGGCCGGCCGAACCGGAGGCAAGCAGGAACTCCACGGCCCGCTCCACCTCCGCCAGGTCCACGAGCGTGTTCCGGCACGGCCCCTCGGGCCGTCGGTTCAAAATGCCGTACACCGGCAAGGGATAGGCGTCCTGGATGCCGCTGGCCAGGTCCCGCTCGCACGCCACGGCCACGATCAGGTCGGGCCGTTTCTCCACGATGGTTCTCCGGGCGATGGTGCCCCCGGTGGCGACGCTCAGGCTGACGCCGTGGCGCTCGCCGATCTCCACCAGACCCGCGATCGGGCAGCGGCCGCAGCCCTTGCAGTTGTGGATGTCGCTGGTGATCCGGAGCCCGCAGGTGTCCACCTGGAGGCAGTGGGGCAGCAGGATCAGCAGGCGCCCGGGCCGGGCCCGGCGGCCGGACCGGATCACCAGCTGGTTGTTCACCGCGATGAACGACCGCTCCAGCCGCTCCTTCGAGACCCCCACCAGGCGGCCCAGCACGATGAGCACCGGGAACGCCCCCTTCACCACGAGCCCCCGCAGCCGCCGGGTGCCGGGCAGGTCGCGCTCGAACACGATCGCGAACGCCAGCACCGCGATCCCGGCCAGGGCCACCAGGGCCACCGTGCCGAACAGCACCCCGAACGCGGTCAGGAAAACGGTCTCGGCCCCCGAGAACCACCTGGGCCCCAGCCACACGCCGACGCCCAAGAGCCCCAGCACCAGGGCCAGGGCCAGCAGCAACCCCAGGAACAGCCGCTTTCCCTCGCCCCGGGTCACTCTCGCGTCCCTCCCAGGACCTCTCCCTCCCGCGGGCCGCCGCCCCGGGCCCAGTCGGCCCCCCCCATGGCCCGGCGGCCCTCGGGCTGCACCTCCAGCAGCACCACGGCGCCCCGGCCGCACGCCACCACCGGCCCGTCCCGGTCCAGCCGCACCACGGTGCCCGGCGGACCCTCGTCGTCCCTCTCCACGACCCGCAGGACCTTGACGCCCACCCCGGCCCGGGAGGTCACCGCCCCCGGCCGGGGCGACAGGGCGTGGATCCGGGCCCGGACCCGGCGGGCCGGCTCGTCCCACCGAATCTCCCGGAGCTCCCGGTCGATCCGGCGGCTGTAGGTGGCCCGGGTCTCGTCCTGGGGCTCGGGCCGGACCCGGCCGTCCCGGAGCCCCTCCAGGGTCTTCACCAGCAGGTCCGCCCCGGCCCGGGCCAGATGCTCCTCCAGCTCCCCACACGTCGTCGAGGGAAGCAGGGGAAACGACCGCTGCAGGAGCACCGGCCCGGCGTCCATGCGCTCGTCCACCAACATGGTGGACACCCCGGCCCGGTCGTCCCCCTCCAGGATCGTCCACACCACCGGCGAAGGCCCCCGATGCCGGGGCAGCAGGCTCGGGTGCACGTTCACCGCACCCCGGGCCGGCAGGTCCAAGAGCGGCCGGCCCAGGATCTGCCCGTAGGCCACCACCACCAGGAACTCCGGGCCCAGGCCCCGGATCCGCTCCAGAACCTCGGGATCGTTCACCCGTTCGGGCTGGGCCACCTCAAGGGCCCGCTCCAAGGCCAGGCGCTTGACCGGGGGGGGCTCCAGCCGCCGACCCCGGCCCCGGGGCCGGTCGGGCTGGGTCACCACCAGGTCCACCCGCTCCCCCGCCGCCACCAGGGCCTCGAGGCACGGCAGGGCGAACGCCGAGGTACCCAGGAACACCACGGGGCCCCGCGAGCCGCTCACGCCCCCCCTCCGGCCCGGGCCTCCTGGAGCATCTTCTTCCGCCGCGCCACGTAGCGGCTTCGTTTGAGCTGGCTCAGGTGATCGATGAACAGGATGCCGTCCAGGTGGTCGATCTCGTGCTGAAACGCCACGGCCAGCAGATCCTCGGCCTCGATCTCCACCTCGCGGCCCCCCAGATCGAGCCCCCGCACCACCACCCGGCTGCACCGGGTGACCTGGTCGCGCAGATCGGGCACCGACAGGCAGCCCTCCTCCATGCGCAGCCGGCCCTCCCGGCACACGATCTCGGGGTTGATCACCACCAGCCGCTCGTCCGGCCGTTCGCCGGCCGACAGGTCCACCACGATGACCCGCTGGGGAACGCCCACCTGATTCGCGGCCAGACCGATGCCCGGGGCCCGGTACATGGTCTCGGTCATGTCCTCCACCAAGCGGTGGATCGTCTCGTCGATCCGCTCCACCTTCCGGGCCCGCTGCCGCAACACCGGATGGGGGAACGTCAGGATTTCCAACACAGCCATGGGGTTTCGTCTCCGCGTGGGGCAATCGGGCGGAGTGTACCGGAGGGCCGCCGGCCGATCAACCGGCGCACACCGGCCGGGATGCCCCGCTCGGTTTGACTTGCCAACCGACCGAAAGGTAGTTTAGCCGGACTTTCACGGAGAATCGGCCCACGGGCTTTGCGGAATCCCAATGACTCGACGCATCCTCCCACTCCTCCTCGCGATCCTCCTGGCCGGGCCGGTGGCGGCCGGGACCCCGCCGGCCAGCTCGGTCTACCTGGCCCCGGCCGATGCGTTTCCCGACCTGGAGTTCTACGGCCTTCTGGCCCCCACCGACTACGCCAAGCTGGGGCTGGACCGTTCGGAGGGCCCGGTGCGGCTGTCCGAGATCCCCGGGGACGTGCTGGTTCTGGAGTTCTTCAACAAGTCGTGCGTGCCGTGTCAGCGGCAGGTGCGGGAGGTGGAGGCGTTCTACCAGGAGTTGGGGCGGCGGGGCCTGCTGGAGCGGATTCGGCTGCTCGCCATCGCAGCCGGCAACAATCCCAAGTACCTGGGCAGGTACCGGAAGCGCAGGAAGCTCACCTACCCGATCACGGCCGACCCCCAGTTCGACCAGTGGCGCCGCATCGGCGACCCCGGCCGCACCCCCTTCACCCTGTTCCTGGTGCGGCGGGACGGCACCTGGCGCCTGGCCCGGTACTCCTTCGGGGTGCAGTGGAAGCAGGAGCTCCTGGGCCACGCCCTCACCCTGCTGGCCAAACCCGAGGAAGCCCTGGCCAACGCCACCGGGCTGCCGGTGGATCCCACGCCGCTGGTGCTGCCGCTCGATGCGGCCGGGGTGCGGGCGAAGGCCCGGACCCTGATCCAGCGGGCCACGGGCGACCCGTCCGCGGACGTGGCCGTGGTGAAGCTGGGAGACGGAACCTCCGTGTATCAGGCCGTGTCCAAGGGCCGCCGCCTGCCCGTGTTCGCCAAGGTGGCGAGCCGCCGGCCCGTGTGCGAGGTGTGCGAAGCGGTCCACTTCCTGTTCGCGTTCGACCGCGACGGCCGGATCCTGGGGTTCGAGCCGATTCACGTGACCAAGTACGGCAACGAGGAGTGGGACGAGCGCGACTGGCGGTTCTTCGAAAAACGGGTCAAAGGCCGGAACATGGCCTCCCTGCCGTTCGATCCCAAGGTGGACGCCGTGTCCAAGGCCACCATGAGCTCGGCCCTCATTTTCGACGAGATGCGCCGGACCCTGCCCCTGCTGAAGAAGCTGCCGGCCGACGGCGCCGGCGGAGGGGGGTGACAAAAGGCTTTTGCGGGGGCCGGCCCCGTCTTGCCCCGAGGCCCTGTCCGGGGCTATGATTCGGCGTCAAACTCGTTTTCACTCGACCAAACACGAACGAGGTGATCATGGAACGAGCCGACCTGGATTTCGCCCACCTTCCCTTTGCCTACCGCACGACCGACGCCAACATCCGCTACTGGTTCCGGGACGGCGCGTGGACCGAAGGGGAACTCACCTCGGACGAGACCATCACCCTCCACATGGCCTCCACCTGTCTGCACTACGGGCAGGAGATCTTCGAGGGCCTGAAGGTGTTCGAGCGGCCCGACGGCCGGATCCAGACCTTCCGGCTCGGCGAGAACGCGAAACGGTTCCAGCGGTCGGCCCGCAAGCTGCTGATGGAGCCGGTGCCCGAGGATCTGTTCCGGGAGGCCGTGCACCGGGTGGTCCGGGCCAACCGGCGGTTCGTGCCGCCCTACGGGAGCGGGGCGAGCCTGTACGTGCGCCCCCTGCTCCTGGGGGCCAGCGCCGAGGTGGGCGTGAAACCGAGCCGGGAGTACCTGTTCCTGGTGTTCGTGACCCCGGTGGGGCCCTACTACAAGGCCGGGTTCGAGCCGGTGCGGCTGGTGGTGGAGGAGGAGATCGACCGGGCCGCCCCCGGCGGGGTGGGCGACGTGAAGTGCGGCGGGAACTACGCCGCCGGCCTGCGGGCCACCGTGGGCGCCAAGGACAAGGGGTACTCCGAGGTGCTGTACCTGGACGCCCGGGAGAAGAAGTACATCGACGAGTCGGGCTCTTCCAACTTCTACGCCGTCCGCGACAACACGTACATCACCCCCTCCAGCCCCTCCATCCTGCCCAGCATCACCAACATGAGCGTGCGCCAGCTCGCCCGGGACATGGGGCTTGCGGTGGAGCAGCGGCCGGTATCGGTGGACGAGCTCGGCACCTTCGAGGAGGCGGGATGCCTGGGCACCGCCGCGGTGATCACGCCGGTGGAGTCCATCACCTACCGGGGCACGGAGTACGTGTACGGCAAGCGGGGCGAGGCCGGCCCGGTGACCACCGAGCTCTACAAGCGGCTCACGGCCATCCAGTGGGGGGAGGCCGAGGACCCCTACGGGTGGACCGAGATCATTCCGGAAGAGGGATGACCGAAAGGCCCGTCGAGACGATCCAGGGGCCCAACGGGGTGGTGGCTGAGATCCGGGCGGCCCGCCGGCCCTATGGGTTCGAGAACCTGCTGGAGCTGCGGGTGACCCTGCTGGCCAGGGTGCCCGGGGCATCCGCCCCCTTCCGATACGAGCTGAGCCGGCTGGGGGTCACCGAGGACGAGGCGGACCGGGCCGTGGGGCAGATGGTGGAGCGGTGCCGCCGGAACCTGCTGCCCTACCTGTTCCGGCCGGAGTTTCCCGAACGATTTCGGGCCCACCAGGAGCGGAAGGTCCCCAAGGTGATCCCCTTCGGAGCTCCCCGATGATCTGCCGGGCCTGCAACGCCCCCACCGGCCTCGACCGCCCCGGCCGCAGGGACGCCTGCCCCCGGTGCGGGGCCGACCTGCACGCCTGCGTCCAGTGTCGGTTCTACGCCCCCGGGCTCTACAACGACTGCCGGGAACCCCGGGCCGAGCGGGTCCTGGACAAGGACCGGGCCAACTTTTGCGACTGGTTCGAGCCGGCCACCGATCCCACCCCAGGGGAAGAGGACGCAAAGGCCAAGGTGAAGGCCCAGCTCGACGCCCTGTTCCGCAAGAAAAACCCCTCCGGCTGATCCCGCCCAGAAGTGCTGCCGGGGTCTGGACTAGCCCGGGATCGGGCTTGACAGCGCCGGGCTCCGGATCCATCAAAAAACAAGGCTGGTCGGATCCTTTCCACGACCAGCTCTTGAGACCCGCTGGAGCAATCGGCACGTTCCCGTGGGGTGAAGACGTGCGCTTCCCTGCTGCCGGGCCGACCCCCTCGGCGGGGAGGCGGGAAAGGAGGGCGTGATGGTGATCTGTGCGCGATGCGGGCGGGAGGTGAGCCCGGAGGATGCGGTGCGGCAGGGCTCCCGGGTGCTGTGCGAGGACTGCCTGATGGACGAGATGAGGCCAGCCAAGGCCTGCGACCCCTGGGCCGTGCGCCATGCCCGGAGTTCGATGGGATCCGGGGCCGAGGCGGTCCGGGCCCTCCGGGGGCTCGAGAAGAGGCTCTACGATCTGGTGCAGGAGCGCGGTGCGGTGCAGAAGGACGATGCACCGAAGCTTTTGGGGGCCGGGGAGCGGGAGGTGGACCGGGCCTTCGCCACCCTCCGGCACATGGAGCTCCTGCGGGCGGAGCGGGCATCCGACGGCTCCGTCTTGTACGTACCCTTTCGATCCCGGCCGGGGGGCCACACCGCTGCTTGCTGAAAGGGCGGAGAGCCAAAGGCACTCGTTCCCCCGGTCCAGGGCCCCTGCCTCCCGCACCGACAAGACGCGCTTGTTTCGCCGCCGGATCGATGACCCTTGACCAACCCGTCCCGGGGTCCCAGGCTGCAGGATGGGTTCACCCCCCCTTTTCTTCCTCCTCCTTCACGACGCATCGCACCCCCTCGCCCTTCCACCCCGGCCCAAAGCACCCGTTGCAGCTCACGCACCGAGCCGGCGCCCGGTCGCCCGAGGCCCAGCGGGCGGGCAGGTCCGGCTCCCAGATCAGGGGCCGGGACAGGCTGAACAGGTCGGCCGTGCCCTCGATCAGGATGTCCTCCAGGGTCTCGATGCGCCGCAGCCCGCCCACGGTGGCCACGGCACACCCCACCCTCCGTTTCACCGCGGCGGCCAGGTGGCGCAGGTACGCCTCGCCCTCCCCCGGCCTGACGCCGGCCCGGGCCGGACCCCGGTCGCCCGAGGCGGGGGTGCCGCCGCTCACCTCGACGAACGCCACGCCCCGCTGGGCCAGCCACTCGGCCACCTGCACGGCCTCGTCCTCCTCCAGACCCTGGGGTACGAAGTCGCATCCGTTCAGCTTGACGGCCACGGGGAAGTCCGGCCCGGCCGTGGCCTGCACCGCGGCCATCACCTCGGCCAGGAACCGGAACCGGTTCCGCAGCGTGCCCCCGTAGGCGTCGGCGCGCTGGTTGGTGCCCGGCGACAGGAACTGGTTGATCAGGTACCCGTGGGCCGCGTGGAGCTGGACGAAGTCGAACCCGGCCTCGCGCATCCGGCGGGCGGCCCGGCCGAAGTCGGCCACCACCCGGGCGATCTGCTCGGCCGACATCTCCCGGGGCATCTCGGGGAACTGGGGATGGTCCACGAACGAGGGCGCGACGGGAGCGAGCCCCCCGGTCCAGGCGGACCGGGTCTGGCCCCCGGCGTGTACGAGCTGCACCCCGGCCAGGGCGCCGCCCTCCCGGATCGCCCGGGCGAGCCGGGCCAGCCCCTCCACGTGGCCGTCGTCCCAGGCGCCCAGCATCCGGGGGGCCTGGCGTCCCTCGGGGCTCACCGCGGCATACCCGGTGATCACCACCCCGGCGCCCCCTTGACCGAGCTCTCGGTACCGCTCCACCTGCTCGTCGGTGACCCTGCCCCCTGGGTCGGCCAGCCCCAGCCAGGTGGCCGAGCGGACGACGCGGTTCCGGGCCTTCAGGGGCCCGATCGAAACGGGTTCGAACACGGCGTACATGGGTCAACTCCTGGATTCGGGGTTGTGGGCCTCACACCGCTCCCCTTCGGTGAGCACCAGCCCCTGGTACTCGGCGATGTGGTGGCAGAACTCGCAGACCGCCTCCGCGGTTTCGGACAGCGTCACGCCGGTGCGGGCCATGAACCGGATCCCCTCGTCGGCGCGAAGCCCCACCACCTCGGCCAGGTGGAACCGGCGCACCCGGAACCCCAGAGCCCGGGCCGCGGCCTCCAGGTGGTCGAACCGGATCGTGTACTCGTCGTGGTCCTTGAGGGGGACTCGTCGGGGGTACCCGTCTCCCGCGTCCAGGGGCAGGAACCGGTACCGCTCGGGCAGGCGCACGTCGGAGCTGTGCTCGGTCAGGAACACGGCCCGGGCCTTGCCCGCGAGGGCCTCCAGGAGCTCCACCGCGCCCAGGTTGAACGCGAACACCTCGGGGGCGTCCGATAGATCGATGCCGTACCGGGCCACCCGGTCTGCCACCCGGCGGGTGAGGGGATCGGCCTCTCCCCCCCGGGCGGCGACCCGCACCTCGTCCCTGCGCAGGTCGGTCACCGTGGGCAGATCGCCCACGATCTCGTTGGCCACGACCAGATCCACCGGCCCCCGGACCTTCCGGAAAAACGACAAGGCGTCGGCCTCCACGAGCCGCACCGCGTCCCCCAGCCGCCGGCGCTGCTCGGCCAGGAACCGGGGGCTCAGGTCCACCATGGTGATCCGCCCGGGGGGCCAGGCCTTCCGCAGGCCGACCATCAGGGTGCCGTACCCGCCTCCCACCTCCACCACGTGGCCGGGCGGTTCCGGCCCCAGGACCTGCCGCAGGTACCGGGCCACCAGGGCGCCGTAGGGCTGCCGCTCCTCCAGGGCGGCCGCGTAGGGGCCGGCCGGATCGGCCAGGCTCTGGCACACGGTGAGCTCCCAGAACAGGCTCGGGGCCTCTCCCCGGTAGAAGCCTTCGGTGCGGTTCCACGCCGGCTCGGGCACGGGCTCCTCGGTAACTTCGGTCTTCCGGTCGACGGTCGTCGGTCGTCGGTCACTCGTCACCCGTCACTCGTCACGTCCCTCCCCGTTGCCCGGCCCTGCAAGGGCCTGATGGGGCTTCCCGGATGCTACCCGCGGTCCAGCCCCCTGGCAACCAGGCCCTTGACTCCGGAGCCGTGCTCGGGCATTTTTGGGTTCGTTCTATATCCATAACCTTGTTTTCTATACAGAACATGCCATGGGCCCTCCTTCCTCCTCCTACACGCGCCGCGTGCCCGCCGTGGACCAGGCGGTCCGCGTGATGCTCTGCCTGGCCCAGCACCCCGGCCTGCCCCTGACCGAGCTGTGCAAGCGGGTGGGCATCCACAAGAGCAAGGGATTGGCCATCCTGAACACGCTGGCGGCCCACGGCCTGGTTCTCCGGAACGACTCGTCCAAGACCTACACCCTGGGCCCGGGTCTGTTGCCCCTGTCGCGAAGCGTGCTCGACCACTCCGAGCTGCGCGCGGTGGCCGGCCCGTACCTGGAGCCGCTGGCCCGGGCCACCGGGGGGTCGGCGTTCCTGGGGCTGCGGGCGGCCGAGCGGGTGTTCGTGGTGGCCAAGGCCGAGGCGCCCGCCGGCATCGGGGTGACGATCCGGGTGGGCCACGGGTACCCCCTGACCTGGGGCGCCCACGGCAAGGTGCTGACGGCGTTCGCGCCGCCCGAGGAGCGCTCGCGGATCCTCGAGCTCCCCGTGCTCCACTTCCACGGCGCCCAGGCCCGGGACGAGGTGGACCGGCCGGCGCTGGAGGCGGAGCTCGACGAGTGCTGCCGCAAGGGCTTCGCGGTGGATCCAGGGCGGGTGCATCCCGGGGTCTCGGCCGTGGCGGCCCCGGTATTCGGGGCGGGTGAGACCCCGATCGGGTGCGTGATCGTGGTGGGCACGTTTCCACCCGAGAGCGCCGAGGCCCACGGCCCCCGCGTGGCCGAGACCGCCCGGGAGGTGAGCCGGGTGCTGGGCCCCACCCTGGAGCGGGTGTATGGGGCGGGGCAGAGACTAGAGACTAGAAACTAGAAACTAGAGACTGGGGGTTGGGGGTTCTGTGGGTCGGTCGGTCTTTCGCTTTCCAGCCTTCTAGCGTTCCAGCTTTCTAGCCTTTGAGCCTTCCAGCGACTAGGAGGTACGCCATGCGTGGGTCGGAGCCCCATTCGGTGCAACGGGAGATGGAGGTGTACGGGTACGACCGGGTGGTGCGCACCCACTGCCGCATGTGCCACGGCGGGTGCGGGGTCCTGGTCTACTGCAAGGGGGAACGGGCCGAGAAGATCGTGGGCGATCCGGACTGCCCCATCAGCCGGGGCGCCGTCTGCAGCAAGGGGATCGCCTCGATCCAGCTCGCCTACCATCCGGACCGGCTCACCCACCCGGTGCGGCGGGTGGGGCCCAAGGGCGGCGGCCGGTGGGAGCGGATCTCCTGGGACGAGGCGCTCGACACCATCGCCGAGCGGATGCTCCGGCACAAGGAGCGCCACGGCGCCGAGTCGGTGGTGCTGGGCTACGGCACGGGCCGGGAGAACGAGGCGGTGATCTACCGGTTCGCCAACACCTTCGGCACCCCCAACGTGCTCACGGCCGGCCACTTCTGCTACGGACCGCGCATCGCCACGGGGTTGATCACCTGCGGCGGGGTGCCCGTGGTGGACTACGAGAACCGGCCCCGGTGCCTGGTGCTCTGGGGCAACAACATCGTCATCTCGAACCCCGACGAGTACAAGGGCGAGTCGTTCTCCCGGGCCCTGGACGCGGGAGCCCGGCTGATCGTGGTGGACCCCCGCCTCACCCGGGCCGCGGCCCGGGCCGACCTGTGGCTGCGGCTGCGGCCGGGCACGGACGCCGCCCTGGCCCTGGGCATGGCCCGGGTGATCGTGGACGAGGCGCTGTACGATCGGGAGTTCGTGGAGAACCA
Source organism: Deferrisoma camini S3R1 (assembly GCF_000526155.1). Classification (NCBI taxonomy): domain Bacteria; kingdom Pseudomonadati; phylum Thermodesulfobacteriota; class Deferrisomatia; order Deferrisomatales; family Deferrisomataceae; genus Deferrisoma; species Deferrisoma camini. Next base: position 279,676 of record NZ_JAFN01000001.1, on the reverse strand, counting down.
CGTGCACGGGTGGAAGCCGTTCGTGGAGCGGCTGCGCGAGTACCCGGTGGACCGGGTGGAGCGGATCACCGGGGTGCCCCGGGAGCAGATCGCGGAGGCGGCCCGCCTGTTCGCCACCACCAAGCCCGCGGCCATCCAGTGGGGGGTGGCGATCGAGCAGCAGAACACCTGCGCCGACAACAACCGGGCCCTCATGGCCCTGATGGCCATCACCGGCAACATCGACGTGCCCGGAGGGCAGGTGCTGTTCCGTCCGCCGCCCGTGCGGCCGGTGAGCGAGTTCTCGGCCCACCGGATGCTGCCCCCCGAGCAGAGGGCCAAGCGCCTGGGCGGCGACCGGTTCCGGCTGGCCCACCACTTCGCCATCATCAACCCCAAGGCGGTGTGGGACGCCGTGCTCACCGAACGGCCCTACCCCGTGAAGATGCTGTTCTTCATCAGCTCCAACCCCCTCCTGACCCGGGCCAACGCCGACGAGGTGCGCCGGGCCCTGGAGGCGGTGGAGTTCATGGCCGTGGCCGACTTCTTCCTCACCCCCACGGCCGAGTTGGCCGACATCGTGCTGCCGGCGGCCACCTGGCTCGAGATGGACTACATCGGCGACTACTGGAAGCGCCACGGGTACCTGGTGGCCCGGCGCAAGGCCATCCAGGTGGGCGAGTGCCGCTCGGACCACGAGATGCTCAACGACCTGGCCCACCGGGTGGGGCTGGGGGAGCACTGGTGGGGCTCGTTCGAGCAGGCCTTGGACCACATCCTGGAGCCCATGGGCGTGACGTTCCAGGAGTTCCTGCGCATGGGGCACGTTCGCGGGGAGGTGCGCTACCGCAAGTACCGGAGCGGCGGGTTCTCCACCCCCACCCGGAAGTTCGAGCTCTACTCCACCCTGCTCGAGAAGTGGGGCTACGACCCCCTGCCCCGGTACCGGGAGCCGCCAGAGAGCCCGGTGAGCGCGCCGGACCGGGCCCGGGAGTACCCCTACGTGCTGATCACCGGGGCCCGGCTGCCGGGGTTCTTCCACACCGAGAACCGGCAACTGCCCGGCATGAGGGAACTTCACCCTCACCCCCAGGTGGAGATCCACCCCGACACCGCCGCCAGGGAGGGGATCCGGGAGGGGGACTGGGTGGTGATCGAGTCCCCCCGGGGCCGGTGCCGGCAGCGGGCCAAGCTCACCGAGGCGGTGCCCCCGGACGTGGTGGCGGCCCAGCACGGGTGGTGGTTCCCGGAGCGGCCCGAGCCCGACCACGGGTGGGCCGAGGCCAACGTGAACCGGCTCACCGACAACGACTACGAGGCCTGCGACCCCGCCATGGGGGCCACGCCCGTGCGCACCCTGCTGTGCCGCATCGCCCCGGCCCGGGCGGAGGAAGGAGGGCGGCCGTGAACCGGTTTCGGCTGGCGGTGGACCAGGAGCGATGCTGGGGCTGCAAGGCGTGCGAGGCCGCGTGCAAACAGGAGAACCCGGCCCCGTTCGGGGTGAAGCGAATCCGGGTGCTCGAGGAGGGCCCCCGTCGGGTCGGCGACCGGTGGGAGTTCCGGTTCACGGTGGCGCGCTGCCTCCACTGCGACGACCCGGCGTGCGCGGCGGCCTGCCCGGAGGGCGCGATCGCGCAGCGGTCCGACGGGGTCGTGGTCCTGGACGAGGAGCGCTGCACCGGGTGTCGGGCCTGCGAGGAGGCCTGCCCCTACGAGGCGGTGGACTTCGACCCCCACCGGAACGTGGCCGTCAAGTGCAACCTGTGCCACCACCGGCTGGACGCGGGCCTTGAGCCGGCCTGCGCCGGCAGCGTGTGCCTGGCCCGGTGCATCCGGCTGGAAGGGCCCGGGGTCCCTCCCGACCGCTGAGGCGGCGACGAAGCAGGCACGCCCCCGTCCGCAGGCGACCCCGGTGCGGTCAGGACGCATCCCCCCGCCGGATCCGTTCCATATGCAGGGAAAATACCTGCGGGTTCATGCTTCTCATTTTCCGGCGCACCGTCGCGCACAAATCCACGCCCACGGACGCACTCCGCTCCGAGATCGCGAGCCCCTGAAAAAACGCCTCAGGGTGCCGACCCTCCCGGCACAGGCGGAAAAAACGCTCGCCGCGGGCCTGGATCTCCTGGGGCGTGAGGCGGGCATACCGAGGAAACACCCCTTCCTCGTAGGCACCCACGGCCCACCAGGAACCGCTCCACACCGCCTCGGTCCGCAGCTCGTCCCGGGCCCGGACGACAAGGGGATCTGCCAGGGGCCATCCGTCCTCGCAGGGCAACAGACCGAACCCCTCCCGATAGGCGGCCCGGGCGGCCGGCGCGCTGCCCTGAAGGGTCAGCGCATCCCCCAGGGCCAGCCAGGCGAGACCCGCCCCTGGGTCGCCGCGAACCGCCCCTTCCAACGCCACCCGAGCCTCGTCCACCCTCCCGGTCCAAAGGCCGAACACCCCCCACGGAAGCCCCTGGCCGAGGGGCTCCGACAACGGGATTCCGGCCGCTCGTGCCGACCGCAGAAAGAGAGAAGCCACGGTGCGCGCCACACGACGACGCAGATCCGGTTTCTCCCGGAGGAACGCATCCGGCACGCGTCCCTCGAGAAGCGTTCTGCACACCTGCAGGGCATCCGCGCCGCGCCGGGGCACCTCCAAAGGCGGCACCGCATCCCGCAGCCACCGGGCCGCCCGTCTGACCGGCTCGGGGTCCGGCCCCCTCGGAAAGACCCGGGCATGGGCGTCCAGAGCCTGCTCCACCCCTTCCCAATCCAGGCGGCCCAGCCGCTCCACCGCCGTGATGTAGTACCTGGGAGCGTCTCGGAACAAATCGAGCTGATCCACGGGAATCTCCCCCGCTCGCGATGCCGTCCGAACGATAGCGCCATGCTATCGTCCTGTCTTCCCAGGGCTCAACCCTTCCGGTCCTCCTCCCGCTTGCGCATCTTCCTGCTCCCCGCTAACATGTCGAAACGACTCCTGGATATCCCGTGAGGATCCGATGTCCATCGCCCTCGACGTCTATCAGGCCTTCAAGGACGACGGCGAGCACAAGGCCAGGGTATTGGCCGAGGCCTTCGACCGTTTGGAGCGCCGGATCCCCGGCAACGTGGCCACCTCGGACCAACTGGAGACCACCAAACTCGCGCTCCAGAAGGAGATCGAACAACTCCGGGCGGATCTGACCGAGAGGATCGAGCACGCCCGCATCGAGCACACGGAACGCGTTGAACAACTGCGCGCCGACCTCTCCGAGAGAATCGAGCACATCCGGGCCGAACTCTCAGAGAAGATCGAGCAGAACCGTGCTGAATTCTCCGAGAAGATCGAGCGAAACCGCCTCGAGATCCAAAAGGTTCGGGCCGAGCTCTCCGAAAGGATCGAGCACATCCGTGCAGAACTCTCCGAGAAAATCGATCAAAACCGCCTCGAGATCCAGAAGGTCCGGGCCGAGCTGGTTGAGAAGATCGAACGAAACCGCGTGGAGATCGAAAGGGTCCGCACGGACCTGAGCGAGCGCATCGAGAACGTTCGCTGGTCCACCATCCGTTGGGTCACGGGGCTTCTCGTGGCCCAGGCCGCCGTCATCGTAAGCCTCATCAAGCTGCTGCCGTAAAATGCCGTGACGGGTGGCAACTTCGGTGACGAGTGACCCGTGACGGGTGATGGGCGTCAAACCTCACGGATCAGCCGGCACCGGTCACCCATGCCGAAGCCGGGTCCCTCTTGGGCCCCCCCCCTCTTTACCCCCTGGGGAGATTTCGGCCCCGGGGGAGGTGCAGATATACCCCCCAAGTACGAGCCCCCGGGAGAGGGCTTTCCCTTCTTTCCCCATCCCTGTGCCCTCCCCCCGCTACGCGCCCCCTGGCACGGATCTTGATTTCCACCCAAGTCGACTGAGTCATCCACGCGGTTGCATGGAGGCAGAGGTAAAGTCTTTTTCTACATATACCGATCAAAATATGGCAGGACGGCCACCTCCCAGAATAGACTACCCACAGGGACGAGGGGCGCATTCGCCGTTTGTCCCCGTTGAGAAACGAACTCAGCCTTGGACCGTGCGAGCACCGGCCCAGGGGAACTTGCCCCCCAAGGAAACCCATTGGGGCAGATTGGTTGGAGCACCTGGGGCCAGTACGATGGACATGGCGGCGGGAACAAACGGCGAATATACCCGTTTGCCTGCGACTCTTCTTTCCAAGTTAGTCTGAGGGAATGCCATGAACTCGCACCCCATCAAAAGGCTATTAATAGAACTCGGCATCAGCGGCAAGGACAGCTTTCGGGATCTCTTCCCCACCGTGCGTGACAGAGATGACATTTCCGTACAGAAGTGCATACAATCTGGGGCAATAGTACTATCTAGGGCAGATCATATCAACGAAGTCCATTATTTAAACAAAAACGATTTTGAATATTGGGGCACAAACAGCAGGCGACTCGCAGTCTCGGCGACATACGAGGACACGGAAACCAGATTCCATAAATTCCGAAGCATCATTTCTGGGAAAACCTGGTTGGATATTGGGGCTGGTGCCGGAGGGGTTTTAGACCGATTTTCTCCTTTGGCCTCAGAAACCGTCGCCATCGAACCTCAACGCCCTGCAATGACAGCATTACGAGCCGCAGGGTACGAAGTCTACTCATCTTTAAGCGAAATCCCAGCACAGAAACGATTCGACGTGGTCACCCTTTTCCACGTCTTCGAACACATCAACAACCCGATACACTTCCTTAAAAACATAAAAAAACACATGAACACTGGAGGACACTTAATCATTGAGGTTCCACACGCCAACGATATCCTTATATCTTTTTTTGATTTGGAGGACTTCAAAAAATTTACCTTCTGGAGCGAGCACCTGATATTGCACACACGCACCAGTCTTTATAGATTCATTGAGGCGGCCGGTTTTTCCTCCATAGTAATAGAGGGTCATCAACGCTACCCATTAGCAAACCACTTGCACTGGCTCGCAAAGGGGGGGCCGGGGGGACACGCCACTTGGCATTTTATGCGAGACACGATGTTAGATTCTGCGTATGCAAACTTGCTTGCACGACTTGACAAGACCGACTCTCTTATTGCCACGGCGACGAACTCATGACCTACACGCATAAAGGAATAGGAGGTCAAAAATGATCAAACCAATCATTATAGCTGAAGTGGGTTGCAACCACATGGGCGACATCGAGATAGCAAAAAAGATGATCAAGACCGCTGCGAATTTTTGTGAAGCGGATGCCGTAAAATTCCAGAAACGATGCGTGAAGGAACTATTGACAGCTCAACAATACATGGCTCCGCATCCGGTGCCACACAACTCATACGGAAAAACTTACGGGGAGCACCGGGAGTTTCTGGAATTCAATATTGATCAACACATGGAACTCTATGAGACTTGCCTAGCCGAGGGCATCGAATACTCGTGCTCTGCATGGGAATTGACCTCGGCAAAGGAAATTGCCGGCTTGAAACCAAAGTGGATAAAGATCCCATCCGCATCAAATACGGATTTCCGCATGCTGAGCTGGCTTATTGACAATTTTGACGGACAAATCCATATCTCTTTAGGTATGACTACCAGAAAAGAGGAGGAGTTTATTGTAAATCTATTTGACAAGGCAGGGAGGCTGAAAGATGTTGTGCTCTACGCCTGCACTTCAGGATATCCAGTCGATTTTGAAGACGTTTGCCTACTGGAAATCAAAAGACTAAAAGACACCTATGGATCTTCGGTACATGCGATCGGCTTCTCTGGTCACCACCTTGGGATTGCCGCAGACGTCGCGGGTCTGGCAGTGGGAGCCGAGTTCTTCGAGCGCCACTTTACATTGAACAGAACCTGGAAAGGCACCGACCATGCGGCTAGTCTGGAACCTGACGGGTTACGTCGGCTCGCTCGAGACCTCAGAAATGTGTCCAAGGCCCTGGCGTACAAGAGAGAAGAGATTCTACCCGTCGAGTGGGTCCAGCGGAGAAAGCTCAAAACACGAGAACTCTTGGACGAAGCCGCAGCACAAGCCGAACCGGAGGCGGTGAACCTATGAGTTTGCAACCTCCCTTGGGTTCCCAGGTGCCGAGAGCGATCGCCCTAGTTCCACTCCGAGGAGGTTCGAAGGGGATCCCCGGCAAGAACATCAAACCGATCGCGGGTCGGCCGCTCTGTGCGTGGGTACTCGAAGCCGCCCATGCGGCCGGGATCTTTGCCGAGGTGGTCGTCTCGACGGATTCGGAGGAAATCGCCTCCGTCGTGGCCCAACACTCGCCGGACACCCGTATTCTGCGGCGCCCTGCCGAGTTGGCCACTGACACGGCCAGCACGGAGGCCGTTATGCTCCATGCAGCCGACCATTTCGAATTCAGCCACCTTGCAACGATCCAGGCGACGAGCCCGCTTACGACAGGCAAGGATCTGGCCAACGCATTTCGCCGGATGGTGGACGGAAACTATGATTCCGTTGTGACGGGCGTCCGAGTGAGGCGGTTTTTCTGGACTTCGGATGGCACCCCGCTGAACTACAACCCCGCAAACCGCCCCATGCGGCAACAATTTCGGGGCACGGTCATGGAAAACGGGGCTTTCTATTATACCCGACGGGAGTTGCTCCTTTCGGAACGTTGCCGCTTGGGCGGCAAGATCCTCGTTTTCGAAATGCCGCCGGAAACTGCCGTGGAGTTGGACGAACCAGAGGATTGGGCCAAAGTGGAAAGCCTACTCCGGCGGAAGATACTTCCGGCGCGCATCGGCCGCGTGGGCCTACTGGTCGTCGACGTGGACGGTACGCTCACCGACGCCGGCATGTATTGGAGCGCCCAGGGGGACACGCTGAAAAAGTTCAACACGAGAGATGCCATGGGGCTCGAGCGCGTTCGCCGAAGCGGAATCGAAGTAGCCATTATCACCTCGGAAAAGAGCCCTATTGTGGCTGCGAGGGCACGGAAACTGGGTATCACGCGATGCCACTTGGGCATACGGGAGAAGCTCCCGGTGTTAGAATCACTAGCGGCGGAACTCGGCCTATCGCTGGAAGAAGTTGCGTACATCGGAGACGACCTGAACGACCTGCCCTGTTTGGAACGGGTTGGATTCGGCGCCTGCCCTGCCGACGCCGTTTCTGACGTCCGTGCGACGGTGGACTACGTTTCGACATTCCCCGGGGGGGCGGGCGCCGTGCGGGATGTCTGCGATACATTGATCGAAGCGCGCGAAAATCGGGTAGAAAGAATGAACATCCGAGCGCTTCCGTGACGCACCATTTCCAACCACACCCCCAGATGGAACTCCAACGGCGGTGAAAGATGAACGGGAACTCCGAGCAACCTCTCTTCCACTCAACCAGAAACACCTGGGGAGATGAATATTTCACCCATATCAACGGGCCGGATTTTAAAGACGAGCCAGCCAGTGAGATATACAAACGCCAATATGACCGGCTGTTGTCTCAGAAAAATGCCATTTTCGTACTCTGCGGCACCGATTCAGGGCTCTTGATTCGCCATATCGCCCGGAACTTCGCCGACAACGATTCTTTCTACGTTTTCGTCGAGACCGACGAACTCGCCCCCTTCGTGCCCTTCGAACAACACGCGGAAAGCGCAGAGAACCTGGCCCTGTGCACGCTTTCGGAGTTACCGGAGACGTTGAAGCGCGTCGACGTGCGGCACCACTTTTACCGGAACGCGGTCTTCCTCGTGCCCTCCGTCTGCGCCACACGCGAGAACACCGCGCACGCTCTGTTGTTGCAAAAACTCCGCGAGCACCTGGATATGGCGCGGTTCAACATTTTGCTCACGTCGGCCCACGCGCCATTTATCCTGGCCCGGTTGGGCAATCTTGCCGATCACGAACTTCCCTTGGACCGACTCGACGGGCTTTTCGAGGGCGAAACGGCCGTTATTTTGGGGGCGGGGCCAAGCCTCGACGAACTTCTTCCCTGGGTGCAGGAAAACAGGCCGCGCTTCACCTTGTTCGCGGTTTCGAGGATCGCAAAGCGACTGGGGGATGAGGGGATCCTCCCCGACATCGTGGCCACCATCGATCCCAAACCGGCAAGTTACGACATCAGTAAGGAGATGCTTGTTTACCCGGAGGACCGCGTTCTCATCTACGAAACCCACGCCTACCCGAGGCTTATATCTCAGTGGCGGGGGCGAAAATTTTTCGCGGGACCGCGACTACCATGGGAACCGCGGAAAGACCTCAACTACGGCCCCACGGTGGCTCATCTGGCCCTTTGGGCAGCCATCCGCATGGGATTCCGCCGGATCTATTTGGCAGGCGTCGACCTCTGCTACGGCCCCGCGGGGAAGGTTCATGAGTCGGCAAGTTCGGGAAAGGCCGAGGTTTCCGCCACCCGCAGAGACGTGAAAACCGTACAGACCTATGGCGGGGAGGAGGCGGAGACCGACTACGCGTTTCTGGCCGGGATTGCTTCGCTGGAGAAACTTGCCACGGTCGCCCGCGAAGCGGGGAGCGAGGTTGCGAACCTGGCCGCCCGAGCCGCGAAAGTCCCGGGGGTTTCGTTCGTGCCCCCCGAAAAGGCCCAACTTCCCCAAGGTGGCGCACCCGCGGCGGAACGGGTTGCCACCGCCCTTCCTCCCCCCACACCGGGACAACGCAAGAATCAACTCCAAACATTGGTGGCGGAACTCGAAGAACTCATCGAGCAGTGCCGCAACATCCGGCGCATGGCCCATCGGGGGGAGAGGACGATCCGCGAGTACGCCGGGGCGTCCGCCGCCAAACGAGGCAAGGTCGCAAAGGAGTTCGGGGGGCTGTGCACGAAGCTCCAAAAAAGGCACGGCCCCATCCTGGACAGCCTCCAACGGCTGTTCCCCGATCTGTTCTACGCCTATTTCGACACCAAGAAGGTGGCGGACGACCTCAAGGGGAAAATCCGACACGACAAACAACTGCTCCAAGCTTACATGGCCACCGTGCCTCATCTGGAGCGGATGCTCAGGATCGCCCGCGACAAGGCACAACACCGCCTCCTCGAGCTCGACCCTCGGGCCTGTCCCGAGCGGCTCGTGCGTGGATGGCTCGAGCGCAAAGAACCTTTACGGTTGCACTGCGTCGATCCGTCCACCCGCCAGCGGGTGCTAGGGGAACTGGGGGAACCCCTGCGGAGCAAACTGGAAGAGGCGTGCCGTGAGGCCCTCTGCGATCGAGAGGTGAGTCCCCAGGGGAACTTCGACGCCGGGGAGGCCCTGGGCCGGGCCCAGGACGCCTTTCGCCATCGCAACGCGGCGGCCCTGAAACGGGTCCGAGAGGCGCTCAGCCAACGCCCCGAAGTCGAGGCGGCCGCGATCGACACCCTCGCCGCCGGGCTCGAAGCGGAACTCCGGGAAGATGGTGACGCTGCGGTTTCCTACTACCAACAAGCCTCCGCCACCGAGTACGTCCCGGTTCGACGAGAGGCCAAGCGGCGCCTGGCGAAACTCCTACTGGCCCGTGGAGCAACTAGGGAAGCCGCGGAACTTTTGTACCCGCTGTGCACCGAGGGCGGCCCCGATGCGCCGGAGCTCGCCACCACGATGATCCGGGCCGGACACCCGGGCCTCGCCCTCAAAGCCCTCGTGGACCTTTTGGAACGGACACCCCGCGATCCGCTCCTTTGGTGCCTCGCCGGCGAGGCCCAGGAAGCACTCGGCGAAACCGGTGGGGCCCGTGACGCTTTCGTGCAGGCCCTCGGGCTCGCACCTGGGAACGCCCGAGCCAGTGAGGGGTTGCGCCGCCTGGAGGAAAACGCGAAAAATTTTCCGGAGGGCTAAAGATGAGGGCGTAACCTGCCGATTCGACCGGGCAGACGGAAGAAAAACTCCGCCGGGCAACGGAGGGCCCGGCCCCGCACCCCGCAAGGGGGAAAGGAGGCAACCCAGAGGACAAAAACGAGGGAAAGAACGAAGCAGACGGCCCGCGGGAGGGGCCGAGGGACTCCCAGGGGAACGTCGCCCCCCTGAAGGCGGCTGGGCAACGGCACGGACGCCGGAAACCAACCCCAACTTTCATGGAGGAAAGTCATGAGCCTCAGCATCAACAACAACATCACCTCTCTGAACGCCTGGCGAAACCTCAAGCAGACCGACTTTCGCATGTCAAAGACCATGGAGAAGCTCTCCAGCGGTCTTCGGATCAACCGCGCCGCCGACGACCCGGCCGGGCTGGTGATCAGCGAGAAGATGCGCGCCCAGCTCGTGGGTTTGGATGCCGCGGCCAAGAACGCGGAGAAGGCCATCAACATGGTGCAGACGGCCGAAGCGGCGCTCGACCAGGTGCAGAAACTCCTGGACAAAATGCGTCAACTCACGGTTGACACCCTGAACTTGGGCGTGAACGACGACGCCATGCGCAAAGCGAACCAGGACGAACTGGACGAGGCGATCCAGTCGGTAACCCGGATTGCCAGCTACACCCAGTTCGGGACCAAGAAACTGCTGGACGGTAGCCTCGGAAACACTACCACCGTGTACGCCACTGACAAGATCGATAGCGTCACTTTCGGTGGCAGCAACGTGGTGGCGAGCATGGACGGAACGTTCGCCGTGAAGCTGGACCAGATCGCCCAGCAAGCTGTGAAGTCATTCACGATTTCGACCGACCTCGCCAGTGTTAGCACATCGGGCGGCCTTTTGGCGAACGCGACTTTCACCTTGAACGGTGTGACGATCACGGGATCAGCGGGGAAAAACATCGCGTCCGTCATCAATGCTTACAAGGCTTCCACAGGCGTATCTGCGACTGTGTCGAGTGGGAAACTCATTCTGAAAACCACGGCGTACGGCGATGACGCTACGATCACCCTCCTCGCAGCCTCCGGTGAACTCGACACTGCCAACGTAAGCGCTACGGATACCGGTCAGGACGCGAAGGCTACCGTGTCGTTCGCCAACGGTAGCACGCTGGCCTTCTCGAACACCTCCTACAACGATGGCCTTACGGTTTCGGACGGCAATGGGAACGTGATCACGTTCGGCAGCTGGGCCACGTACGCTTCAAATAGCGGCGACACCATTTCGGTAGCGGGGAACCTCGAGGCCAACAATGTCCGGTTCCAAGTAGGCGCAAACGCGACCCAGTTCGTGAGCATCACGATCGGTAGCGTGAAGGCCTCGAAACTAGGCACAGGCGTCACGAACGACTCGGGATATACCTCGCTTTCCGACCTCCAGACAAACTCGGTGCTCAAGAACGGCTCCTCCGACAACATTGAAGACGCGCTCAAGATCATCGACAAGGCGATCGACCAGGTGTCGGACCTGCGTGGCAAGCTGGGAGCGGTTCAGGCCGACAACCTCCAGGTGCAGCTTGACCGCATCCGGATCGCCTACGAGAACCTGCAGGCCTCTGAGTCCACCATCCGCGACACCGACATGACGCTGGAGATGGCCCAGTTCACGAAGTACCAGATCATGATGCAGGCCGGCACGGCGATGCTGGCGCAGGCGAACCAGATCCCGAACAACATCCTCCAGCTCTTGAGGTAGTAGCTCGGCGAACGGGGGGCCTTCGGGCCCCCCGTTTCGCCTCGCGGGGGGGAAAGGCCGTAAATCGTGAATCGTAAATCGTAAATGGTTTGCGGCCCTGCGGGCCGCCCAAACGACGAACGACCGGCGACCTGCGACGAACGGCCCTTCGGGCCGGGTCGCCACCGGGAGGTGGCTCCTACATGGCGGTGGCGGGCGGCGGGCCACTGGTCACGCGTCACCGATCACCCGTCACGGGGCGCGAAGCGCCCGACGATTCACGATTCACCATTTACGATTCACGGCACTTAACGCATGGAGGCGTTGACCATGAATTTGCAAGCGATCACAGAGGTTTCGATCCGCGGGTCGCCCCAGAGCGGGGGCGCCCAGAACGAGGCGATTCATAGGGCCCAGGAGGCCGTGGCCCAGCGGGTGGAGGAGGCGCGGGAGGAACGCGAACCCTCCCCCGAGGAGGTGGCCCAGGCCGTGGAGGCCATGAACGGGTTCTTGAAGGCCAATAACAGCCACATCCAGTTCGCCCTCCACGACAAGCTGAAGCAGCTCATGGTGGAGGTGGTGGACAACCGCACCCAGGAGGTCATCAAGACCTTCCCGCCCAAGGAGTTGCTGGACCTGGCGGCCAAGATCGGGGAGATGGTGGGGGCGTTGTTGGACAGGAAGGGCTGAGGGGCCGTAAATCGTGAATCGTAAATCGTAAATGGTTTGCGGCCCTTCGGGCCGGTCGCCACAAGGGCGGTGACGGGTGGGGAACTGCGGTGACACAGTGACGAGTGACACGTGACGGGTGATGGGGGACAGCGGTGACGATCACTCGTCACGCGTCACTGATTCCATGTTACGGATCACTCGTCACTGATCACGGAGGTTCGAGCCATGCCGGGAACGATCAGTTTCGACGGGCTGGCGACCGGGATCAACACCACCGAGACGGTGGACAAGCTGATCGAGGTCGAGAGCCGGCCCAAGATTCTCAAGGAAGCCGAGAAGGCCCGGCTGGAGAACCAGCTCTCGGCGTGGCAGGAGGTGAACTCCAAGCTCCTGGACCTCAGGACCCAGGCCCAGGAGATCTGGAAGGCATCCACCTGGACCACCCTCTCGGCCACCAGCTCCAACGAAAACATCCTCACGGCAACGGCCTCGTCCGATGCCCAGCCGGGCACCTACACGATCGAGGTCACCCAGCTCGCCCAGGCCCACCAAATCTCCACGGGAGGGTACTCCTCGGACCTGGACACCGTGGGCACCGGCACCCTCACCGTGACCGTGGGCGCGAAGTCCGTGGACATCACGGTGGACTCGTCGAACAACACCCTGCGGGGCCTGGCCGACGCCATCAACCAGGCCGACGTGGGCGCCACGGCCTCGGTGATCTACGACGGCTCCCAGTACCGGCTGCTGGTGACCTCGGACCAGACCGGCACGGCCAACACCGTGAGCCTGACGGCCACGGGGTTTACCTTGACGACCACCACGGTGCAGGACGCCCAGGACGCCTCCATCAACTTCGGGTCGGGCACCGGTGCGATCACGATCACCTCGTCGTCGAACCAGATCGAGGACGTGATCCCCGGGGTGACCCTGAACCTGGTGAACGCGAGCCCGGGCACCCAGGTCACGGTCTCGATGAGCCGGGACACCTCGGGAGTAGAGGAGAAGATCCAGGCGTTCGTGGACGCCTACAACACCGCCATGGAGTTCATCGGGGAGCAGTTCAAGTTCGACCCCCAGACGAACACCGGCGGCATCCTGATGGGGGACCGCACGCTTCTGACGATCCAGACCCGGATCCAGTCGATGATCGCGAGCCCCGTGGCCACCGGCGGCGACATCACCTCGCTCCGGTCCATCGGGCTCAAGCTGGACGACGACGGGGTGCTGTCGTTCGACACGGCAAAGTTCCAGGAGGCCGTGGCCCAGGACCCGGGCGCAGTGAAGAACCTGTTTCGGACCGCGGGCCGCACCGAGCACGCCAAGGTCTCGTTCGTGTACGCCGGCAAGGACGCGGTGGAGCCATCGTCCTCTGGGTACCAGGTGGTGATCACCCGGGCGGCGGAGCGCGCGGCCGTCACCGGGGCCTCGGCCGTGGGGTCCCTCACCATCGACTCCACGAACGACACCCTCACCCTGGCCCTGGACGGTGGGACCTCGTTCACGGTGACCCTGGAGCAGAAGACCTATGCGTCGGCCGCGGACCTGGCCGCGGAGATCCAGGCCAAGGTGAACGCGGCCGCGCCTGCGGGAGAAGTGAGCGTGTCCGAAAGCGGGGGGACCCTTACGATCACCTCTCAGAAGTACGGATCGGCTTCCAAGGTCCAGATCATCAGCGGAAACGCCCTCTCGAACCTCGGGTTCACGGCGGGCGACCAGGACTCCGGGGTGGACGTGGCCGGCACGATCAACGGCGAGAGCGCCACCGGCGTGGGCCAGACCCTGACCGGCGACGACGGGAACCCCAACACCGACGGGGTGACGCTGAAGGTGGAGCTCACCGCCCAGGATCTGGTGGATGCCGGCGGCTCGGTCACCACGACCCTCCACTTTGCCAAGGGCGTGGGCAACAAGTTCGACGAGTACCTGCAGGGGCTGACCCAGCCGCTGATCGGCACGATCGGCATGAAGGAGACGGCCCTGGAGAACTCCATCGACTCCATGGCCGAGTACATCAAGGAGCTGGAGGACCGGCTGGATCAGCGGCGCGAGAGCCTGCTGGAGCAGTTCTACCGCATGGAGAAGGCGGTCAACGAGTTCAACAGCCAAGGCAACTACCTGATGAACGCGCTCTCCGGGCTCAATGCGAACTGGAAGTGGAACGGTTAGGGGCCGTAAATCGTGAATCGTAAATTGTGAATGGTTTGCGGCCCTTCGGGCCGGGTCGCCACAAGGGCGGTGACGGGTGACAGGTGATGGGTGACGGGGACAGGGCGGTGACGGGTGACGAATCACTCGTCACGGGGCGCGAAGCGCCCCACGATTCACGATTCACGATTCACGATTCACCATTCACGATTCACGGCAGTTGACAGGACCCACAAGGAGGTGGAGTTCATGACGTACGGACCGGGCGCTGCCGCCTACACACAGACCCAGGTGGCCACCACGGCGAGCCAGCAGAAGCTGATTGTGATGGCCTACGACGGCATCCTGAGGTTCCTGAACCAGGCCCTCGACCACATGGAGAAGAAAGAGATCGAGGCCAAGCACGAGAAGCTCACCAAGGCCCGGGCCGTGATCCAGGAACTGGCGAGCACCCTGAACATGGAGGAAGGGGGCGAGATCGCCCGGAACCTGTGGAACCTGTACGTGTTCTTCATGCAGAAGATCACCGAGTCGAACCTCACCAACGACCCCGAGCCGGTGCGGGGCATCCTGCCCGCCATCCGGGAGCTGCGGGACGCGTGGGCCGAGCTCAAGCTCGACGAGGCCGACGAGACCGTGAAGGCCCTGGACCGGCGGGTGCCCGCGGCCGAGGATGGCGCGCGGTTGAGCGTGACGGGCTAGAGAGCCGTGAATCGTAAATCGTGAATGGTGAATGGTTTGCGGCCCTTCGGGCCGGGTCGCCACAAGGGCGGTGACGGGTGACGGGGAAACGGCGGGGACGGGTGACGCATCACGGGTCACTTGCCACGCGTCACTGATCCGATGTCACAGATCACCCGTCACCCGTCACTGATTCAAGGAGATTCCATGGCACGTGCCGAGCTCGACACCGGAGACACCCGGACCCAGACGCTCAAGGCCATCCTGGTGGCCCAGGTGGGGATCTGCCGGGAGATCCTCGATGCGACCCGGGCCGCGGCCGAGGCGGCCGACGAGCTGGACATTCCGGGCATCGAGGCGGCCATGGAGCGCCGGGGCCGGGCATTGAAAGAGCTGGCCGGGCTCGAGGCCGAGGCCGAGGACCTGCGCGGCCAGGCCTTCGCCCCTCCTCCCCTCCTGGCCGAGCTCCTGGCCGCGCTCACGGACCTGACCGTGCGCATCCGCCACGCCGACGCCGAGGCCCGCAGGGCTGCCGAGCGGGCCCGGGATGAGCTGCGTGACCGGGTCCGAGCCCTGCAGCGGGGTCAGCAGGGGCTCCGGGGCTACCGGGGCCCCACCGACCCCACCCCCCGGTTCGCGGACCGGAGGGGGTAGCGCCGGGAGAAGGGGCGCCTCAGCCCTCCGCTTCCACGAGGGTGGCCATGCCCATGCCGCCGCCCACGCACAGGGTGGCGAGGCCCAGCCCCACGCCCCGCCGCCGCATCTCGTAGACCAGGCTCACGACCAGCCTGAGACCCGTGGCCCCCACCGGGTGCCCCAGGCCGATGCCGCTTCCGTTCACGTTGACCCGTTCCCGGTCGAGCCCCAGGTCCCGCTCGCAGGCCAGGTACTGGGCCGCGAACGCCTCGTTCAGCTCCACCAGCCCGATGTCCCCCAAACCGATGCCGGTGCGCTCCAGCAGCTTCCGGGTGGAGGGCACGGGGCCGTAGCCCATGATCTCGGGGGGAACCCCCGCGCTGGTCTGGGCCACCACCCGGCCGAGAATGGGCAGCCCCAGCGACCGGGCGCGGTGCCGGCTGGTGATCACGACCGCGGCCGCCCCGTCGTTGAGGCCCGAGCTGTTTCCGGCCGTGACCGTGCCCCCCTCCTTGAAGGCGGGCGGAAGCTTCGCCAGGTCCTCCAGGGTGAGGCCGAACCGGGGGTGCTCGTCCGTCTCGACCACGGTCTCCCC
The DNA here is from genome assembly GCF_000526155.1 of Deferrisoma camini S3R1. Taxonomy (NCBI): domain Bacteria; kingdom Pseudomonadati; phylum Thermodesulfobacteriota; class Deferrisomatia; order Deferrisomatales; family Deferrisomataceae; genus Deferrisoma; species Deferrisoma camini. The sequence continues at coordinate 263,506 of NZ_JAFN01000001.1, read as the reverse complement.
CTTCCGGCCCGGTACCCGCACCGGCACGATCTCGTCGTCGAACCGGCCGGCCCGGATCGCGGCCTCGGCGTTGCGGTGGCTCCGCAGGGCCACCTCGTCCTGGTCGGCCCGGGAGATGCCGTGGCGCTCGGCCAGGTTCTCGGCCGTGAGCCCCATGATCATCTCGTTGCCGAGGATCCGGCTCCCGGAGTTCAGGAGCTCCCACAGGCTGTCGGTCATCTCCCCATGGGTCAAGCGCTGGCCCCACCGGGCGGTCTTGAGCACGTAGGGGGCGTTGGACATGCTCTCCACCCCCACCACCAGCACGGCCCCGGCCTCGCCCGCGTTGACCAGGAGCCGGGCCGAACCCAGGGCCTGCATGGACGAGGAGCACTGCTTCTGCACCGTGAAGGCCGGCACCTCCACCGGGATGCCCGCGGCCAGCGCAGCGGTGCGGGCCGTGTTGGCCTCGTCAGGGCACTGGATGCACTCGCCGGCGATCACCTCGTCCAGGTCGGCCCCGGCCAGGCCCGCCCGGCGTAGGGCCTCGTCCATCACCACGGCGGCCAGCCGGTGGGCCCTCAGCCCCTTCAGGCTTCCCCCGAACTTTCCGATGGGGGTGCGCACGGCGCTCACGATCACGGCGTCGCGGTCGGTCTTGGCAAAACGCATGGGCAACGTCTCCATGTCGGGGATCGGTGACGGGTGACGGGTGACGGGTGACGGGTGACGGGTGGCGGGTGGCGGGTGGCGGGTGGCGGGCGACCGGCGACCGGCGACCGGCGACCGACGACCGACGACCGACGACCGACGACCGACGGCCAACGACCGACGACCGGCGACCGACGACCGACGTCACCCCTCTACCAGGCGTTCCAGGTGCTGGCGCAGCGTCCGGGCGCGCGCCGGTTTGGGCACCCAGGCGTCGACCCCCAGCCGCCGCCAGAACGCGGCGTCCGAGGCGGGGCCGGCCGTGTACACGATGACGGGAGCCCGTCCGTCCACCGAGCTGAGACGCGCCACGAACCCCGCCCCCCCGACTCCCCGGGGCTCCACCACGACCCCGGCCCACGGCCCCGACCAGGCCCACAGCTTCAGGGCCTCGTCGGGGTCGTCGGGCGCCACCACCTCGAACCGGGCCCCCAGTCCCTTGGCCAACACCTGGCGGGCCTGGGGGTCGGGCTCGACCAGGAGCACCCGCCCGCCGGCCCCGGCCGCCTGCCTCTCCCCGGCCGAGGCCGCCGGCAGCCACAGGTGGACCCGGGCCCCCGGCAGCCCCTCGGGATCCCGCCCCCTTCCCTCGGCCCACGCCTCGCCGCCGTGGGCCCGGGCGATGCCCCGAACCATGGGAAGGCCGAGCCCCAGCCCCACCGCCCCGAACTCGAAGTCCCCGCTGTGGTGGGCGTGGAGGGGGGTCAAGGTGACGAACCGCTCGAAGCACCGCTCGGCCTCGCCGCCCTCCGGCAGCCCGATGCCGGTGTCCTCCACCGTGATGCGCACGCCTGGCCTCCCGGCCCGTTCGAGCGCCCCCGCCTCCACCCGCACCGTCCCGCCGTCCGGCGTGGCCCGGGCGGCGTTCTGCAGCAGCTCCAGCAGCGCGTCCCGGCCGGCCTCGGGGTCCACGGCCACGGGGGGCAGACCCTCGGGCAGCTGGCACTCCCACGAAAGCCGCCGGCCCGCCCCGAGGGTGCGGGCCTCGGCCAGGCACCCCTCCACCCACCGTTCGGGGTCCACGGGCCGGGCCAGGTAGGTCCAGGCCTCCCGGGTGTGGGCCTCGGCCGTGACCTTCCGCAGCACGGCGTTCAGGCGGTTGGCGGCCGCCGCGATCCGGCGCACCCACTCCCTGGCGGTGGGGTCCAGCCCCGCCGGGGCCCGGTCGAGCAGGAGCTCCGCATGGCCCTTGATGGACACCAGGGGGGTCTTGAACTCGTGGCTCAGCCGGTCGAGAAGTTCGTCCCACGAGACCGGAGCCGCGTCCGTTCGGCTCACTCCCCTTCTCCCTCGTCCTCCCCCAAGTCGACGATGTCGAGCCCCTCCAGGTACCGGGCCGTGCGGTACACCGCCAAACGGCGGATCTTCGCCACGGCCTGGGCGATCCGGCGGATCCCCCGGTGGACGAACTCCAGGTCGTCCCACCAGGGGCTGTCGGGCCCGAGCCGCTCCAGCAGGGTCTCCGTCTTCAGGCCCACCGCGGTCAGCGGCTGATTGAGGGCGTGGGCCACGGCCCCGGCCGTCTCCAGCACCACCCGCAGCCGTTCCCGCTCGAGCTGAGCCGCCCGGGCCTCATCGAGCTCCCGGAACACCCGCCGCAGGCGCAGGGCGGCCCGCAGCCGCGCCCTCAGCTCCATGAGATCGAAGGGCTTCACCAGGTAGTCGTTCGCCCCGGCTTCGAGCCCCTCGGCCACGTGGTCCGCGTCCCCGCGGCCGGTGAGCAGGAGCACCGGCACCCTCTCGGCCCCCGGCCGGTCCCGAAACCGGGCCAGGAACCCCAGCCCGTCCATGCCCGGCATCACCCAGTCGAGCACGACCAGGTCCGGTTCCAGGCCCCGGTCCAGCAGTGCCAGGGCCTCGGCCCCGTCCGCCGCCCCGCGGAACGAGACGGCCTCCTCGTCCAGGGCCGCCTCGAGCAGGGGTAACACGGCCGGGTCGTCGTCCACCACCAAGATCGTTGCGCCCCCCGCTCGGCTCATCGGACCCTCCAGACCTCCATCCGCTTTCGTGCCCACGTTCCGTCCCGGTCCGTGTGGCACACGCTGGTGCATGCCGAGTACACCCTACCACCCTCCGGATCCTCCGCCACCCACACCCGAAGCGAGTGGGTCCGCACCCGGTAGGCCCCCCGGTCCGGGTTGGTGACCGCCATGTGGCAGTCGATACACCCGGCCTCGTCCTCGGGGTGGCGCTGGTGGGCGGGCACCAGGGCCAGCTCGGACTCCTCGTGGCACCCCGAGCAGATCTCCTCGCTGCGGCGCCGCAGGCTGTGGGGGTATTCGGACCCGTGGGGAAGGTGGCAGGTGGTGCACGACAGCCCCACTCCGGCGTGCCGGCTCTCCACGAACCCCTGGTACTCCATGAACGGGAGCCGCTCGGCACCCCCCCGCCAGAAATGGGAGGTGGTCCGCTCGGGGTCGGGCCGGATGAGCTCGAACCGGGCCTCGAGCCGGTCCCCCGGCCGGAACCCCACGGGATAGGGGTGCTTGCCGTCGAGGCTCCGGCCCCGGCTGTGGCACGCCCCGCACAGGGCGGCCCGGGTCAGGGGGGTGAGGGTGGTGGGACGGAGGATCGGCTCCCGCCCCCCGGAGTCGGCGTGGGCCTGGCCGTCGCCGTGGCAGGCCGAGCATCCGGCGTTCGCCTCGGGAAACGTGCGGGTGGTCGGGTCATACCCCGTGGTGTGGCACCCGGCGCACCCGTCCTCCCAGGTGAGGCCCTTGCGGAGCACCGCCTCGAGGCTGGCCGGCAGGGGCTCCCACCGACGTCGGGCCAGGTTCCACTGGGCCGGGAGGAGCCGGTACCCGTCCGGGTCCCGCCGGAAGTACACCTGGATCTGGATGATGCCGTAGGCCAGGGCCACCTGGTCGCGCTCGAACCGGCCCTCCACGTGCTCCGCCCACCCCTCGACCCGCTTGCCCCACCGGGCCTTGACCAGCCTCGGGTCCCGGTCCGGGTCGATGAGGAAGTGGCTGTGGGGGTGGCGGATCCACAGGGAGAACTCGGGGTTGTGGCAGGTTCCGCAGGTGCGCGACCGGCTCTGGGCCAGGCCCGAGGCCAGGGTCACGTGGGCCACCCCACCCGGCGTGGCCCCGGCGGCCGCGGCCCAGGCCAGGGCCGCGGCAACGACCGCCGCGCACAGCCCCCTGGGGTTCACGCCGTCTCCGACACCGCCGCCTGGGCCGCGGCCAGCCGGGCGATCGGCACCCGGAACGGGCTGCACGACACGTAGTCCAGGCCGACCCGGTGGAAGAACGCGATGGAGTCGGGGTCGCCCCCGTGCTCGCCGCACACCCCCACCTTGAGGTCGGGCCGCGCCGCCCGGCCCCGCTCGGTGCCCAGGGCCACGAGCTGCCCCACCCCCTCCTGGTCGATGCTCTGGAAGGGGTCCTTGGGGTAGATCCCCCTCTCCACGTACACGGGAAGGAACGACCCCGCGTCGTCCCGGCTGAACCCGCAGGTCATCTGGGTCAGGTCGTTGGTGCCGAAGCTGAAGAACTCGGCCTCGGACGCGATCTCGCCGGCGGTCAGGGCAGCCCGGGGCACCTCCACCATGGTGCCCACCAGGAACGGAAGATCGTCCACGCCGGTGGCCCGCTTCACCTCCTCGGCCACCTCCAGGATGAGCCGTTTCTGGTCCTGCAGCTCGGCCACGTGCCCCACCAGCGGCACCATGATCTCGGGCCGGGCGTCCACGCCCTCCTTGCGCAGCTCGGCCGCGGCCTCCAGCACGGCCCGGGCCTGCATCCGGGTGATCTCGGGGTAGCTGATCCCCAGGCGGCACCCCCGGTGGCCCAGCATGGGGTTCATCTCCCTGAGCTGCGCCACCCGGGTGCGCACGGCCTCGGGGTCCTTGCCCATGGTCTCGGCCAGCTCCCGGATCTGGGCGTCCTCGTGGGGCACGAACTCGTGGAGCGGGGGGTCCAGCAGCCGCACGGTCACGGGCAGGCCCTCCATGGCCCGGAAGATCCCCTTGAAGTCCTCCTTCTGGTACGGGAGCAGCTTCTCCAGGGCCCGGGCCCGCTCCTCCGGGGTCTCGGCCAGGATCATCTCGCGCATGGCCCGGATGCGCTCCCCCCCGAAGAACATGTGCTCGGTGCGGCACAGCCCGATGCCCTCCGCCCCGAACCGGCGGGCCTGGGCCGCGTCCTCGGGCCGGTCGGCGTTGGTGCGCACCCCCAGCCGCCGCAGCTCGTCGCAGAACCCCAGGAACCGGGCCAGGTGCTCGTGGCGCTCGGGGTCCAGCACGATCAGCGGCAGCTCCCCGGCGTAGAGCACCCCCTTGGTGCCGTTCACCGTGATCACGTCGCCCTCGCGCAGCACGGTGTCGCCCACGGTCACGGTGCCGGCCGCCACGTCGATCTCGAGGGCGCCGCACCCCACGACGCAGGTCTTTCCCCACCCCCGCGCCACCAGGGCGGCGTGGGAGGTCATGCCGCCCTTGGCCGTGACGATGGCCTCGGCCACGTGCATGCCGTGCACGTCCTCGGGGCTCGTCTCGATCCGCACCAGGATCACGGTCTCACCGGCCGCCGCCCGCTCCTCGGCCCGTTCCGGGGTCAGCACGATGCGGCCGGTGGCCCCGCCCGGCCCGGCCGGCAGCCCCCGGGCCAGGGGCCGGGCCGACCTCTCGGCCGCCGGGTCCACCATGGGGTGGAGCAGCTCGTCGAGCTGGTTGGGCTTCACCCGTATGACGGCCTCGGCCTTGTCGATCAGGCCCTCGTCCACCATGTCCACGGCCATGCGCACCGCGGCCGGGCCGTTGCGCTTGCCCGTGCGGGTCTGCAGCAGCCACACCCGGCCCTCCTGCACGGTGAACTCGATGTCCTGCATGTCGCGGTAGTGGCGCTCCAGCCGGTTCCGGACCTCCAGGAGCTCCTGGTAGGCCTCGGGCATGGCCTCCTCGAGGGTGGGCAGGTGGCGGTTCGCGTCGTTCTTGCTCGCCTCGTTGATGGCGTACGGGGTGCGGATGCCCGCCACCACGTCCTCGCCCTGGGCGTTGGGGAGCCACTCGCCGTAGAAGGAGTTCTCGCCGGTGGCCGGGTTCCGGGTGAACCCCACGCCGGTGGCGCTGCGCTCGCCCATGTTCCCGAACACCATGGCCTGCACGTTCACGGCCGTGCCCCACTCGTCCGGGATGCCCTCGATGCGCCGGTACTGGACCGCACGCTTGCCGTTCCAGCTCTGGAACACCGCCCCGATCGCCCCCCACAGCTGGTCCATGGGGTCGTCGGGGAACGGCTTGCCCAGCACCTCCTCCACCCGGCGGCGGAAGGCGTCGCACAAAGCCTTGAGGTCGTCGGCCGTGAGGTCGGTGTCGGCGGTGACCCCCTTCTCCTTCTTGCGGGCGTCCATGAGGTGCTCGAGCTGCACCCGGATCGCCTCGCCCTCGGCCGGCTCGATCCCCGCGGCTTTCTCCATGACCACGTCGGCGTACATCATGATGAGCCGGCGGTACGAGTCGTACACGAACCGCTCGTTGCCGGTCCGGCGCACCATGCCCGGGATCGTGGAGGAGCACAGACCCACGTTGAGCACGGTCTCCATCATGCCCGGCATGGACTGGCGGGCGCCGCTGCGCACGCTGACCAGGAGCGGGTTGTCCGGGTCGCCGAACCGGGCCTCCATCACCTCGGCCATGAACGCCAGGGCCTTCTCCACGTCCTCCCGCAGGCCCTGGGGATACGTGCCCCCGTGTTCATAGTAGTAGGTGCACACCTCGGTCGTGATGGTGAACCCCGCCGGAACCGGGATGCCCAGATGGCACATCTCCGCCAGGTTGGCGCCCTTGCCGCCCAACAGGTCCTTCATGCCGGCCCGGCCCTCGGCCCGAGCCGCCCCGAACGTGTACACGTACTTGGCCATGGCGTCCTCCTGGTGTGAAGGGAATATGGGAACCGTAAATCGGGAATCGTTGAAGGCCGTTCGTCGCCGGTCGTTGGTCGTTTCACCGTGCGGACGCGTGGACGTGCGGAGGTGCGAACGGAACGTCCTAACGTCCTAACGTCCCAGCCTCCTAGCCTTTTAGCCGATTCTCGAGAACTCCGCCACCCGGCCCAGCAGCCGGGCCACCGCGCCCAGCAACGCCAGGCGGTTGGCCCGGACCTCGGGGTCCTGGTCCATCACCAGCACCTCGTCGAAGAACCGGTCCACGGCCGCCTTCAGGGGCCTCGCCGCGTCCAGGAACGCGTCGTAGTCCCCCCGGCCGGCCGCCTCCTCCATGGTCTCGGCCACCGACCGGTAGGCGTCCCACAGGGCCTGCTCGGCCTGGGCTCCGAGCCGTTCCGGCCGGACCTCGCCGGGTTCCTTCCCCTTCAGGATGTTCCCCACCCGCTTGAAGGTCTCGGCCAGGGGGTCGAGCCGGCCGTCGGAGCGGGCCCTCTGAAGCGCCCGGGCCCGGCCGGCCGCGTCGAGCACGTCGTCGAACCCCCGGTCCAGCACCCCGGCCACCAGGTCGGCGTCCAGGTTCTGCTGGGCCAGCAATCCCTCGAGCCGGCCCCGGAAGAACTGGAGCACGTCCGAGCGCACCTCGCCCGCCGGCCGGGTCAGCTTGTCGGCCAGGCCGGCCAGGGCCCGGTCCACCAGCCAGCCCAGGGGCAGCCGGAGCCCCCGCTCCAGCAGGATCCGCAGGATGCCCAGGGTCTGCCGCCGGAGGGCGTAGGGGTCGGCCGCGCCGGTGGGGATCAGCCCCACCCCGAAGCACCCCACGATCGTGTCGATCTTGTCGGCCAGGCTCACGCAGGCCGCCTCGTCCGTGGACGGCACCGGCCCGCCGGCCTGGGCCGGCCAGTAGTGCTCCTCGATCCCCCGGGCCACCACCGGATCCTCGCCCGCCCGCAGGGCGTACTCCCGGCCCATGACGCCCTGGAGCTCGGGGAACTCGTAGACCATCTGGGTCACCAGATCGGCCTTGGCGAGCCGCGCGATCCGGTCCACCACGGCCTTCCGGTCCGGGCAGACCCGCTCGGCGATCTCGGCCGCCAGGGCCCGGAACCGCTCCACCTTCTCGTAGCTGGTGCCCAGCTTCGACTGGAACACCACGTCCTTCAGCCCCTCGAGGTGCTCCTCGAGGGAGCGCTTCTGGTCCTCGTCGAAGAAGAACCGCGCATCCGCCAGCCGGGCCCGGAGCACCCTCTCGTTGCCCCGGGCCACCACGGTGAGGTCCCGGGCCCGGGTGTTGGACACGGCCACGAAGTGGTTGAGCAGCCGGCCCCGGCCGTCCACCACGGCGAAGTACTTCTGGTGGTGCTTCATCGTGAGGATCAGGAGCTCCCGGGGCAGCTCCAGGTAGCGCTCCTCGAAGCTCCCGGCCACGGGCACCGGGTACTCCACCAGGTCCACCACGGTGGTGAGCAGGTCCTCGTCGGCCAGGGGCTCGCCCCCCACCTTGCGGGCGGCCGCCTCCACCCCCTCGCGGATCAGAGCCCGGCGCTCTTCGGGATCGACGACCACCCACGCCTCCTTCATCTTCCGGAAGTAGTCGGGCGGGTCCATGACGTCCACGGCGCCGGGGTGGTGGAACCGGTGCCCCCGGCTCTGGCGGCCCGACTCCACCCCCCCGAAGGAGAACGGGATCACCTCGTCGCCCAGCAGCGCCACCACCCAGTGCACCGGCCGGGCGAACGCGAACTCCCCCTCGCCCCACCGCATGACCTTGGGGAACCGAAGCGCCGACAGCCACTGGGGGATCGCCTCGGCCAGCACGTCGGCCGTGGGCCGGCCCGCGAGCTCCCGGCGCACCGCCACGTACAGGCCCCGCTCGGTCTCCACCCGAAGCAGGTCCTCCACGGCCACGCCGTTCGACCGGGCGAACCCCTCCGCGGCCCGGGTCGGCCGGCCCTCGGCGTCGAACGCGGCGGACACCGGCGGCCCGATCTTCTCCTCCACCGCGTCGGCCTGCCGGTCGGCCACGCCGGTCACGTGGAGCACCAGCCGCCGCGGGGTCCCCAGGGCCTGCACGGCCTCGAACCCGATCCGCTGGGCCTCCAGGCCCTTTCGGGCGGCCTCGGCCAACTGGGCCCGGGCCGGCGGCAGGAACCCCGCCGGGATCTCCTCGGTGCCCACCTCCAGCAGCAGCTCCAGGCCGCGGCTCATGGCATCACCTCCCCGGCCGGCCGCAGGTCGAACTTGCCCCGCAGGGGCCAGCCCAGGGCCTCGCGCTGGGCGGTGTAGGCCTCGGCCACCCGCCGGGCCAGGTCCCGGACCCGGCCGATGAACCGGGTGCGCTCGGTCACGCTGATGGCCCCCCGGGCGTCCAGCAGGTTGAAGGTGTGGGAGCACTTGAGCGTGTAGTCGTAGGCCGGCAGCACGAGCCCCTTCTCGATCACCCGCTTCGCCTCGGCCTCGCACCGGTCGAACAGATCGAACAGCATGGCCACGTCGGCCTCCTCGAAGTTGTACACGCTCCCCTCCACCTCGCCCCGGTGGTGGACGTCGCCGTAGGTCACCCCGTCGACCCACACCAGATCGAACACGCTGTCCACCCCCTGCAGGTACATGGCGATCCGCTCCAGGCCGTAGGTGATCTCGGCCGACACCGGCCGGCAGTCGATCCCTCCGGCCTGCTGGAAGTAGGTGAACTGGGTGATCTCCATGCCGTCGAGCCACACCTCCCACCCCAGGCCCCAGGCCCCCAGGGTGGGGCTCTCCCAGTCGTCCTCCACGAACCGGATGTCGTGCTCCAGGGGGTCGATACCCAGGGCCTTGAGGCTGCCGATGTAGCGCTCGAGCACGTCGTGGGGAGAGGGCTTGAGGATGACCTGATACTGGTAGTAGTGCTGGAGCCGGTTGGGGTTCTCGCCGTAGCGGCCGTCGGTGGGCCGGCGGCTCGGCTCCACGTACGCCACGAACCACGGCTCCGGCCCGAGGCAGCGCAGGAAGGTGTGGGGGTTCATGGTGCCCGCGCCCACCTCGATGTCGCAGGGCTGGGCGATCAGACACCCCTGGGACGCCCAGTACCGCTCGAGCCTGAGGATGACCTCCTGAAACGTCATGGAGAGAGCTCCTTTTGTCTGCCGGGCGGCTAGCCCTTCCGGCCTTCCAGCCTCCCAGCCTTCTAGCCCGTAATGTCCTCTCCGCCGTCCACCCCGATCACGTTGCCGGTGATCCAGTGGCTGGCGGGCTCTGAGAGGAGCGCGATGGCCTCGGCCACGTCCTCGGGGGTGGTCAGGCGGCCCATGGGGTTGCGGGAACGGGCCACCTCGACCATCTGCTCGTGACCCGGGATCTTCCGGAGCGCCGGGGTGTCGGTGACCCCGGCCCGGATGGCGTTGGCCGTGATGCCCCGGGGCGCCAGCTCCAGGGCCAGCTGCCGGATGTGGCTCTCCAGGGCCGCCTTGGCCGCGGACACCGCGCCGTAGTAGGCCCACACCCGCTGCCCCCCGGAGCTGGTCATGGCGAACACCCGGCCGTTGCGGTCGAACAGGTCCCGGGCCACCAGGTCCTGGGTCCAGTACACCAGGCTGTGGGCCATGACGTCCAGGGTCATCTCCATCTGGGCCTTGGTCAGGGTCTCGGCCGGGTCCCCCACGAACGACCGCAGGGCCCCGAAGGCCAGGCTGTGCATCAGCACCCGCACCTTGGGCCCTTCCCCGCACTCGGCGGCCACGGCGTCGAGCACCTCGCGGCGTTTGGCCTCGTCGGCCGCGTTGACGTTGAAGTAGCGAACCCGAACCCCGGTGCCCCGGAGCTCCTCCACCAGGGCCTCCACCTGGGGCAGGGTGGCCTTCCGGTCCAGGTGCACGCCGAAGATGTTCACTCCCTTGCGGGCCAGGGCCCGGGCCGTGGCCGCCCCGAACCCGCTCGAAGCCCCCAGGATGAGGGCCCAACTTCCGTTCAGACCAGTGTCGCTCACGCGAAACGCCTCCTCAAGGGTCTTGCCGACGATGCGGCTCTTTGGTTTGACGGGGAAAACCTCTGTTTTCTTTGGCGGAAAAGGGGGCATTACGTTAGCAGACCGGGCGAAATCCGGTCAATCGATGGTGCGGGGCTTCCGGCCCAGGGTTTGGCACAGGGCCTGGCACAGGAACGGGCCGATGTGCTCCTCGGCCGCCCGGGTCACCCGGACCGACTTGAGCTTGTCCAGGGGGACCCCCACGCTCGCCGCCAGGGTGCGCACGGCGCCGGCCGGCATCCGGGGATCGGCCGGCCCGGCGCAGGCCGGGCACACCACCGCCCCCGCGGCCACGGCCGCCCCCCCCTCCAGTCCGGCCCCGCACTGCGGGCACCGGTCGAACCCACCCGCCACCCCCAGCACCCGCAGGACCCGGGCCTGGAACACCCGGCGCAGGCTCTTGGGATCGGCGCCGGCGGCCAGGGCGGCCAGGGCCGCGTCCACCAGGTCGAACAGGTCCCGTCCCGGCGCCCCCTCGCGGGATCCCATCCAGGCCACCTCGAGCACGTGGGCGGCCGCGGCATGGGTGTCCAGGTCCCGGGCCACGGCCCCGTAGTCCCGGACCAGCTCCACGTCGTCCAGCCGCCACAGCTCGCCCCGGCCCGGCCGCAGGGCGGCCCGCACCCGGACGAAGTAGTCCAGCACCCCCCCGAACCGCCGGCGGGACCGCCGGGCGCTCCGGGCCAGGGCCGGCACCCGGCCCAGGTCGGGCGTGAGCAGGTCGGCCACCCGATCGGCCTCACCGAACGCCCGCACCCGCAGCACGAACGCGTCGGTCCGGCGGGGGGTCATCGCGCGTGGGGGAGAAAACGCAGGAGGGCCGTGGCCGTGCCCAGGTAGATCAGGATGCCCGTGATGTCGTTGGCGGTGGTCACGAACGGGCCCGAGGCCACGGCCGGGTCGATCTCCAGCTTCCGAAACAGGGCCGGGGCCAGGGTGCCCATGGTGGCCGCCACGGTCATGGCGGCCACCATCGACACCGCGACCACGATCCCCAGGAACACGTTGCCGTGCCACACCAGGGCCACCCCTCCCACCAGCACCCCACACACCAGACCCAGCAGGAGCCCCACCCGCACCTCCTTCCACAGGTGGGCCCGCAGGTTCTGGAAGTCCACCCGCCCGGTGGCGAAGGCCCGAACCAGGATGGACGAGCTCTGGGTGCCCACGTTGCCGCCCATGGCCGTGATGACCGGCACGAAGGACACCAGCGCGATGATCTCCTCCACCGTCGCCCGGAACCACCACAGGATCGTGCCGGTGAGGATGCCGCCGAACAGGTTGATCACCAGCCAGGGCATCCGGATCCGCACGATCGGAAGCACTCGGTTGCCGTACACGAGCTCCTCCTGGCTCGTGCCGGCCATCTTGAACACGTCCTCCGTGGCCTCCTCGCGGAGCACGTCGATCACGTCGTCCACCGTGATGATCCCGACCAGGTGCTCGGCCTCGTCCACCACCGGGATGGCCAGCAGGTCGTACTTGGCCACCACCCGGGCCACCTGCTCCTGGTCGGTGTGCACGTCCACCTTGATCACGTCGGTGGCCATGATCTGCCGCAACGTGGCCGTGGGGGGCGAGGTGATCAGCTGGCGCAGGCTCACCACCCCCACCAGCCGGCCCTCGTCGTCCACCACGTACACGTAGAAGACCGTCTCGGCCTCCTCGGCCCCCTGGATCGCCCGGATCGCCTCCTCGACCGTGACCCCCTCACCCAGGGCGAAGAACGACGAGGTCATGATGCCGCCGGCCGAGTCCTCGGGATAGCCCAGGAGCTTGCCGATGTCCTCGCTGTCCTCCAGGTTCATGGCCGCGAGGATCCCCGAGCGGCGGTCCTCGGGCAGCAGCGCCAGCAGGTCGGCGGCGTCGTCCGCGTCCATTCCGGAGAGGATCTCGGCCAGCTCCTCGTCGCTCAGGCTCTCGACCAGGCCCTGGAGCACGTCGGGGTCGAGCTCGCTGAGCACGTCCCCGGCCAGGCCGGCCTGGACCAGGATCTGGAACAGCCGGCCCTGCTCGAGATCGTTGAGCTCCTGGAAGATGGCCGCCAGGTCGGCCGGGTGGGTCTTCTCCACGATCCGGCGCAGGTTCACCACCGCCCCTTTGCGCATGAGCCGGCGGATCGCCTCGAGCCGCAGCTGGACCCGGCGGTCCATCGGGGTCAGGCTGTGGGCTTGTGCGGCCATGGGCACGACCTTTCCACAGGGCAACGGGCACAGGCGGGCCGGCGGGCGTGGCACGCCGCGCGGCCGTGACGAATCAGGAGCAGATGGGCCAGGTTCCACCGCTCGGGCGCCATGAGCCGGGTCATCCTCCGCTCCACCTCCCGAGGCTCGGGCCGGGGCGAGAACCCCAGGCGGTGGGACACCCGGGCCACGTGGGTGTCCACCGGAAACGCCGGGATGCCGAACGCCTGGCCCAGCACCACCGAGGCGGTCTTTCGGCCGACGCCGGGGAGCGCCTCCAGGGCCTCCCGATCGGCCGGCACCCGCCCCCCGTGCCGCCCGGCCACGATGCGGGCGGCGGCCACCAGGTTGCGGGCCTTCCCCCGGAACAGCCCGATCGATCGGATCAGCGGCTCCACCTCGTCGGGCTCGGCCTCGGCCAGCGCTTCCGGGGTGGGGAACCGCCGGAACAGCTTCGGCGTCACCCGGTTCACCTGAACGTCGGAGCACTGGGCCGACAGGATCGTGGCCACCAGCAGCTCCCACGGCGAACGGTGGTTCAGGCTGGGCGCCACGTCCGGGTGCACCCGTTTCAGGGTCTGCAGGATACGATCCAGGCGTTCGGCTTCGGGGTTTCGCTCGGGCATGGCGGCCGCAGAGTAGCAGAAACGGAGGAGTGCTTGAAGGCGCGCAACAGAAAACGGGGCGGACGGGCCGCCTGTTGCCCGTCCGCCCCGCGGGTTCCTCCGGCCCGTCCGGGCCGGATCAGTCCACCGGGATCGTGCCCTCGGCCTCGGCCATGTCCACGATCGGCAGGACCGGGGCCTCGTCGCCCAGCAGCAGGTTCGCCACGGCCTGGGGATAGGACCGGTAGCGCAGCTTCACCTCCACCCTCACCGGACCCTTGGCGTCGTCGGGCACCAGGAAGGCGAACTCCCGGTCCGCGTACCCCTTGGGCGGAATCGTGGTGTTGTAGGCGAACCGCACGATCTCCCAGGGCTTGATGGTGTGGCGTCCCTGGGCGTCCACGGACTCGGCCCGGAACAGCACCGTGCCCTCCTGGAGGTTGTGGTCCTCGTCCAGGGCGCCCGACCGGTACAGCTCGCGGCCGCTCGCGTCGGTCACCCGCACGTCGAGCCACATCTGCCGCACCTCGGTGAGGCTGGTGGGCAGGTTGTGGCCGGCGCCCACGTTGTGGACCCGCACCGTGAATCGGGCGATGTCGCCGTCGTCGGCCTCCTCGGGGAGCAACAGCTCCAACTCGGCCGCGCTCTTCAGGCGCTTCCGGGCGATCTCGGCGTGTTTGTCCGCCCCAAGGAGCGCGGTCACCGTGAAGTTGCCGCCCACGAACTCGTGGGTGAACACGTTGTCCCGGTCGGGGCCCATGGGCGAGGCCTTGCCGGGGTTCTTGGGCTTCTGGAGGGTGCGGGCCACCTCGATGGCCTTCTCCACCGGCATCATGTGGCAGTCCTGACACACGATCCCCTTCTGGGCGTACACCGAGAACTTCCACTCGTTGTAGGTGTTCTCGATGTGGAAGTTGTTGAGCGGATGGAACACGTTGTGGCAGTTGCCGCAGAACTCGGCCTTGGTGTGCAGCTCGGAGTACGCGGCCTTGTGCCACATGGGCTTGGCGTCGTCGTAGGGCCCCCGCATGACCAGGCTGGGGTCCACCACGATGCTCGCGTTCTGGGGCATGGTGGTCGGGGTCTCCAGCATGCGGGTGCCCACCACGCTGTGGCACAGGTGGCACTGGACCCCCTCCTCGGCGATCTCGCTCACGTGGAACTCGCCGTCCTCGCCCATGCGCACCTCTTCGCTCACCGTGCCCACGGCCGTGTGGCACCCGGCACACAGCTTGTCGGTCAGGCCGTTGGTCTCCTTGTTCGCCAGCTTCCACAGGGCCTGGAACACCGGGTCCCGGTAGGCGTTGGAGTGCATCGAGCCCTTCCACTGGTCAAAGATCTCGGCGTGACAGCCCTTGCACTTGGACGGAGGGTAGAACGCCGTGGACTTCACCGGCTTGCCCGTGGCCGTGTTCAACAGGCTCGGGAAGAACGGATGGGACTCGGTCGGGTCCCCTGCGTAGGCCGCGGCCGCAAACGCCACCGCGGCGAGCACGGTCGAGACATACCCCACCTTTCGCATGGATCTCCTCCTCAGGACGGGTGTCGGTGATGGATCGTGGTCGTGAACCGGCCGCGGGCGCATCCCGGGGCCCCAGGGGATGCGTCGGACCGGCTCCCTCGGCGCCTCCGGACCGGTGGGTCCGTCGGATCACGACCCCTTCCGACACGACCTCGTCCGGAGGCGGCGTCTCTCCTCGACCAGCTCGGTCAAGGACTTGCGCGAAAAGATCTCGGCCAACCGATCCCGGGCCTCGGCCCAAAGCTCGTGCACCGGGCAGGTGCACTCCCGCTCGCACGGATGGTTCTCCAGCAGGCAGACGTTCAGGAGCATGGGCTCCTCGGCCGCCTCCATGATGTCCAGGAGGGTCAGCCGAGCCGGGTCGCGGGCCAGGGCGAACCCCCCGGACACGCCCCGTTTGGAACGAACGATCCCCGCGTGGATCAGGGGCTGGAGGATCTTTGTCAGGAACGCGGGGGTGATCCCCTCGGCCTCGCAGATCTCCTGCTTCGAGACCACCGGAGCCGGGTACCTCTCGGCCAGGTACAGGGCCGCGCGGATCGAGTACTCGGTCGCTCTCGTGATGATCATATTGATGACCTTTATCGTCTTTTACTGCATCAATACGACGGTGTCAAGCCCCTCTTCGGGCCTTCGGCCCGCTGGGAGGCTCTACGGCTCAAATCCAACCTCGACGGCCAGGGCCCGCCCCCCTGGGAGCCTGCTCCCGCAGGCGACCCCCGGCGTCAGTCCGGGGCCCTGACGGTCCTCCGGGCCGGATCGCCACCGGGAGGTGGCTCCTACAGATAGGTGGGGGGGCCGTGAATCGTGAATCGTAAATCGTGAACGGTTTACGGCCCTCCGGGCCCGGGACATCAAGGGGCTTCCTTCGGTTCCTCGGCCGGCCGGACCACCAGCACGGGGCACGGGGCGGTGCGGATCACCCGTTCCGTGACGCTCCCCAACAGCAGGTGGCTGATCCCCTTGCGGCCGTGGGTCGTCATCACCAGCAGGTCCGCGTTCTCCTCCCGGGCCAGGGCGGCGATCTCCTCGTGGGGCACCCCCACCCGCAGGAACCGGCGCGCCGGCACCTCTGCTGCCTCCACCCGCTCCTTGGCCCGGTCGAGGGCCGCCTCGAGGAACCGCTCGAGCTGGGCTCGCAGGTCCGCCGGGTTGAACGCCTCGGCGTACACATCGTACATGCCGGCAGTGAGGTCGAGCACCCCCACGAGCACCACCTCCCCCCCCGCCTCCCGCGCCAGGGGGATCGCCTCGTCCAACGCCCTCTCCGCGAGCTCGCTTCCGTCCAGAGGCACCACGATGCGCTTGTATCTCATGGCCGTTCTCCCATCTCCAGGCCGGGGACCGCGGCGCCGCAGCGCCGGCACCGGCCCTCCGGGTCGAGGTTGCGAGCGGTCACCGCGTACCCGAGCCGGCCCAGCACGACGGCGCCGCACGACGGGCACACGGTGTCCTCCCCCCCGTGGCCCGGCCGGTTCCCGGTGTACACGAACCGCAGCCCCTCCTCCAAGCCGATCTCCCAGGCCCGGATCAGGGTGGCGGCCGGGGTGGGGGGGGCGTCGGTGAGGCGGTAGGTGGGGAAAAACCCCGTCACGTGCCAGGGGATGTCGGGGCTCAGCCCCCTCAGGAACCGGGCCGCCTCCCGAAGCTCGTCGTCCGAGTCGTTCCGCCCCGGGATCAGCAGGGTGGTGACCTCCACCCACACCCCCCTGCGCACCAGCTCCGCGATGGTGTCGAGCACCGGCTGGAGGCGGGCCCCGCACACCGACCGGTAGAACCCGTCGGTCATGGCCTTCAGGTCCACGTTGGCCGCGTCCAGGAGCCCTTCCAGCGCATCCAGGCACTCGGGGCTCATGTACCCGTTGGTCACGAACACGTTCAGGAGGCCGGCCTCGTGGGCCAGGGTCATGCAGTCGCGGGCGTACTCGAAGAACACCGTGGGCTCGGTGTAGGTGTACGCCACCGACCGGCAGCCCGCGGCCACGGCGTCCTCCACCACGGCCCGGGCGGGCACGAACCGCCCCGGCAGCATTCCGAGCTCGGTCACCGCCTGGCTGATCTGGTAGTTCTGGCAGTGGCCGCACCGGAAGTTGCACCCCGCCGTGGCGATGGAATACGACATGCTTCCCGGCGCCACGTGGAACAGGGGCTTCTTCTCGATGGGGTCCGCGTTTCGGGCGACCAGCCGGCCGTATACCAGGGTGACCAGGCTGCCGTCCCGGTTCTCCCGGACCCCGCACAGGCCCCTGCGCGCCGGGGCGATCCGGCACCGGTGGTGGCACAGCCGGCACCGAACCGTGTCCGGCTCGCGTGCCCCCTCCACGGTCTCCCACAGCTCTGCAGGTCGCACGGTGTCCATAAGTTCGGTCGTTGGTCGTTGGTCGTCGGTCGTTGGTCGGGGCCTTCGGCCCGCTTGAAGGCTCAGAGGTTAGAAGGCTGGAAAGCTTGAAGGCCGGAAGGCTGGACCCCCTTTGTTGGTCTCCAAGCATTCCCAATAACTTCGGTCGTCGGTCTACGGTCAACGGTCGTCGGTTTGGGGCCTTCGGCCCGCTGAGTGGCTAGGCTGCTAGGCGGCTGGACAGGTCTCGAACCGCACCAAAGTTCGGGGGCCTGGTGGAGAGCCGCGTGCGGCCATACCAGCTGTCAGAATTACCACAGCCCGGAGGTCAGGGAGCCGTCAGTCCCGCAGCGTGGCCACCAGGCGCTTGGGATGGAGCAGGAGGTCCAGGGCGTCCTGCGGCCTGGGCACCACGATCCGGGCCCTCCTCAGCGTCTCCCACGCCGCCCCCTCCGGCCCCATCACCACGATGCCCAGGGCAGCCCGGGCGACCATCCGGTGATCGTTGACCCCGTTGCCCACGGCCGCGGCGGTCTCCGGCCCCAGCCGCTCGAGGATCTTCTCCTTCTGGGCCGACTGGAACCCCGGGGTCAAACGCCGCACCTCCACCCCTGGCACGGAGATCTCCTCGCCCACCGTGCCGAAGGTGTCGGCCGTGGCCACCACCACCCGGACCCGGGCCGCCAGGGCGGCCAGCCGCTCCCTCACCTCCGGCTCCACCCGGCCGTCCACCGCCAGGGTTCCGTTGAAGTCCGCGAGCACGGTGCGGACCTCCAAAGTCCCGGCCCCGGGGATCTCCACCCGGATCACGGCCCATCCTCCTGCGCCGCCCGTACGAAATCGTCCACGTTCCCTCCGTAGTGTCGTGTTTCGGAAATTCCGTGCTGTTCCCACGCGGTGGGGCTGGAGGCCCCGACGAAGCGCGACGGCCGAGCAGCCCGGGCCGCCCGGCGCCAGGGGAGCGGCCGCGGCGCGTGCTCTCACGCGCCGCAGCGGACCGCGCCGAGGCGGCCCCTGCGAGGCCGTTCAGCGAAGGAGGGGCCTCCAGCCCCACCGCCGCAATCCGCATACGTTTCTGCGAAACGGAACAGTGGATCATCGGGGCCCTCGGGTGCGGCCCTCCTTACCGGCCCCGCGCAGTGTAGTGGGACCGGCCGCCGTGTCAAGAGGGCCCGGAGAAGTCACCAATGAATCCGAGCGGTTTCCGGCAGACGGCACGAAGCGGTCCGACCGAAAGCACACCATTCGGATAAATTATCGGATTCTCTTGACCCTACTTTATAGCTGTGAAATAATCAGCCTAACCAAACCATTTTCCACCCGACGACAGGAGATCGTCATGCCCGCTTCCCGCCGTGTGTACGACAGCATCGCGGACCTGGTGGCCAACCCGGACAATCCCACCCCCCTTGTGCGCCTGGGCCGGTTCGCCCCCGAGGGGCCCATGGAGCTGTACGGCAAGCTCGAGTGCTTCAACCCGTTCGGCTCGGTCAAGGACCGCACCGCGGCCTACCTGCTAAAGGGCCTTCGGGAGCGGGGGGAGCTGCCCCAGGGCAAGAAGATCGTGGAGCCCACCTCGGGGAACACCGGCATCGCGCTGGTGGCGCTGGCGAACCTTCTGGGGGTGAAGGCGACCATCACCGTGCCCAGCGCCCTGCCCGAGGAGAAGCTCACCGTGCTCCGGCTTCTGGGCGCGGAGGTGTGGCCCACCCCGGACGACCTGTGCCCCATCAACCACCCCAAGGACGGGGCCATCGCGCTCGCCAAGAGCATCGCCGAGGGGCCGAGGACCCGGGACGAGTACGTGATGCCCAACCAGTACGAGAACCCGGACAACGTCCGCGCCCACTACGAGACCACCGGCCCCGAGATCTGGGAGCAGACCGAGGGCCGGATCACCCACTTCTTCGCCGGGTACGGCACCTGCGGCACGATCACGGGTGTGGGACGGTACCTCAAGGAGCAGAATCCGGACGTCCGGATCGTGGCGATCCAGCCCCAGCGGGGCCACCGCCTGCCCGGGCTCAAGAACTTCGAGGAGTCGAAGCAGCCAGAGATCCTGGATCCGTCGGTGGTGGACGAGACGATCACCGTGCCCGACGAGCCCGCCTACCGCACCGCCATCGAGGTGGCGCGGACCGAGAGCCTGCTCGTGGGCCCCTCGTCGGGGGCGGTTCTGTGGGCGGCCCGGGAGAAGGCCCGCACCGAAGGCGGCGTGGGCGTGGCCATCGTGCCCGACGGGGCGTTCAAGTACATGAGCTTCTACCAGGACTGGCTCGGGGACGAGGGCCAACCCCGGGTGTAGCCCCGGCCCCACCCGCCGTCTCCCACGAACTGCGCACCGCACAAGGGAGGGGTCTCACCGGCCCCTCCTTCTTTCTTGTGCTGGGCCCCCTTTCCGGTACACTCGCTCTCCCTTGAACAACGGACCAGCGGGCGGGGCCGCTGCTCCGGACTCCGGAGACACTGCGATGGGCGGGCTTCGGTTCTTCGTGCTGGGCGAACTGCGGGTGGAGTGTGTACCGAGCGGCCAGGCGGTTTCCCTGCCGGCCAGCGCGGCCGCCGTGCTTGCCTATCTCCTGTGCGCCGGACGCAGAGTGCCCCGGGACACCCTCGCGGGAACCCTCTGGGCCGGCCTGCCCGACGCGCGCGCCCGGCGTTGCCTCAGCACCGCCCTGTGGAGGCTCAACGGGGCACTCGGCGGCGGACGGTGCCTCGTCGCGAACCGTGCGGAGGTGGCGATCGACCTCGATGGGCACTGGTTCGACCTCGACGAGTTTCTCCGACTCACCGAGCCGGCGGCGACCCACCCCTTCCACTCCCTTTCGTTTGATCGGGCGACCCAGGCCGAGGCCGGGCTCGCCCTCCACACCGGGGATCTCCTCTCCGGGTGGGACGCCCCGTGGATCGATCTGGAACGGGAGAGCGTCCGCCGCAGGCGCCATGCCGCGCTCGAGACCCTGACCCGCTTCTACGCGTACTACGGCATGTACGAACAGGCCCTGGCTGCGGCCTTGCGCCTGCTGGACGAGGATTCGCTGCGCGAAGACGTGCACCGCCACGTCATGCAGATCCACCTGGAGGCCGGCCGCCGGGGGCTCGCCCTCCGCCAGTTCGAGCGATGCCGGGCTGCGCTGCGCGATCAACTGGACGCCACCCCCGACCCCGAGACCCTTCGCTTGGCCGAACAGGCGCGGCTCCCTGGACCGCCTCGGCCGCCCCTCGAATCCCCTGATCCCCGCCTCGCCGCGGCCCTGGACCGCCTCGATCGCTGTATCGACCGGCTCGAACGGCTCCTCAAATAGCCCCCCGCGCTCCCGTCCTTTCGGTTCTTTCTCGCACCAAACGGATATTTTTCTGCCCGGTGACGTTCCGGTGACTCCCCGGTGACTCCCCGGTGATCTGGATCGGGTTGGGTGCCCCTCGACGGGGGTTCCCACAAGCGGGCGAGGCCCGGGAGGTGGTCATGGCAACCGAAGGGGTGGAACAGGCGGTGCGCGAGGTGCAGATCGCCGAGGTACAGCTGCGGGTCCATGCCTACACGTCGGGCGGGGGGTCCACGTCCCGGGTGAGCTTTCGACACCCCGACTCGGTGTTCGTGCCCTACGTGCGGTTCGACTTCTTCTGAGCTTCCCCGAGTTGGTCGACCGCAGCCCCCACCCGGGGGTGGACCTTGGCACCGTGCCGCGGCAACGGGCACACCGGGGCGGTTCGTTGACACCGCCCGAACCTGCGGCAGGTTGTTCTTTCGTTCCTCCAGGAGACGCGATGGCCACCGTGGATCAGGCCCAAGACGTGCTGGCCCGGCATCGGGCCGCCCTTCTTTCGAGAACCGGGGTGGTGGGGGTCTGGGTGGGGCTCGGGCCCGACGGGGCGGCCTGCATCCGGGTCGGCACGGAGCGGCCGGCATGTTCCGTGGACCCTCCCCTCCCGGACGAGATCGAGGGGGTTCCGGTGCTTCCCGAGAACGTTGGGCCGATCGTCGCGGCCCGAAAGGGGCGGCCCTGATGCGTTGGAAACCTCTGCTGCTCGGCCTCGGCGTTCCGCTCTGGCTCGGCGCCCAACCGGGGTGGGGCGGCGAGTTGCGCCCCTTCGCCCCTCCGCCCCCGGCTCAGCAGCCCGCGCCCCGGCCCGACCCGTTCCGGGAGTTTCGGCAGCAGGCGGCCCGGCTCACCCCAGAGGAACGCCGGGACCTGGCGGCACGGCTCGCGGAGCGGCTGAAGCAGGCAAAGGAGCAGGGAAACGAGGAGGCCGCGTACCGGTACTACCGGTTCCTGCGGATCCTGGAGGAACAGCCGTGATCGGTCGGGGCCCGCTGCCGGTGGCCGTCCTCGCCGCCTTCCTCGTCCTCGTGCCGGGTGGGGCGCCCGGCGACACCCCCGCCCCGAACCGGGTGGACGCGCTGATGAAACTGGTGGATGCCACCGACCTCGCCGGTGTGCCGCCCTCGGACCTCACGGCGACGAGCACCGACTACCAGCTCTATCTGAAGCTCCTGCACGAGTACCGGATGAAGCAGGAGGCCAACCGGGTGATCGAGTGCGTGCTGCTGAGCATCACCCTGGTGGTGAGCCTGGCCTCGGTGCTCGGGGTTCTGCTGTGGCGATCCCCCCACTCGACCGCCCAGGTCCTCAACGCAAGCGGGCTCGTTCTCGTGGTGTTCGCCACCGTGTTCATCGTGGTGTTGGCCGATGCCGAGCAGCAGCTCACCGCGGCCATGGGCATCCTGGGCGCCATCGTGGGCTACCTGTTCGGCTCGATGCGCCGGCCCGGGCCGGACGCCCCGTCCCAACCGCCCTCTTCTCCGTAGGGAAAGGAGCGCTTCCATGTCCCCGGTCCCCTTCGAGACCTACCGCTTCGACGCCCGGCCCGACACGGCCGACTTCCGCGACCGCTTGTTCGAGCCCACCCTGATCGAGGTGCCCCCCCGGCTGCCGGTGGAGCGGTTCCGGCGGGCCCGGGTGCCGGTGCTGGACCAGGGGCCGGACGGCGCATGCACCGGGTTCGGGCTGGCCACGGTGGTCCACTTCCTGCTGCGCACCCGCAGCGTGGAGCCCGACCGAACCCGGGTGAGCCCCTGGATGCTCTACGATCTGGCCCGGCGGTACGACGAGTGGCCCGGCGAGGGCTACGAGGGCTCCAGCGCCCGGGGCGCGGTGAAGGGCTGGCACAAGCACGGGGTGTGCGCGGCACGGCTCTGGCCCCGGCGCCGGAACCGGGGCCGACTCACGGCCGCGATCGCCCGGGACGCCGGCCGCCGGCCCCTGGGCGCCTACTACCGGGTGAACCACCACGACCTGGCCGCGCTCCACACGGCCCTGGCCGAGGTGGGGGTGCTGTTCGCCACCTCCTGGATCCACACGGGGTGGTATGAGTCCGAGGCCGACGGGGTGATCCCCCACCGGCCCGACCGGGTGGGCGGCCATGCCTTCGCCATCGTGGCCTACGACGAGAGGGGGTTCTGGATCCAGAACTCCTGGGGGCCGGGGTGGGGGCAGCGGGGGCTCGCGCTGGTCACCTACGACGACTGGTTCGAGAACGCCATGGACGTGTGGGTGACCCGGCTCGGGGCGCCGGTGGCGCTGGCCCGCCAGACCGTGGCCGCCGGGCTGTCGGCCCGGGGCAACCTGGCCGGCGGCTACGCCTACGCCGACCTGCGGCCCCACCTGGTGAGCGTGGGCAACGACGGCCGGCTGCGCCAGGGCGGCACCTACGGCACCTCCCGGGCCGAGGTGGCCGAGATCGTGCGCACCGAGATCCCTCGGGCCGTGGCCGGGTGGGGCCGGAAACGCGTGCTCCTCTACGCCCACGGGGGGCTGGTGGACGAGAAGACCGCGATCCAGCGGGTGGCCGAGTACCGGGCGGCCCTGCTCGGGGCCGAGGTCTACCCCCTGGCCTTCGTGTGGAAGACGGATTTCTGGACCACGGTCCGGAACATCCTGGACGACGCCCTGGGCCGGCGGCGGCCCGAGGGGTTCTGGGACAAGGCCAAGGACTTCCTGCTGGACCGGCTGGACGACGCCCTGGAGCCCCTGGCCCGGGGCCTGGGCGGCAAGGCGGTGTGGGACGAGATGAAGGAGAACGCGCTGCGCTCCACCACGCGCCGGGACGGCGCGGCCCGGTGGGTGGGGGAGCTCGTGGCCGACCTGGCCCGGGCCGACCCGGACCTGGAGATCCATCTGGCCGGCCACAGCGCCGGGAGCATCTTCCTGGCCCCGCTGGTCCAGTGGCTCACCGCCCGGGGGAGGATCCCCTCGGGGCCCATGGCGGGCCGCATGGGGCTGGGGCTGCCGGTGGCCTCGTGCACCCTGTGGGCGCCGGCGTGCACCGTGGAACTGTTCAAGGCCTGCTACCTCCCGGCCGTGCGGGACGGGGGCATCGGCCGGTTCACCTTGTTCACCCTGACCGACGAGGCCGAGCAGGACGACCACTGCGCCAACATCTATCACAAGTCCCTGCTGTACCTGGTGTCGAACGCCTTCGAGGCCCGGCCGCGCATTCCCGGGGTCCGGGACGGGGAACCGATCCTGGGCATGGAGCGGTTCGTGGCCGACGACCCGGACCTGGGGCGGGTGCTCGTCCGGGGCGAGAGCTGGGTCCTCGCCCCCAACACCGAGCCCGTGGGCTCGGCCGGCGCCTCCCGCGCCCGCCACCACGGGGACTTCGACGACGACCCGGCCACGGTCCGGGCCACCCTGGCCCGCATCCTCGACGCCCCCCGCACCGGCGCAGGGCCCACGTTCCTCCGCAGCGCCGGGGGCCTCCGGGACCGCCGGCCCGCCGTGTGAGCCTCGGCAGAACCTACCCCGAGGCCTGCTCCAGCTCCTCGGCCAGGCCCATGATGTCCATCTCGCGGTCGAGCCTCCAGCCCAGCCTGCGGAACAGCCACAGCCGGAACCGGGCGTAGAGCAGGTACAGGGTGGGCACCACCCCCAGGGTGAGCACGGTGGCCACGGCCAGGCCGAAGATGATGGCCACGGCCATGGACTGCCACCACTGGGAGGACTCGGTGTTGTACTGGTAGGTCAGGTGCAGGAAGTCGATGTTGATCTTGAGGGCCATGGGCACCAGCCCCAGGATCGTGGTGACGGCCGTGAGGAGCACCGGCCGGAACCGGACCATGCCCGCGCTCACCACGGCCTCGCGCACGCTCTGGCCCCGGCGCTGGAACTGACGCACCGCGTCCAGCAGCACGATGGCGTTGTTCACCACCACCCCGGCCAGGGAGATCACCCCGATCCCGCTCATGATGATGCCGAACGGCATCCGGAACGCCAGGAGCCCCAGGAACACCCCGATGAAGCTCAGCACCACCGAGGTCATCACGATGGCCGGCACCAGGATCGAGTTGAACTGGAGCACCAGCACCAGCGCGATCAGGAACAGGGCCACCACGAAGGCCTCAGTGAGGAACCGGGTGGACTCCTCCTGCTCCTCGGCCGCGCCGGCGAACCGGTAAGTGATGCCGGGCGGGAACGGGTACTCCCGGGCCCGGGCCTGGAACGCGGCGCGCACGTCGGCATCGGCCCGCACCCAGGGCTCCACGTCGGCCCCCACCGTGAGCACCCGCTTCCGGTCCAGGTGCTTGACCTGGATCGGGCCGGGCACCAGCTCCGGCCGGGCCACCGAGGCCACCGCCACGGCCCCGCCCAGGGGGGTGGGAATGGGCACCGCGAGCACCCGGTCGGTGTCGAGGCGGTAGGGCCGGGGCAGCCGGAACCAGATGTCCTGCTCGTCGTCGCCGTGGCCGAAGGTGCCGGCCCGGCGGCCGCCCACGATCATTTGGAGCGCCCCGGCCACCGAGGCCTGATCCAGCCCCAACATGCCGGCCCGGGCCCGGTCCACGGTCCACTCCAGGGTGGGCTGGGCCGTGGCCGCGTCGTCCGTGGGCTTGGCCACCCCGGGCACGGCGGCCATCAGGGCCTTCATGTCCTCGGCCACGGCAGCCATCCGGGCCAGGTCGTCCCCGAAGATCTGGATGGACACCGGCTTGCCGGTGGGCGGCCCCTCCTGGGGCTTCACCACGTTGAACTCGGCACCGTACAGCGGAGGGGCCACCCGCCGGCCCGAGGGGTCCAACCCCTCGAGCCGGCGTCGGATCTCGGCCAGGGTCTCGGAGGTGGGCTCGGTGCGCAACGGCCGCTCTACGAACTGGATCCGGGTCACCACCGGCCCCAGCCCCTCCTCGCCGAACCCGCCCCGGGCCTCCAACCCCACCGTGACCGTGGCGTGCTTTAGGTTCTCCACCGGCCGGTCGTACCCGGAGCCGGGCCGGCCGAAGATCCGGTCCTCGGCCAGGCGGCTCAGCCGGTCCGAGGCGTCGAGGCTGGTGCCCTCGGGCGGGGTCACGCTGACCATGACCAGGTTGGGGTCGATGGTCGGGAAGAACTCCACCCCGTGGCCGAACACCCCGTACACCGCGAACACCAGCAGCAGCACGCCGAACCCCGTGGTCAGGGTCCACACGGGCCGGTCGAGCAGGAACTCCAGGAACCGGCCGTACCATACCACGGCCCGGTAGGTGGGGCGGGTGGTCTCGGGGTCCACGGTGGCCTCGGCGCCCCGCTTGCGCTTCATCACGAGGGCGCACAGGGTCGGGTTGATCACCAGGGCCACGAACAGGGAGCTGGTGAGCACCACGATCACCGTGACCGGCAGGTAGGCCATGAACTCGCCCATGATGCCCGGCCAGAACACCATGGGCAGGAACGCGGCCACGGTGGTGGAGGTGGAGGTGATCACCGGCCAGGCCACCTCGGCCGTGCCCTGGATCGCGGCCCGGGGCCGCGACAGCCCCAGGCTGTGGTGGCGGTAGATGTTCTCCACGATCACGATGGCGTTGTCCACCAGCATGCCGAGCGCCAGGAGCAGGGAGAACAGCACCATCATGTTCAAGGTGTAGTCCAGGAGCCGCAGCACCAGGATCGACAGCAGCATGGAGAACGGGATCGCCCAGGCCACCAGGAACGCGTTGCGGGCCCCCAGGCCGATCAGGATCACCCCCAGCACCAGCACCAGGGAGGTGAGGATGCCGTTCTCCAGGTCGCTCACCATCCGCCGCACGTCCCGGGAGGTGTCGAGCGCCACCACGGCCTTGACCTGGGGGGGCAGCCCCAGCTCGGCCAGCAGCCCCTTCACGGCGTCGGTCACGGCAATGATGTTCTCGCCGCTCTTCTTCATGATCTCCAGCGACACCGTCTTCTGGGGCTCCACGTACCGGCCCACGGACCGCTCGCCGTCCTCGGCCCGGAAGTCGTAGAGCCGGGCCCGGGCGGTCTCGTCGGCGAAGGCGTAGGTCACGGTGGCCACGTCCTTGAGGTACACGGGGACCCCGTCGGCCGACCGGCCCACCACCAGGTCGTAGATCTCGGCCGGGCTCCGGAACTCGCCGGGCACCCGGTAGATCACCCGGGTCAGCGGGCCGTCGGCCACCCCGGCCGACACGTTGTGGTTGGCGCCGCGCACCGCGGCCTCCACCTGGGCCGGCACCAGGCCGTAGTACCTGAGCCGCACCGGATCCACCTCGATGCGCACCTGGCGCTCCCGGCCGCCCCGGATCTTCACGTCGAGCACCCCGGGGATCCGCTGGATCTCGTCCTCCACCCGGTCGGCCAGGTCCTTGAGCTCCGACAGGGCCATGCTCGCCGGCCCCACCAGGTTCACCACCATCACCGGCACGTCGCCCGAGAACGAGAACTCCTTCACGATCGGGTCGTCGGCCTCGGGGGGCAGCTCGCCCTTGGCCTTGTCCACCGCGTCGCGCACGCGCGACAGGGCCACCTGGGTGTCCACCTCGGGGTCGAACTCGATGGAGATGACCGACAGATCGGTCATGGAGGTGCTGCGGATCTCCTTCACGCCCTCCACGCCGTCGAGCTCGGTCTCCAGGGGCACCGTGACCGAGGTCTCGATGTCGGTGGGGTTGGCCCCGTCGAGCACGGTGGTCACCGTGATCACGGGCACCTTGACGTCGGGGAACGCCTCGCGGGGCATCGAGAAGTACGCCGCCGTGCCCAGCACCACGATGCCCACGCACGCCACCAACACCGCCATGAAGTGGCGGACCGAGAACCGGGTGACGATCACTCCGCCTTCCCTCCGCCGTCCGACGCCACCACCGCGCCGTCCTCCACCACGATCCGCACGGCCTGGCCGGAGACCAGCCCCTTCCAGCCGGCCACGATCAGCCGGTCCCCCGGCGCGAGGCCCGAGAGCACCAGCACCTCGTCGCCCCGGATCGAGGCCGGCACGATGTCGCGCACCCGGGCCACGGGCCGACCCCCTTCCTCCTCCTCCACCACCAGCACCCGGGGGCCCTGGTCGGTGACCTGGATCGCGGACGAGGGGATGACGATCGCCTCCGGATAGCTCAGGTACTCGATCTCGGCCCGGGCGATCAGGCCCTGCCGCAGGGTGTCCGAGGGGTTGGGCACCCGCAGCTCCACCGGAAACGTGTTGCTCTCCGGATCGGCCGCCTGGCCCACCCGCACGATCTCGGCGGCCAGGGCGAGCCCCTCCTCCTCCCCACCGGTGAGCTTGGGAAGCCCCGGCACCACCACCCGGGCCCGGGCCCCCACCACCGCTCCGGGCCGGGCCGCCGAGGCGTAGGCGGCCAGGGCCGGGTTGGCCGGGTCCAGGAACGCCACGTACCGCTCGGGCACGTCCACCACGGCCTTCAGCGACGACAGGTCGTAGATCCGGGCGATCTCCTGGCCGGGGGCGATCACCTCGCCCGGCTCGGCCAGGTGGGCGTCGAGCCGGCCCGGGATCGGGGCCCGGATCCGGGCCTTGTCGAGCCGCACACGGACCGAGTCCAGCGCCCGGTCCACCTCCACCACGCCGGCCCGGGCCGCCTCCAGGGCCTTCTGGGCCTCGGCGATCGCGGCCTCGGCCCGGGCCACGCCGAGGCGGGCCGCCTCGAACCCCTGCTCGGCCTGGTCCACCGCCACCCGGGCCTGGGTGCGGGCGTTCTCCGCCTGGTCGAGCCGGGCCCGGTCCAGCACCCCGGCCCGGACCAGCTGGTCGGCCCGGGCCCACTCCTTCTCGGCCAGGCCTGCCGCCGAGCGGGCCGCCTCCACCGCGAGCTCGGCCTGGGCCGCCTGGCGCTCGGCCTGGTCCCGGGCCACCCGGGCGGCCTCCACGGCCGAGGCGGCCCGGGCCACGGTGGCCTCGGCCGTGGCGCGCCGGGCCTCCAGCTCGGCCTGCTGGGCCTCCAGGGCCTCGGTGTCCAGCTCGGCCACCACCTGGCCCTGGGCCACGGCCGCCCCCTCGGCCACCAGCCACCGCCGGAGCCGGCCGCCGAACTCCGGCGCCACGCCGGCCTCCCGTTGGGCCACCAGGCGGGCCGGCAGGTCCAGCCGCTCCTCGTAGGGCCGCGGCCGCACGGTGCGCACCTCCACGTTGGCCACGTGGGCCACGGGCTGGGGCGCGGGCGGCTTGGGCCGGGTCACCCCGTACACCACCACCAGCACCACCAACCCCACCAGGAACAGGGTCACGGCCCACGAGACCACGCTCGCCACCCGGCTCCTGTGGTTGTGGTTCGGGACTTCGGCTTCGCTCACCCGCGTTCTCCGGTGATGGGGTTCACAAGGAGAGGCTCCTGGAGGAAAACGGCCACCCCGCGCCCGAGGGCGCCTTGGGTGGCCGTTACGGTTCCGATCCCCCCCGCGGCCGCCGTCGGTTCCCACCCCTCTCTGAACGGCGGTTCACGATGATACGGGAACCGATGCCCCCGGACAACCAAGAGCCCAAGGGGTGGAACGGCCTCGTCACCCCACCGGCCACCGCCCCCCGGGCACCGCCGGGCGGCCCTCGGTGGGGCCCAGGTAGCGGTAGGCCCATGCCTCCACCGGGGCTGTCGCCGTTTCCACTTTCACCAAGACCCGCTCGTACAGGTTCTCGGGCCGGCCCGGGCCGTGGTAGTCCTCCAACTCGTCCAACTTGGCCAGGGCCTCGACCACCGGTGCGACCCGCACCACCTCCCCCCACACCCGGCCCGGCCCTGGGACCCAGCCCGGGTACGTCCCCAGGTCCACGAGAACGCCGGGCACCCACCCCTCCTGCACCTCGAGCAGGTGGGGAGCGATGAGGGAGTGGTAGATCCCCCCCTGCTTCAGGGTGCCGTACACGAACACTCGATCACAAAAGCTGGGGCGCATGGGTTTGTGCTATAGGGTGCAAAATTCAGCTCCGGTAGGCTCCGCCGAGGCCTGCTTGCAGAACGCAGACTTCGCGTATGGGACGGGGCGAGCATTGCCGGTCGGGGCAAGGGGCCTGGTGGAGAGCCGTGCATGGCTCCTACAGTCGCTGCATCCGGCACTCAGCCGATGCCCGCCTTGTCGATGGGCCTAGATTGCGTTTCCAGAACCTGTCCCACCACCGCTCCCGGGGCATTTCGGGCTGAGTGCCGGATGCAGCGCAAGTCGGATGCTGCACTCACGCACGGCCGGAACCAGGCCCCTTGCCCCGACCCCCGATGAAGCGTGCCTATTCTGTCGCGGCTCGCTACGGGCCCCCGTCCCACGGACCCCGACGGCGCACGATCACGATCTCGCCGCGCTCCAGCCTGCGGCGGAGCCACTCCACCAGGCGGCGGCGCCACCACTCCCGGGTCAGGGGGAACACCAGGCTGAAGCCCACGAGGTCGGTGAGGAACCCGGGGGTGATCAGCAGGGCCCCGCCCACGAGCAGCATGGCCCCCTCCAGGATCTCTCCGGCGGGCAACCGGCCCTCGGCCAGGCTGGCCTCCAGCCGCCGCAGCACGTAGAACCCCTGGAGCCGGGCGTAGTGGGCCCCCACCACCCCGGTGGCGATGATCAGGAGGATCGTGTTCATGGCCCCGATCCCGGCGCCCACCTTGATCAGCAGGTAGATCTCCAGGGCCGGGACCAGGGTGAACAAAAGAACGAGCCGGGCGAACATGGGGACTCCGGGGGTTGGTTGCTGGTCGTCGGATCTTGGTGCGAACTTCGCCGCTTGTGCGTACTCGGTGCGGTCATTGTACACGGTTTCGGCCCCGCGCTCCCAGGAGGGGAGCGTGGGAAGTTTGGGGGCGCCTCCCCCCCGCCCCCGTCAAGGTTGCGCCGGGTTCGGCCGATCCAAACCCGAAAAGGAAGGGGGAGAAAGAGGGGCCTCGGGGGGGAGGTCGAACGCAGGAGGTTTTCGGGTGTCGCTGTTCTGGATCATCCCCCCCTTGCTGGGATCCCTGATCCTCGTGGGGGTCTACGGATACCTCACCCGCGCGTACCGCGAGGCGTTTCTCCGGCTCTGGACCTGGGGCTGGCTGTTGTACACGGCGAGGTTCGCGGCGATGGTCCCCATCGCCCTGGGCGCCCCCCGCGCCCCGTGGCAGGTGGCGAACCAGCTCTGCGCCCTGTGGAGCGGCTACCTCCTGCTCGGCGGGGCCCGGGTGTTCGCCGACAGGTGCCTGGCCGGGGGATGGGCCCTGACGGCGGCGGCCCTGTCCGCATGGGTCGCCGCCGGGCCGCTCTGGAAGGCGCCGTTCATGGTGTACACCGCCCCCACCTTCCTGTTCCTGGGGTTCGCCAACCTGGAGGCCGGCCGGGTGCTCCTGGCGAGCGGGAAGCAGTTCCCACGGGCAGGCTCGGCCGTGCGGTTCACCGGAGCCGTGTTCGTGCTCTGGGGCCTGCACAAGTGGGACTACCCGTTCCTGGCCCGCCTGCCGGCTGCGGCGCCCTGGGGGTACACCCTGGGGGCGGCGTTCAGCCTGGTCACGGCCGTCGGGCTGTTGATCGCGTACCTGGAGAGGGAGCACCACCGGGCCGAGCAGGCCCGAAGGTTCTTGCGGACCGTGCTCGATACGGTGCCCGACCGGGTGCTGGTGGTGGACCCGCAACTCCGGGTGATCCAGGGGAACCGGGCGGCAGGATTCGACGTGAACGGTCCGGAAGGAGCCGTGAGCTGCCGCGAGCTCCACGAGAACATCGGGGTCCCGTGCCGGGCGGGCGAGCGGGCCTGCCCGGTGGCCGACGCCATGGAGACCGGCGCGACGGTCCGGGTGGTGAGGGACCTGCCCGACCCGGGGGGAGGGGTCACGACCCTGGAGGTCCTCGTGGCGCCCCTCAAGGACCCTGCCGGCCAGACGCTCGGAGCCGTGACCGTCGGCCGGGACATCACCGAGCGGGCCCAACTGCTCGCTTCGCTGGCCCGGGCCAAGGCCGAGTGGGAGGCCACGTTCGACGCCGTGCCCGACCTCGTTGCGGTCGTGGGGCCGGACCGGAGGATCCGGCGGGTGAACCGGCCCCTGGCGCGGCGGCTCGGCCGCTCCCCCGCCGAGGTGGTCGGCCTGGGCATGGAGGAAGCGGGCCTGGCCGAGATGGAACGGACGGCCTCGGGCAGGGGTGAGGGCGAGTGGCGAAGCTCCCGGCTGGGGGGCGTGTTCCTCGTGTCGGCCACGCCGGTGTCCCTGGGGACGCGGGAGTCGGACCGGGGCTGGGTGTACGTGGCCCGGGACATCACCCGGCAGAAACGGGCGGAGGAGCGGCTCGCCCGGGAAAGGGCGAACCTGAACACCCTGCTCGGCACCATGTCCGACGCCGTGATCGCGGTGGACGGCGAGGCCTGCGTCACCTTCCTCAACGCGGCGGCCGAGCGGGTCACCGGATGGTCCGCAGAGCGCGCCAGGGGCCGGCCCCTCGAGGAGGTGGTTCCCCCTTGCGAGGGGTTTTCGCTCGCCGAGGCGGTGCAAGCCGTGCTCGCCGGCGGGAAACCCTGGGCCGGGGAGGGCTGCGTGGAACCCCGGGGCGGGGGCCGGCGCGAGGTGGACGCCCGGGTCCTTGCCCTCCGGCCCGACCCCCCTTCGGCCACCGGGGCCGTGATCGTGATGCGCGACGTGACCGACGCCAGGGCCCTGGAGCGCGAGCGAGTCCGGTCCGAGCACGTGGAGGCCCTGGGGGTGTTCGCCGGGGGGCTCGCCCACGACTTCAACAACCTGCTCATGGGCATCTCCGGAAACCTCGAGCTGGCGGAGCGCCGGCTCCCCACGTCTCCCGAGCGGGCCCTGGGACCCCTACGGCGGGCCCAGGACGCCTGCCGCAGGGCCTCCGGCGTGGCACGCCAGCTCCTCACCTTTGCCCGGGGCGGTGAGCCGGTGCGGGAGAGGGTCCAACTGGGGCCCCTGCTCGAGGACTGGGTGCGGTTCCCCTTGGCAGGCTCCGCGGTCACGGCAGAGATCTGGTTGGCCCCCGACCTCAAGCCGGTGGACGCCGACGTGGAGCAGATCCACCAGGTCGTCACCAACCTGGTGGTGAACGCCCGGCAGGCCATGCCCGAGGGGGGGCGGCTGCGGGTGCGAGCCGAGAACGTGGAGACCGCCCCCGGCGTTGTGGAACCCCGGCGTAGCCCCGCGGGCTACGTGCGGATCACCGTGGCCGACGAGGGCTGCGGCATTCCCCCGGAGCACCTGCGCCGGATCTTCGACCCCTACTTCACCACCAAGCAAGACGGCACCGGCCTGGGGCTGGCCACCTCCTACTCGGTAGTCCGGCGCCACGGCGGCACGATCCAGGTGGAGTCCCGGGAAGGCGCCGGGGCCACCTTCTCCGTCTACCTTCCGGCGGCCCCTTCGGCCCGGCCGGAGCAGGGGGCGGCCCAGGGCATGTCGCCCGAGAAGGTGGTGTCCGGCCTTCGGATCCTGGCGATGGACGACGATCCGCTGCTCCGGGAGATCCTCCAGGAGAACCTGGAGTCGTGCGGAGCCCGCCCCCGTGTGGTGGAGGACGGGGAGCAGGCGGTCGCCGCGTTCCGGAGCGCCCAAGAAGAGGGCCGCCCCTACCGGGCGATCGTCCTGGACCTCACGGTGCGCGGCGGCATGGGTGGCCTGGAGGCCGGCCGGCGGATCCGCGAGCTGGACCCGACCGTTCCGATCGTGGCGGCCAGCGGGTACGCCGAGGCCCCGGCGATCGCCAATCCCCAGGAGTACGGGTTCGACGCGGCGGTCTCCAAGCCCTATTCCTTCGCGGACCTGTGCCGGGTGCTGGCACCCCTCGTGCGGGGAACCGCGATCCGAGCCGGGGAGTTTCCGCCGCCAGGGGGCCGGCGCCCGCGGATGTGATAGACTGGCACGCCGACCGCGGAGGCAACCCATGGGCCGACTCGGAGTTTCCCCGTCCGGGCAGCGTGACGCCGCCCCCCTGGCGATCGAAGGCCGGCTGTCGGCCGACCGGGCTGCCGAGCTGCGCACGGCGCTCCGGCGGCACGCCCGCACGGGCTCCGAAGATCTGGTGCTCGACCTGTCGACCGTGACCCACCTCGGCACCGCGGCGCTGGCCGTGCTGGTGGAGCTCGACCGGGAGCTCCGGCCCCGGGGACGGCGGCTCCGGATCACCGGCGCCCAGGGCTCCGTGGCCGCCATGCTCTCGGCCGTGGACTGGGAGGACTTGGCCTGCCGCAGGCTGCCCGGCCGCCCTCCCCAGCCCGGGCTGGTGCTCCAGGTGGGCACGAACGCCCTGTACCTGCTGACCGAGATGCGCCGGCTGTTCTCCTTCGCCGGTGGGCTGTTCCTGTGCTCGTTCTCGTGCCTGCTGCGGTCACGGCTTCGGCTCGCGGAGATGCTGCGATTCGTGGACCGGGCCGGGGTGGACGCCGTGCCCATCGTGGCCCTGAGCGCGGCCCTGCTGGGGCTGATCCTGGGGTTCCTGGGCTCACTCCAGCTCAAGCCCTACGGAGCCCAGCTGCTGGTGGCCGACATGGTGGCCCTGGCCATCGTGCGGGAGCTGGGCCCGGTGATCACCTCGATCCTGGTGGCCGGCCGCTCCGGCAGCGGGTATGCGGCCGAGCTGGGGGCCATGGTGGTGGACGAGGAGGTGGACGCCCTCACCACCATGGGGTTCGACCCGGTGGAATTCCTGGCGGTGCCCCGGGTGGCGGCCGTGGCGGTGTCGATGCCGGTGCTGATCCTGATCTCCGACCTGGCCGGGGTGCTCGGCGGGCTCGCGGTGGGGGTGTTCGCCATGGACCTCACGGCGGCCCAGTACCTGGAGGAGACGCGGGCCGTGCTGACCCTGCAGCACCTGATCGTGGGGGTGGCCAAGGGATGCGTGTTCGGCACCGTGGCCGCGGCCGTGGGCTGCTTCAAGGGGCTCGGCGTGCGCGGGGGTGCCAACGCCGTGGGCCGGGCCGCCACCTCGGCCGTGGTCACCGGCATCTTCCTGGTGATCCTTCTGGACTCCCTGTTCGCCGTGATCCTGGCGTACCTCCCGTTCTGACCATGAAGCCGGCCCCGGTCCTCAAGGCGACGAACCTGAGCGTGGGCTACGACGGCCAGCCCGTCCTGCGGAACCTCAGCTTCGAGGTGCGGCCCCGGGAGATCTTTGCGATCCTGGGCGGAAGCGGCTCCGGCAAGACCACGATCCTGAAGACCCTGATCGGCATCCTGCCGCCCCTGGCCGGAGACCTGGAGATCGCAGGGGTGTCGATGACCCGCAGCTCTCCGGACCGGTGGGCCCAGGTGTCCCGGCGCCTGGGGGTCCTGTTCCAGACCGGGGCCCTGCTGGCCGACCTGACCCTGGCCGAGAACGTGATGCTGCCCATCCGGGCCCAGACGGACCTGCCCGAGTCCACGGCCCGGATCCTGGCGTGCCTCAAGCTCTCCCAGGTGGGGCTGGCCGAGGCGGAGTCCCGGTTTCCCAACGAGATCTCGGGGGGCATGCGCAAGCGGGCCGGTGTGGCCCGGGCCATGGCCCTGGACCCGCCGATCCTGGTCTTGGACGAGCCCTCTTCCGGCCTCGACCCGGTCACCGCGGCGGAGCTGGACGAACTGGTGCTGGGCCTGCGGCGGGATCTGGGCATCACCGTGCTCCTGGTCACCCACGACCTGGCCAGCACCTTCGCGGTGGCCGACCGGTGCGTCCTGATCGACCGTGAGGTGGCCGGCATCCGGGCCGAGGGGGTTCCCGCCCGGCTGCGCGACGAGCATCCGGACCCGGCGGTGCGCGCCTTTTTCCGGCGGGAGCCGCCCCGGCCCGACGGGTTGAAGAAAGGAGGCCCCCGTGGCGAGTGAGTCCACCCGGTTCAAGGTGGGGCTGTTCCTGATCGTGGGGTTTCTGCTGCTGGCCGGCGCCCTGCTGTGGCTGGGCGCCAGCCGGGTGTGGAAGGAGTACCGCACCTACGTGACCTATTTCGCCGAGAGCGTGCAGGGGCTCGACGTGGGCTCGCCGGTGAAGTTCCGGGGGGTCCCCCTGGGCCGGGTGAGCGCGATCCGGGTCGCCCCGGACGGGGAGCACGTGGAGGTGCGGCTCGAGATCGACCCCACCTTCCGGGTTCGACCGGGCATGCGGGCCCGGCTGGGCACCGTGGGCATCACCGGCGCGGCGTTCGTGGACCTGGAGCTCCTGGAGTCGCCGGAACCGAGCCTTCCCTTTCCCCCCCCGCCGGACTACATCCCCTCGGCCCCGTCGTTTCTGACCCACCTGGCCTCGGACGTGGCCGGCCTGGTGGCGGACCTCCGATCGGCAGACCTGCCGGGGCTGATCGCCGACCTGCGGCGCCTGGTGAACGGCTCGGGCATCCCCGAGGCCGCGCGGCAGGCGGCCGCGGCCGCCGAGGCCCTGGCGCGGGCGGCCGACCGGCTGGAGGCGGTGATGGCCGGCCCGAGGATCGACCGGATCCTGGCCGGCGCGGAGCAGACCGTGGGCACCTGGAAACGGGCGGCCGGCCGGGTGGACGACCTGCTGGCCGACCCGGCCCTATCCCAGACCCTGGCGGACCTGTCCGGGTCGGCCCGGCAGGTGCGGCTCGCCGCCCAGGCCCTGCAGGAGCAGGTGGCAGCGTTGGACCTGAAGGCCCGCCTCGATCGGCTGGAGGCGGGCCTGGCCGGGGCGACGGACCGGTTGGGCAGGGCCGCGGACCAGGTCGCCTCGGCGGCCCGGACGGCCGAGGGCGACGCCGGCCGCACCGCCGCGGCCGCCCTCCGGTCCCTGGCCCGGATCGAGGCCGCGGCCGGCCGGCTGGAGACCGTGGCCCGGGACCTGGGGGAGAGCCCGTCCCGCATCGTATGGGAGACCCCCCTCGAGGAGGACCTGCCGTGAGAGCCCTGTTCGCCTTGGCCCTGGCCCTCACATTCCTCTCGTCCGGCTGCGCCGGGTGGCGGCGGCCGGCCGTGCCGGTGGTCCGCCTGGGGATCTCGCCCGACGTCGCTGCGGGATCCCCGGCCTCCACGGACACAGTGGTGGAGATCGCCGCCTTCGCCACGGCGCCGGCGTTTCGCACCGACCGGGTGGCCGTGGCCGAGGGCGGCTCCGGATACCGGTTCCTCACCCGGGTG
This sequence comes from Deferrisoma camini S3R1, assembly GCF_000526155.1. Lineage (NCBI taxonomy): Bacteria > Pseudomonadati > Thermodesulfobacteriota > Deferrisomatia > Deferrisomatales > Deferrisomataceae > Deferrisoma > Deferrisoma camini. The sequence goes on along the minus strand of NZ_JAFN01000001.1, from coordinate 226,994 downwards.
CGGTGGGCCGCCGAGCCCGGGCCCCTGGTGGCCGACGCACTGCGGCGGGGGCTCATAGGCTCCGGTGCGGCCAAGGCGGCGTTCGCGGCCCCGGCCCCGGTTTCGCCGGATCTCAGGTGCACCGGGGTGGTGGACGCCCTGTACTGGGACCGGTCCCGGGGGGTGGTGGTCCTCGGCGCCACCTGGAGCCTGATCGGCCCCGACGGGGAGCTCGAATCGTTCCGGTCGGGGCAGTGGGAGGTTCCGGTGGACCCGGCCACGCTCCAGGGGTTCCAGACCGCGGCCGATCGGGTCGTGGCCAGGCTCGTGGGGTCCGTGGCCAAGGATCTGGCCCGCCTCGCCCGCGAGTGACCCAACACGATCCGCCCTCCACCCCAGCCGTCCGATAACCGGGTTTCATTTTCCCAGGTTTTCCCGCCTCTTCGTTGACTTCCCCGAAATCGGTCCCCTATAATCCGCGCCGCTCGATTTCCCTGTTTCGATCCCCATTTCCCCTGGGAGGGGGAGGAGGTAGACCGGTGGCCGAGTTCGTGAGCAGATTTCAGGAGTCCCTCCTCGATCAAAACACCTTCAGCGTGACCTGGGAGCTCGTTCCCGGCCGCGGGGCCTTCGAAAAGGCCCAGGAGGTGGTGATGGCGTCCGCGGAGCAGGCCGCGAAGAGCGGCAAGGTCCACGCCCTCACCATCACGGACAACCCGGGCGGCAACCCCGCGATCTCGGCCGAGATGCTCGGGGCCGAGATCAACAAGCTCGGCATCGAGCCCCTGGTCCACTTCACCTGCAAGGACAAGAACCGAAACCAGCTCGAGGGGCTCCTCTACGGCCTGGAGCGGGAGAACGTCCGCAACCTGCTGATCATGACCGGCGACTACCCGGTCAGCGGGTTTGGCGGCCGGGCCAAGCCCGTATTCGACCTGGACCCAGCCCAGCTCCTGGGGCTCATCTCGGACCTGAACCAGGGCCTGGAGGTCCCCACCTTCAAGGGCTCCACCACCCTGAAGCCCACCCACTTCTTCGCCGGCGCGGCCGTGAGCCCCTTCAAGAAGCTCGAGTCCGAGCAGATGGGCCAGTACTACAAGCTCAAGAAGAAGCTGGAGTCCGGGGCCCAGTTCATCGTGACCCAGCTGGGGTACGACGCCCGCAAGTTCCACGAGGCCCTGCTGATGGTCCGGCACCTGGGCTACGGCAACATCCCGGTGATCGGCAACGTGTACGTGCTGCCCCTGGGCGCGGCCCGGCTGATGAACCGCAACGGCATCCCAGGGTGCGTGGTGACCGACAAGCTGGTCAAGGAGATCGCGGCCGAGGTGGAGCGGTCCAAGGACAAGGGCAAGACCGAGCGGCTGCTGCGGGCCGCCAAGATGTACGCCTTCATGAAGGGCATGGGGTTCGCCGGCGTGCACATCGGCGGCCACGGCATGAAGTTCGAGGACGTGGAGTTCATCATCGAGAAGGGTGAGGAGCTCGCGCCCAACTGGCAGGACCTGGTGCGGGAGTTCGACTTCCCCCAGCCCGGCGGCTGGTACTACTTCGAGAAGGACCCCGAGACCGGCCTCAACAAGGAGGAGCCGGCCGACCGGTCCAAGGACCGGCCCGCGGCTCCGGTGGGCTACAAGATGTTCCGGGTGCTCCACAACGCCATGTTCGAGACCAAGGGCTTCCTGTTCAAGCCCATGCGGTCCCTGGCCAAGGCCGTGGACGGCACCAGCATGGAGCACTTCTTCACCCGGGTCGAGCACTTCATGAAGGTGATGACCAACGAGTGCATGCACTGCGGGGACTGCGCCCTGTTCGACATCGCGTACCTGTGCCCCATGAGCCAGTGCCCCAAGGGCCAGCGCAACGGCCCCTGCGGCGGATCGTTCGAGGGATGGTGCGAGGTGTACCCCAACAAGAAGCAGTGCATCTACGTGCGCGCCTACCCGAGGCTCAAGAGCCACGGCGCCGAGGACACCTTGGGCGCCTACATGATTCCGCCCGTGAACTACGACCTGCGGTTCACCTCGTCGTGGCTGAACTTCTACCTGGGCCGGGACCACACGGCGAAACGCCTGGGCATCAAGCCCCCCGCGAAGAAGTAGCCCCTACCGTCGGGGAGGCCCTCGGGCCTCCCCGACGTCTTTTGGGGACCTGGCATGAACTTCTCGCGCGCAACGAACGCCACGGTGGTCCGCCGGTCGCAGGTCGTTCGTCGTGGAAACCGCCACACGCCCCCGGCCCCGTCACTCCTCACGCGTGACTGCCCACGGCCTTCCGTTGCGCCATTGCGAGCGTGGCGTGAGACCAAGAAGTTGACGTTCCCCAGACCTTGGCGTGAACTGCGGGACTCACGCAACGCCGCCAAGCTCGCCACGGAAACCCCCAACCCCAAAACCCGTTGCGTCGTTGCGAGCGTGGCGCGGGATGGACCGTTGAAGTTCCCATACCCCCTTGCTACGCTGGAGCTGTTCGTGAACCCGCAGCAGAACCACGGAGGTCCGCCCCATGACACCCGAGCCTGCCCGGCGGCTGTTCACCGTCGACGAGTTCCACCGCATGGCCGAGGCCGGCATTCTCGGCGAGGACGACCGGGTCGAGTTGATCGAGGGGGAACTGATCGAGATGACGCCCATCGGAAGCCGGCACGCCGCCTGTGTCAAACGTATCCTTCACACGCTGGCGCCGCACAGCGGCAATCCATGGCTTTTGAGCGTGCAAGACCCCATCGCCCTGGACCCTCGCACCGAGCTCCAGCCCGACATCGCCCTTTTGAAGCCCCGGCCCGACTACTACGCCTCGGCCCACCCCAGGCCCCGGGACGTGGTTCTGATCATAGAGGTGGCCGACACCTCGGCGGCAGCGGACCGGGAGGTCAAGCTGCCCCTCTATGCCAAGGCCGGCATTCCCGAGGTGTGGCTCGTGGACCTCCCGGGGGGCGTTATCGAGGTGTACCGAGACCCCGGAGAAACCGCCTACCGGACCGCCCAGACCCTGCACCCCGGCGACCCGACCCTTCCCATCCCGGGAACGAGCCTACGCCTCGCCCCGGAACAGGTCCTTTGCGCGTGAGGGGTGTACAGTTTTCCAACCGGGCTTACGCAACGAACGCCACGTTCGTTCACCGGTCGTTGGTCGCGGGTCGTACGTGGTTCGTCGTAGAACTTGGCGTGAACTTCGGGGCTCACGCAACGCCGCCAAGCTCGCCACGGAACCCCCAAGAAGTTCTTTGCGCTCGTCGTGAGCGTGGCGTGAGACCAAGAAGTTGACGTTCCACGCACCTCGGCGTGAACCGCGGGACTCACGCAACGCCGCCAAGCTCGCCGCGGAACCCCCAAGAAGTTCTTTGCGCTCGTCGCGGGCGTGGCGTGAGACCAAGAAGTTGACGTTCCACGGACCTCGGCGTGAACTTCGGGACTCTCGCAACGCCGCCAAGCTCGCCACGGAACCCCCAAGAAGTTCTTTGCGACCGTCGCGGGCGTGGCGTGAGACCAAGAAGTTGACGTTCCACGGACCTTGGCGTGAACCGCGGGGCTCTCGCAACGCCGCCAAGCTCGCCGCGGAACCCCCAAGAAGTTCTTTGCGACCGTTGCGGGCGTGGCGTGAGACCAAGAAGCTGACGTTCCACGCACCTCGGCGTGAACCGCGGGACTCTCGCAACGCCGCCAAGCTCGCCACGGAACCCCCAAGAAGTTCTTTGCGCTCGTTGCGGGCGTGGCGTGAGACCAAGAAGTTGACGTTCCACGGACCTTGGCGTGAGCTGCGGGACTCACGCAACGCCGCCAAGTCCGCCACGGAAACCCCAAGAAGTTCTTTGCGACCGTCGTGAGCGTGGCGTGAGACCAAGAAGTTGACGTTCCACGGACCTTGGCGTGAACCGCGGGACTCACGCAACGCCGCCAAGTCAGCCACGGAACCCCCAAGAAGTTCTTTGCGCTCGTCGTGAGCGTGGCGTGAGACCAAGAAGTTGACGTTCCACGCACCTCGGCGTGAACCGCGGGACTCTCGCAACGCCGCCAAGTCCGCCACGGAAACCCCAAGAAGTTCTTTGCGACCGTTGCGGGCGTGGCGTGAGACCAAGAAGTTGACGTTCCACGCACCTCGGCGTGAACCGCGGGACTCTCGCAACGCCGCCAAGCTCGCCACGGAACCCCCAAGAAGTTCTTTGCGCTCGTCGCGGGCGTGGCGTGAGACCAAGAAGTTGACGTTCCACGCACCTCGGCGTGAACCGCGGGACTCTCGCAACGCCGCCAAGCTCGCCACGGAACCCCCAAGAAGTTCTTTGCGCTCGTCGTGAGCGTGGCGTGAGACCAAGAAGTTGACGTTCCACGGACCTTGGCGTGAACCGCGGGACTCACGCAACGCCGCCAAGTCCGCCACGGAAACCCCAAGAAGTTCTTTGCGCTCGTCGCGTGAGATCCGGCCGGTTCGTCCTTTGCCAGAGGGGGCGTCAAATGCCGGTGGAAAATGAGATTGCAAAGGTCATCTTGGACAGTGCCTTCCGGGTCCACCGAGCGCTCGGGCCCGGGTTGCTAGAATCCGTGTACGAGCTGGCTCTGGCGCACGAACTCCAAAAGCGGGAGCTTCGAGTCGCCCGGCAGGTACCCGTCCCGATCGAGTACGACGGGCTGACCTTCGACCAAGGGTTTCGTGCGGATTTGATCGTGGAGGACCGAGTCATCGTGGAACTGAAGTCGGTCGAAACCGTCCAACCCGTCCACAAGAAGCAGCTTCTGACCCACCTGAAGCTGAGCGGTTGTCGGCTCGGTCTTCTGATCAACTTCGGAGAAGCGCTGCTAAAAGACGGGATCACTCGGGTGGTCAACAACTTGGAGGAGTAGCGTAAACTTCGGGCTCACGCAACGCCGCCACGGACGCCATGCGAACCCCCAACCCCAAAACCCGTTGCGCTCGTTGCGAGCTTGGCGTGAGCTGAAGTTGACGTTCCACAGACCTTGGCGTGAAATTCGGGGCTCACGCAACGCCCGCCAAAACTGCCGCCGGTCGCGGGTCGTTCGTCGTGTGAACTACCGTTGGTCGCGGGTCGTTCGTCGTTGGTCGTACACCGTTCCAACGTCCCAACCGCGCGCGAAGCGCCAAAACCATTCACGATTCCCGACTTCACCATTCACGGCCCTCAGCCGTTGTGAGCGTGACGTGATTTCTCCCGGCGGGGGGGTTGACGCGGCGGAACGGTTCCGGAAGGCTTGGCAGGCCCTGCTCCCTCCCCGCGGCTCCGCCCGCACACCACTCCTCCCGGAGGGGCCATCATGGAAAAGGACCATTTGGAGATCCTGCTCGAAGACATCCGAAGCAAGTTCGACCTCGTCATCGAGGGGCACGCCGCGCTCGACCGGAAGATGGACGCGTTGGCGGAGGATGTGAACCGGCGGTTTGACCTCGTGGACCTCAAGTTCGAGGCCCTGACCCGCCGGGTGAACGAGGCCGAGGCCCGCCTCGAGGCCAAGATCGACGCCCTGGCCGCCGACCTCGCCGCCCACCGGGCCGACACCGAGGCCCATCACAGAGTGTACCGGGTCCAAGAGACCTGATTCACGCCACGCCCCCCAAACTGCCGCCGGTCGCAGGTCGTTCGTCGTTCGTACCCCGTTCCAACATCCCAACGGCACGCGAAGCGCGCGAACCATTCACAAATCACGATTCACGGCATTTTGGGTCGCAGGTCGTTCGGTGAGCCACTCCCCGCACGTCCTCCCGTCCTAACGTCCCCACGGTCCTACGCCCCCATCACCTGTTGCTGATCGCCAATATGGAGCCATTCGAGGATCGCCGTAATGGAGCCACCTCATGATCGCCTAATGGGGCCACCCGATGATCACCTAATGGAGCCACCCCAGGATCGGGGTAATCGAGCCACCTGATCTGCCTGCCCGAGGGTCTCGGACTTCCATCCACCGGGGTATCCTCCCCGCTCCCCTTTCCCAGGAGCCGAGAGGAGATCCCCATGGCCAACCGGAGGTTCGAGATGCACCAGTACCGACACGTCCTCGTTCGCATGCGGCTTGGAGACTCCAACCGCCAGATCGCCAAAGCCGGCCTCATGGGCCGCCGCAAGGCCTCTGCCTTCCGTGAGCTCGCCGCCCACAACGGCTGGCTCGACCCCGACTCCCCCGTGCCCGACGAGGCCGCCATCGCCCAGGCCCTCGGCTCCTCCCCTGCACGGGCCACCCCGCGGGCCGGTTCCTCCCTCGAGCGCTACCGCGACGAGATCACCCGCTGGGTCGAGCTCGGCATCCAGGGCACCACCATCCACGAGGCCCTGTGCCGAAAGCACGGCTACACCGGCCACTACTCTTCGGTACGGCGATTCCTCCAAGGCATCCGGAAGGCCAACCCCCAGGCCACCGTCATGCTGGAGTTCGCCCCCGGCGAGGCCGCCCAGGTCGACTTCGGCAAGGGCCCCACGATCCCCCATCCCCTCACCGGCGAGCCCCAACTCACCTGGGTCTTCGTGATGACGCTTGCCTGGAGCCGCCATCAGTACGCCGAGATCGTCCCCGACCAGAAGGTCTCCACATGGATCGCCTGCCACCGCCGGGCCTTCGAGTGGTTTGGCGGCGTTCCTGCCCGGATCATCATCGACAACGCCAAGTGCGCCATTGTCCGCGCCTGCTACCACGATCCCGAGGTCCAGCGCTCCTATGCCGAGCTGGCCGAGGGCTACGGGTTCCGCATCGCCCCTTGTCCCGTCCGGGACCCCAAGAAGAAGGGCCGGGTGGAGTCCGGGGTGAAGTACATCAAGCGCTCGTTTCTGCCCCTTCGCGAGTTCCGAGACCGGGTCGACGCCAACCGCCAGCTCCACGAGTGGATCCGCTCCACCGCCGGCAACCGCCTTCACGGCACCACCCACGAGCGACCCCTCACCCGGTTCGTCGAGGTGGAGCGCCACGTGCTCAGGCCCCTGCCCGACGTGCCCCCCATCCTCGGCGTGTGGACCCGCGTGAAGCTCCACGGCAACTGCCACGTCACCTTCGAGAAGGCCTACTACTCCGCCCCCTTTCGCCTCGTGCGCCAGCATCTGTGGCTGCGCGCCACCCCCTCGACCGTGGAGCTCTACCTCGACCACGAGCTCGTCGCCTCCCACCCCCGCCTGGCTCGCCCCGGCGAGCGCTCCACCGTCCAAGACCACCTCCCCCCGGAGGCGGTGGCCTACCAGATGCAAGACCCCCAGTGGTGCCTCAAGAAGGCCCGAGCCCTCGGGCCCTCCACCCATGAGCTCGTCGAGCGCCTCTTCGCCCACCGCGTCCTCGACAACCTCCGTGCCGCCCAGGGGGTGATCCGCCTGGCCCAGCGCTTCGGGCACGAGCGCCTGGAGGCCGCGTGCCGCCGGGCCCTTCGCTTCGATGATCCCCGCTACCGCACCGTGAAGACCATCCTCCAAAAGGGCCTCGATCAGGAGCCCGAACCGGCCGAGCCCTCCGCCCTCGCCGAGGCCTACACCGGCAAGGGCCGCTTCTGCCGCGATGCCGCCCAACTGCTCCTGTGGGATCCGCCCCCGGCCCCCCAGCGGCGGGGCCCCGGCGAAACCCTCTGAGTTCCCGCCGCGCTGCCGAGCCTGTGCCTTCCACCCCTTCACGCAACGGAGACCAGACCATGAACCCCATGCCCCAGCTCGCCCCCTTGCTCAAGCAGCTTCGCCTCTCTGGTATCCTCGACTCCCTCGAGGCCCGAAACCGTCAGGCCGTGGAGCATCAGCTCTCCTACACCGAGTTCCTCTCCCTGCTCATCCAGGACGAGATCGCCCGCCGCGAGCACAAAAAGCTCGCCCTCAGGTTCCGGCGCGCCGGCTTCCGCGGCGAAAAAACCATCGAGAACTTCGACTTCGCCTTCAACCCCGGCGTCAACAAGGCCCTCATCCTCGATGTCGCCACCTGCCGCTTCCTCCACGAAAAGGTCTGTGTCCTCATCGTCGGCCCCACCGGCACCGGCAAAAGCCATCTCGCCCAGGCCATCGGCCACTGCGCCATCCGCCAGGGCCACGATGTGCTGTTTACCTCCGCCTCCAAGCTCCTGGGCTCGCTCCATGCCGCCCGGGCCACCGATACCTACGAACGCCGCTTCGCCGCCCTGGCACGGGTCGATCTGCTCATCATCGACGACTTCGGCCTCAAACCCCTGCGCCCTCCCCAGGACGAGGACTTCCACGACCTCATGAACGAACGCTACGAGCGCGCCTCCACCATCCTCACCAGCAACCTCGATTTGGGCGAGTGGGGCCAGGCCTTCCCCAACCGCCTGCTGGGGGCCGCCACCATCGACCGGATCCGCCACGGCGCCTACCGGATCGTCCTGGAGGGCCAGAGCTACCGATCACCCCGACCCCTGCCGGACGACGCCCCCCAGGAGGTCGTTGCCTCGACGCGTCGAAAGGGGTAGGGTCAACACCGCCGGGACCCTCTGAGGTAGGTCGGTCCGAGTGGCTCCATTACGGCGATCATGACCCGGCTCCATTAGCCCGATCATGGCACCCCCAAACTGGCTCCATTAGGCCGATCATGGGTGGCTCCATTAGGGCGATCCGTGACATCACCCATCACCCGTCACCCATCACCGCCCCACTCACGATTCACGGCCCTATTGCCGATCCATTCCCCGTACGCCACAATGCGCGGTGTCCCTTTCAAATCCGTGACCGAACCAGGGGGAGACGCGCCCCATGACCCTTCTGAAGATCGCCTTCCGCAACGTCCTCAAGAACCGCCGCCGCAGCCTGATCACCGTGCTGGCCATCGCGTTCGGGTACATGGCGGTTGCGATGTTCAAGGGGTACACGCACCAGGCGTACGAAAAGATGGCCCTGGCGGCGATCTTCGTGGAGGTTCCGGGGCATCTGGTGGTGTACAAGAAGGGTTTTCTGGAGGAAGGACGCCTCCGCCCGGAGGACTACCTTTTCACCGGCGAAGAAAGCTCGAGGCTTGCAGAGACCATCCGAAAGATCCCGGGCGTGGCCTGGGTGGCCCGAAGAATGGAGCTCACCGGCCTCCTTTCGAACGGCGACGTGTCCACCATCTTCCTATCCGACGCGATCGACCCGGCCAAGGAGGCCGACCTGTGGAGCCACTACCGCTACCGCCGCTGGATGAGCCGGAAGACCCTCCCGCGTGACCGCCCGGACGCCATCCTGGTGGGACCGGATCTCCTCACCCTGCTCCGGCTCCAGCCCGGGAGCAACGTGGTCCTCATGGCCACCACTCAGTACGGCCAGATGAACGCGGTGGACGCCACCGTGGCCGGCACCTACGCCACGTTCTCCGACGAGATGAACGACAAGTACGTGAAAATGCCCCTGGCCATGGCCCAGAGCCTGTACGACACGGACGGGTGCGACCGCTTGAGCATCCTTTGCGACGACGTCTCGATCGTGCCCGAGGTCAAGGCCCGGGTGGAACGGGTTGCCGCGGACCTCGGCATCCCGGTGGACGTGCGCACGTGGGAACAGATCAGCCAGTACTACGGCAAGGCAAAGAACTTCCTGGACGTGGTGTTCCTGTTCCTGTTCTCCATTACATCCCTGATCGTCGTCATGGGCACCGTGAACACCATGTCCATGTCGGTGTACGAGCGGTTCCGGGAGATCGGCACCCTGCGGGCCATCGGCTTCAAGCCCTGGGACGTGATCCGGCTCTTCGCATTCGAGGGCGCGGTTCTCGGCACCCTGGGGGCGGTGGCGGGCCTGGGGCTCACGGCCGCAGGCCGCGTCCTGGTGACCGCCGCCGACATCCGCTACAAGCCCCCGGGCGTGGCCGAGCTCGTGCAGGTGGAGGTCGATCTGGTCCCAGCCGTGCTCGCCGTGGGCTTCGCCGTGTTCGTGGCCCTGTCCGTTCTGTCCGCAGCCCTCCCCGCCCGCCGGGCCGCCCGCAAACCCATCGTGGACGCCCTGGGCCACGTGTAGCCACCGGCACTACTCCTCCACCGCCAGCACGTCCTCCAGGGGCCGATGCGGGCGGGGCGGCACCCGTCGGGTGGGCCGCCCCACCCGAAAAACGATTTCCGGCTTCGCAGAAAAGTGCTCCTGCCAACTTTCCGGAGCCACCAAGCACCGTTTCAGCCCGCAGCGCCGGCCGCAAAGCCGCGGGTACACGAAAGAAGAATAGGGCTGGGCCGCCAGTCCCTCGGCCGTGAGGCCAAGCCAATAACGAGTAAACGCCGCCCCCAAGCCCACCAGGCCCTCCGGCGTCTCCGGCCCCTCCAGCGCAAACGACACCAGGGCCGAGGCCGAACGGATGCGCGCCAGGGCGACGCGCCCATACACCGGCGCGGCAACGCGCCACACCGCATCCCACGCCGGGTGACGCAGCAGGCAGCGAAACACCGGGCCCACCGCCGTTGGCAGGGCAAGGCACTCCGCGGGTATTCCCGTTCCCCGCCCCCCGTCCCCGGCGAGCCCCCCCAGCAGCTCCCGGCGCACCTCGGCGCACCGGAGAGAGAGCGCCTCGAAACGGGCCAACCACACGGCCCGTGCGTTCCGCCCCCGATCTCCAGCCAACAACTGGGCTCTCACTCCGGGGACCGGAACCGTTTTCAGCGCTATTGGGAGGGCCTCGACCGGTGCGAACCGTTCGCGATGCGTCCGGCGGTCCCGGAGTACGGATGCTCCCGGCCGCTCCTCCTGGGTGCCCGCGCCGGCCTCACGCTCCAGCGGCAACCACAGGGCCGGCCCGTCGGCTCGGGCCCGGACCCCCATGCCCCCCACTCGCCACCCCGCCCGGGCCCCGGCGTGCCGCAAGCACTCCCCCAATGCGCCAAAGTCGATCCACGTGTACCGGAAGCCCGTGTCAAACCAGCACCCGGGCAAATCGGGCCTGCGGGTGACCCGAAGGCCATCGCGGGTCCACGCCACGCGCCACGGCTGGCGGTTGAATCCCGAAGGGGCTCCGGATACGGCTCTCTCTAACCAACGAAACGGGGGTGGCGGCATCTTCTGGTTTCCTGAACTCGTCACTCGGCGTTCCCGCCTGCCCCGGATCGCCCTGGAGGCGGAGGCGTCCCTGCTTCCCTCTTCTGCCGGGCCCGCCTGATCGCCGCGCGCACCGCCGTGTGGGACATGCCGCACAGCCGCCCCAGCGACGCAAAACTCTCCCCCGCCTCCTCGTGAGCCCTCAGAAAGAATGCCTCCCGGGCCCGCACCACCCCCCGGCGGCGGGTCCGCCCCAGCACCAGCTCCCTCCCGATCCCATGCTCTCGGCACACCTCTTCCAGCACGTGCAGCACGTCCCTCTCCGATCGCCGCACCGGCGCGCCCGCCCGCTCCAACAGCTCCCTCACGAACTCCCCGCCCCCGAGGATCCGCTCGTCGCCCGGCTCCCGCTCCTCCCTCTTCCTCCGCAGCAGATTCTTCCACCCCCCGGCACTCCGAACCAGCCCACCGCCCCGAAGCTCCTCGCGCCTCCCCTGGCTGAATCCGGCTTCCACGAACGCCCGGTACCCCTTCCGCGCCTCCCCCATGCGCCGGCCGAACATCCGGAGCACTTCGTCCACGTTCTGGCACGCGAGCTCCCGGCTCCTCAGGAGCACCGCGTGCCCGGTGTAAGGGTATTCGTCCAGGGCTTCCATCGAGGCCACCAAGCCGGCCCGCACCGGGTTCAGGTGGATGTAGCGCACCAGCTCCAGGAAGTACGGCTCCTCCTCCACCACGATGCTCTTGTACCGGTTCTGGAAAACGTGGCCACGCCGGCCATGCCGGCGGTTGTGCCACACGGCATACCCCGTCATCAGCCGCCGCATCATCGGCGCCAGCAGCACCTCGCGGGGGCGGACCAGCAGATGGAAGTGGTTGGACATCAGACACCACGCCAGCAGGTCCGCGCGAGCCCACTCCACCACCCCGGCCAGGCGCTCCAAGAACGCCTTCCGGTCCCGTTCGTCCTGAAAGATCGCGTACCCGTCGATCCCCCGGGCCATCACGTGCTGGAGGACACCGAGTACATCGAGCCTTGCGGTCCTTGGCATGCGGTCAACCTACCGTGGTCGCCATCGAATGGCAAGATATATTCGTTTTGGACCAGCGTCCCGAATTCCCGAGGACCAGCGTCCCGAATTCCCGAGGACCAGCGTCCCGAATTCCCCATATTCGTTTTGGACCAGCGTCCCGTGGACCAGCGTACCCCGTCATCAGCCGTCGCATCATCGGCGCCAGCAGCACCTCGCGGGGGCGGACCAGCAGGTGGAAGTGGTTGGACATCAGGCACCACGCCAGCAGGTCCGCGCGAGCCCTCTCCACCACCCCGGCCAAGCGCTCCAAGAACGCCTCCCGGTCCCGTTCGTCCCGAAAGATCGCGTACCCGTCGATCCCCCGGGCCATCACGTGCTGGAGGACACCGAGTACATCGAGCCTTGCGGTCCTTGGCATGGGGTCAACCTACAGCGCTCGCCCACGGAGGGCAATATATTTTCGTTTTAGACCAACGTCCCGGATTCCGTCTCGGTCGCCCTCACGCCCTTGCGCTTCCCTTCCCTCGTTGTGACCTACTCAGGGGAGGACTTCCACCTCCAAGCCAGTGCCCATGCCGGGCGTACCAAGAAAGAGGGCCCCCGGTGGGGCCCTCTTCGTGTATGTGCCGTGGATGCCTGGGTGGACGTTTAGGCCTTCTTTTTCCGGCGGCGGCTCACGCCAGCCACGCCCAAAAGCCCCGAGCCGAGAAGGATCATGGTACCCGGCTCCGGAACTGGGTTGACCTCGACGTCCACGTCGCTGCGTGCAAACGCGTAGGTCAAACCCTGTCCACCAAGGATGTCGCCGCTGCCCCGCAGGTGCACGAGGTCGTCTCCAAAGCTGTCGCCGAAGGTGAAGAAGGTCGTATCCAGCGTGATCGGCAGGAAGATCGGGTCACCGTTAACCTGTTCCAAGGCAAACCGCATGGTCCCTACCGGGCTCGAACTGCCCGCTTTTGCAACTTCCGTCGGGTCATAAGCAGAGAGACTTGTCGGTATGAACTGCCACATCGTATCCGGGTCGTCCGTGACCGAAAAAGCCCACAGAAAGGTTCCATCTTTGACGGCCGCCTCGGCTGCGGCCATGGTGGGGTCACCCGCGATCGTGTCAAGATTGATCGGGCCCCCGGTGTACACTGAGACCATGGGCGTGGCGTCGTCGATCGTGCCAAACCAAGCACCGAACTCGGGGTCAGAGAAATCCGTGACGATTTTTTCCACCTTGATCGCGGTCCACGCGACCAGTTCGTCGCCTTCTTCATTTAAAGAATACTTCACGTCGTTCGTTTGATCTTTCGCGAAGGAGAACTCGACGGCCGAATAAAGGTAGTCGCCCTCAGAAATTACGCCATTATCGTCGTTGTCCACGAAAAAGTCAAGATCATTGTCCTCAAACAATGTCCCTGGTTGGTCCGTGGGGCTATAGAAGAGTGGCACCGCCATCGCCGTGCTTGCCCACACGCCGCATATACTAGCTAAGGCAAATGCAAGGAATCTTTTCCGCATGGTTTTCCCTCCTCAATTGTGGCTTAGGTTTGGTGGTCGATGCAGACGCTGGCATTACGACTTACGTTGCTCTTGTTCGCTTCGGCTCCCTCCTTTTCGTAGACCAGATCCGGTGTTGGCGTTTCCGAGGTATCGAGCCCTTCCAGCTAACTCCACGCTCTATACCAGCATGCAATGAATGTGCCGAAAGCGTTGAGGATCCTAATGGGGCCTGGTGCGGGCGATAGCGGCTTTCTCGCCGCTTGCGGCGGCGGGGTGGGAAAAGGAGTTCCACTTAAGGGAAGGAGTTGTCTTCCGTTGGGAGGGAAGTAGGGGACGCTGGTCTAAAACGAAACTATCGTTCGAAGGAACGCTGCAAAATTTCGAAGTTTCCGCTCGCCAAGAACCGCACTTCCCCATCCGGATCGGCCAAGGCCAGGGGAGGGGACATTCTATAGCCCCTCCGTCAAGCAAAAAATTTATGCTGTGATAACAAGCGGTTGAGCGAACCCATGGTTTTCGGGCACACCCCACCCCCGATCGGATCACGTCGGCGACGTCTCTGCCTCGGCGGATCTGCAACCTCACCGTTATCGAGGGGAGGGGACGCTGCTGCCCAGTTGATTCCGGCCCTCCCCCAACTCACCTCCCGCCACCACTGCTCCCCCGGCCTCCGGAGGGATAACGTTGAAAAGTTTTGAAGTTTCCGCTCATCAAAAACCGCTCTTCCCGATCCGAATCGGCCAAGGGCGGCTCCAAGTTGAGCCCCCGCGCCCCGACTGCCCAAAGCCAAACCCTTTGCGCCGTTGCGGTCGTGGCGCGAGACGAGACGAGCCTCTACCGTTTCCCATTCCCCTTGCGCGGTTTCCGGCTCCCCGCTAACATTGTGAAACAGTTTCTGGATATTCCGAGAGGCACCCATGTCCATCGCCCTCGACATCTACCAGGCGTTCAAGGACGATGAGCCCAAGGCCCGGGCCCTGGCCGAGGCCTTCGACCGCCTGGAGCAGCGGATTCCGGCCGACGTGGCCACCCAAGACCAGCTCGAGGCGGTGAAACTCGAGCTCAAGAGGGATATCCAGGAACTGCGCACCGAGATCGAGCGTCTACGCCTCCAGGGCGAGGAGGTGCGGGCGGATCTGTCAGAGCGAATCGAGCACGTCCAAGCAGACCTGTCCGAACGCATCGAGCAGATCCGGGCGAACCTGTCCGCCCGTATGGAACAGAACCGCCTGGAGATCGAAAAGGTCCGGGCAGACCTGTCCGAGCGCATCGAGCACGTCCAAGCAGGCCTGTCCGAACGCATCGAGCAGATCCGGGCGGACCTGTCCGCCCGCATGGAACAGAACCGCCTGGAGATCGAAAAGGTCCGGGCAGACCTGTCCGAGCGCACTGAGCACGTCCGAGCGGGTCTGTCCGAGCGGATCGAGGAGGTACGGGCAGACCTCTCCGCTCGCATCGAGCAGAACCGTCTGGAGATCGAGCGGGTACGGGCGGAGGTCGTCCGCACCCATGCCTCCACCCTCCGTTGGGTCACCGGCCTCCTCATCGCCCAGGCCGGCGTGATCGTCACGCTGATCAAACTCCTTCCGTAAACCGAGATCTGGGGGGCAACGGCGGCTCACGCCACGGACGCCACGTTGGTCCGCCGGTCGCAGGTCGGCGGTCGTTCGTCGTGGAAACCGCCACACGCCCCCGGCCCCGTCACTCCTCACGCGTGACTGCCCACAACCTTCCGTTGCGCCGTTGCGAGCGTGGCGTGAGACAAGAAGTTGAAGTTCTCCGGGGACTGCAGTGACGAGTGACGCGTGATCCGTGACGAGGGTCGGCAGCCTCTCCGTCTCAGCGCCCCAACGGGCCTCGGCCGAGGCCTGCGCTGCGATCGGGGCGAGACAACCGCGCTCCCTCGGGAACAGGGGATGCGGCTTGGTGTGCCGGACTTTGGCGCCGGGATGTCACGGCGTTACTCCAAGACCCGAAGTCCGACCGCCCTGGCACTCTGGGCGAGTACCTGGTCGTAGCACGCGAAAACCACTTTGCCCCGAACGTGTTCCTTGATGAGCAAGGCAGACGCCAGGTGGATGGCGTCGAACCCCCGTAGAGGATGCTCCAGCACGAGCCGGGCCACCAGGCGATTGACTGCGTCGCCCACGGGCACTCGCACCATGGCCCGAAAATCGTCGAGGAATCGGCTGCGGACCCTCTCGTGATCCCTTTCGCCCAAATCCCCAGCCCTCCGGCGTCTGGCCAGGGCGGCCAGACACTCCGCACAGGCCACTTCCGAGGAGGCCACCTGGACCGCGTCGCGCCAAGCCGCCAAGACGGCTTCCGTGTGGGCCTCTCGGACGTAGCGCTTCACCAGGGCGCTGGTGTCGCAATACAGGATCACCGCCGATCCTCGAGTACTGTGGACGAAAGGGGTTGGCCCCGGATCTCGACCGGTTCGAACTCCTGAACGTCTCTCCCAGGCCCCGGGAGCCTTACCAGCCCACGGGCCGCCATCTCCAGCAGGTCCTGAAGCTCCGTACCGATCGCCTGCCCGTCGGGAAGAATCCGGGCCACCACGCGTCCTCGCTCGGTCACCAGGATGTTCTCGCCCGACTTCACCAGCTGTAGGTACCGGCTCAAATGGTCTTTCAACTCCTTGACCCCAACGGTTCGCATGGAAGTCTCCGCGAAACAAGTAGCCCTATTCTGCGGAAAGTGGCTACCACCCTACCCCTCTGCAAATCATCCGTCAATGCGTATCCATGGGAAACCGAGCTCGGGGGGAGAGGGGCTCACGCAACGGACGCCACGTTGGTCCGCCTGTCGCAGGTCGTTCGTCGTGGAAACCGCCACACGCCCCCGGCCCCGTCACTCCTCACGCGTGACTGCCCACGGCCTTCCGTTGCGCCGTTGCGGGCGTGGCGTGAGACCAAGAAGTTGACGTTCCCCAGACCTTGGCGTGAACTGCGGGATTCACGCAACGCCGCCAAGCTCGCCCCGGAAACCCCCAACCCCAAAACCCGTTGCGTCGTTGCGAGCGTGGCGCGAGACATGAAGTTGTAGTGCTCCAAGCCACGGCGGGAACTTCGGGGGTCACGCAACGGCGCCACGGACAGCTACGTGAACCCCCAACCCCAGAACCCGTTGCGAGCGCTGCGGGCGTGGCTTGGGCCCCGAGGAGGTTGTGCCGCGGCAGGGGCGGCGGATCAGTCTTTGAGGTGGCGGGCGATCACGAGGCGTTGGATCTCGCTCGTGCCCTCGCCGATGGTCAGGAGCTTCTGGTCGCGGTAGAACCGCTCGACATCGTAGTCCTGCATCAGGCCGTAGCCGCCGTGGATCTGGACCGCGGCGTCCACCACCCGGCCCATGACCTCGGAGCAGTACAGCTTGGCCATGGCCGCGTACTTGCCGAACGGTCGGCCGTTGTCCTTTAGCCAGCACGCCTTGTACAGCAGGTTCCGGGCCGCCTCGATCTCCATGGCCATGTCGGCCAGCTTGAACTGGATGGCCTGGAAGTCGAAGATCGGCTGGCCGAACTGGCGGCGCTCCTGGGCGTAGCGCAGGGCCAGATCGAACGCGCCCTGGGCTCCCCCCAACCCCATGGCCCCGATGGACAGCCGGCCCCCGTCCAGGGTCGAGAGCATCTGGCGGAACCCGTCCCCCTTCTTCCCGAGGATGGCGTCCTTGGGGAGCCGCACGTCGTCGAAGTACAGCTCGGCCGTGTTGGACGAGCGCCACATCATCTTGCCGTGCATGGCCTTTCGGGTCAGCCCCGGGGCGTCCGCCGGCACCAGGAAGCACGAGAGCTCGTTTCGGCCGTCGCTCTTCTTGCCCGTGACCGCCTGCACCACGATCACGCCGGTGATGTCGGTGGCCGCGTTGGTGATGAAGATCTTGCTACCGTTGATGACCCACTCGTTGCCGTCGAGCACGGCCTTGGTGCGGGAGCTGCCCGCGTCCGAGCCGGCCAGGGGCTCGGTGAGCCCGAACCCGGCCAGCATCTCGCCGGTGCACAGCTTGGGGAGCCAACGCTTCTTCTGCTCCTCGCTCCCGAAGTAGTAGATCGGGCCGATCCCCAGGGAGTTCCCGGCGGCCACGGTGGCCGCCTGGGACCCGTCCACCCGGGCGATCTCCTCCACCGCGATGATGTACGATACGTAGTCCAGCCCGCTGCCCCCGTACTCCGGGCTCACGAAGATGCCGAACAGCCCCATCTCACCCATCTTCCGGGTGAGCTCGTAGCTGAACTCCTCCTTCGCGTCGAGCTCGCGGGCCACCGGCCGGATCTCCTTCTCGGCGAACTCGCGCACGCTCTGGCGAAGGATGTTCTGCTCTGCGGTCAGATCGAACGACAGTGCCATGGAATAGACTCCTTTGATTCGGCGCGTCGGCCGCCCGGACCAGGGGCCCGCGGCCCGGCGCCAACAACCGCCCCTACAGCTTCGAACGGATGTGCTCGCGGTAGGCCTCGATGTCGCGCTGGAGCATCCGGAGCTGGTCGATTCGGTGCTCGATCTCCTCCAGGTGGTGATCCAGCAGCTCCAGGAGCCGGGGCAGCACCTTCTCGTTGCTCCGGTGGGTACGGTAGAGCTCCTCCAGCTCCTTCATCTCCTCCAGGCTCAGTCCCAGCAGCTTGAGCCGCTTGATGAACTTGAGCCGCCGGACGTCGTCGTCCGTGTAGATCCGGCGCCCCCCCTCCACCCGGCGCACGCTGTTCAGGAGCCCGATGTCCTCGTAGTAGCGGATGGTGCGGGGTGTAAGCCCCACCCTCCGGGCCAACTCCCCGATCTTGAGGGGCGGGGGGCCGCCGTTTCGCGCCGGTTGACCCATGCCTCAGTCCCAGGTGCGGGTGTCTTCGATGACCTTTCCGTCGTCGGGCAGCCCGTCCACCCACTCCACCTCGGCCCCGATCCGCAGCACGTCCCGCAGCCGGCCGGCGATCTTCTGGGCCAAGCCCTCGGAGCGCTCCCGGCTCACCACCCGCAGGGTCAGGCGGTCGCGGTTGTTCTCGCGGCTCACCACCGCCCGGAACCCCTCCACCTCGGGAAACTCCCGGAACACGGCCTGGAGCTGGCCCGGGTGCACGAACATGCCCTTCACCTTCACGAGCTGGTCCGCGCGGCCCAGCCACCCCTTGAGCTTGGGCGTGGCCCGCCCGCACTCGCACCCACCCGGCAGGAAGGCGGAGAGGTCGCCCGTGCCGAACCGAAGCAGCGGGTAGGCCTTGTGGAACAGGGTGACCACCACCTCGCCGGTCTCCCCCTCGGGCACCGGGCGGCCGGTGGTGGGGTCCACGATCTCCACCACGGCCCGGTTCACCACGTGCATGCCGCCCTTGTGGAAGCACTCGTACGCGATACACCCGCAGTCGGCCGTGCCGTAGCCCTGCCGGAGGATCAGCCCGAACATCTCCTCCACCGAGGAACGCAGGCTGTCCGGAAGGGGCTCGGCCGTGACGAACGCCACCTCCAGGCCTAGGGCCCGGCGGGGATCCACGCCCAACGCCTTAGCCTTCTCGCCGATCTGCAGGAGAAACGAGGCCATGCCCACGAACCCCTTGACCCCCAGGCGCTGCATGATCTCCACCTGGGTCTCCCGCTCCCCCACCCCGGTGGGCACCACGGGGCACCCCAGGCTCCGGAGGGCGTCGTCGAACATCATGCCGGCCGGGGTCATGTGGTAGCTGAACGTGTTGATGGAGATGTCCCCCGGTCGGAACCCCGCGGCGAACAGGGCCTCCTCCCAGCCCCATCCCTCGCCGGGGCCCTGGGGGTCGTAGATCGGGCCGGGCGACCGGAACACCCGCTGCATCCGCTCCACGGCCATACCCAGCAGTCCCCCGAACGGCGGCTCGGCGCCCTGGATCTCCACGAGCTTGGCCTTGGGGGTCACGGGGAGCTTGGGCAGGTCGTCCACCCCCTGGATGTCCGCGGGCGACACCCCGACCTCGTCCATGACCCGCCGCCAGTAGGGGGCGTGCTCGTAGGCGTGGGCCACCGTTTCGCGCAACCGGCGCGACAGCGCCTCTTGCTGCGCCTCCCAGCTCTGGGTCTCGAGCTCTTCGTTCAGAAACCCGGTCGTCCGGTCCATGTCTGGATGCCCTCCGGAAGTGCGGTTGTCAATCGTTAGTCGTTGGGGCGCTTCGCGTCCGCCGGGCAGCTTGGCGGCTAGGCGGCTAGGCGGCCACTCCGCGACGAACGGCCTTCCAGCGTTTTCGCAACCCATCGGCCACAGATTTACACAGATGAACACAGATGGAGGAAAAGCGGAGGTCTCAACCCCACCAGCAGCCGGATCCGCCGGCTACCCCTCCACGGCAGGAAGCCCTCGTCCCTCCCAAGATCCGTGCAAATCTGTGCCGATCTGTGGCCTCCCAGCCTCCCAGCCTTCTAGCTTTCCAGCCTTCCTACGACAGCCACCGTTTCCGGCGCTTGTAATGCTTGGCGTTCTTGAACGAGCGCTTGTGACCGCTCTCGCCCACCCCCAGGTAGAACTCCTTCACGTCCTCGTTCTCCCGGAGCTTCTCGCTGGGCCCGTCCAAGACCACCTTGCCGTTCTCCATGATGTAGCCGTAGGTGGCCACCTTCAGCGCCAGGTTGGCGTTCTGCTCCACCAGGAGGATCGTGGTCTTCTCCTCCTCGTTGATCTTCTGGATGATCGAGAAGATCTCCTTCACCAGCAGCGGGGCCAGCCCGAGGCTCGGCTCGTCCAGCAACATCAGTTTGGGCCGGGCCATGAGCGCCCGGCCGATCGCGAGCATCTGCTGCTCGCCGCCCGACAGGTACCCGGCGAGCTGGTTGCGCCGCTCCTTGAGCCGCGGGAAGAAGTCGTACACCAGGTCCAGGTCCCGCCGGACCCCGGCCTTGTCCTTGCGGGTGTACGCCCCGCACAGGAGGTTCTCGTGGGTGGTCAGGTCCTCGAACACCCGGCGGCCCTCCATGCA
Organism: Deferrisoma camini S3R1; assembly: GCF_000526155.1. NCBI lineage: Bacteria > Pseudomonadati > Thermodesulfobacteriota > Deferrisomatia > Deferrisomatales > Deferrisomataceae > Deferrisoma > Deferrisoma camini. The sequence goes on along the minus strand of NZ_JAFN01000001.1, from coordinate 206,650 downwards.
CTGGAAGATCCCCATCCGCACGATCTCCTCGGGGTCCTTCCCGTTGATCTTCTCGCCGTTGAACTCGATGGTGCCCTCGGTGACCTCCCCCTCCTCGCTCCTGAGGAGCCCCGAGATGGCCTTGAGGGTGGTGGACTTGCCGGCCCCGTTGGCCCCCAGCAGGGTGGTAATCTTGCCCTCCTCGCACTCCAGGGAGAGCCCCTTGAGGACCAGGATCACGTCGTTGTAGACGACCTCGATGTTGTTGACCTTCAGCATGGGAGTCTGCTCCGTGAGACGGGTGTTTCCCTTTCGGGGAGCCGCCGGCCTTTGCCGGCGGCTCCCCGAAAGGGGGGAGGCCCCAAGGGGCCTCCCCTCCGGGATCTCCGGCTTAGAAGCCCAGCCAGTCGGCCCGGCGCGGCAGCTCCACCGTGGCCTTGTAGACCATCTTCCCGCCCTGGTACTCGTAGATCTTGGCCGAGAGGTTCGGCCGATGGTCGTCGGCCGTGTAGGTGATGGGCGCGGTGAGCCCGCCGGTGTCGAAGTCCTTGAGGGTCTCCAGGGCCTTCTTGAGGCCTGGGCCGGTCAGGTCGCCGGCCGCGTCGGCCCGCTTCAGGCCCTCGGCCATGACCATCATCGACACCCAGCCCCGGATGAAGTGGGTCATCTGGTGCTCGCCCTTGGTGACCTCCACGATGGTCTTCATACCCGGCACGTCGTCGCCGTACACGGCCGCGGCCTGCAGCCCCAGGGCGCCGTTGGCCGCGTCGCCGGCCAGCTTGAACAGGTTCTCGTCGTTGCCCCAGATGTTGATGAGGAACTTGGTCTTGAGGCCCAGCTTCTTGGCGTCCTTCAGGATCACGGCCGCCGACGGGGTGGTGCCGCCGATCCAGGCGAAGTCAGGCTCGTTCTTCTTGAGGTTCAGCAGCTGGGTGGTGGCCTCGATGGCCCGCAGCCCCACGTTCTCCTCACCCACGATCTCGAAGCCCAGCTCCTCGGCGTACTTCTTCCCGGCCGGGATCGGAGCCTTGCCATAGGGGTGGTCGGGATAGATGAAGGCGATCTTCGGCTTGCGGCTCTCGTTCCAGTTGTCCTTGAGGTACTTGAGGCCGGCCCGAAGCTGGGTGGAGTAGTCGGCCGCGATGAAGAAGTTGTAGGGGGCCTTCTTGGGGTCGGTCAGGTGGGCCGAGTACGAGGCCGAGAAGTAGGGGATCTTGTCCTTGCCCACCATCTTCGTCAGGGCCTCGGTGTCGCCGGTGCCCCAGCCCTGGATCGCCAGGACCCGGTCCACGGTCTTGAACTTCTTGTACAGGTTCAGGGCCTCGGGGATCTTGTAGGCGTAGTCCGAGCGCAGCAGCTTCACCTTCTTGCCGTTCACCCCGCCGTGGGAGTTCAGCCAGTCGGCGTAGGCCTGCACGCCGTCGGCGTAGGGCTTGCCCACCGCCGAGGTGGGGCCGGTCAGGTCGGCGATGTGGCCGATCACGATGGTGTCGGCGGCCGTGGCGCTCGCGGCGAAACCGACGGCCGCGGCGACCGAAAGGGCACGGATCCAGCGTTTCATGTCCATCCTCCTCTTCCCATGGGTTGGCACAGGGCCACGTTTTCCGAAACCGAAACCGAAAATCCCTCCCTCGACGTGCACCAGCGACGTTCTTTGGGTTTTCCGCTCCCGGCTCACCTCCTTTCCCGATCAGTAGCTGAACGGATACAGCTTCCAGTACGCCTTGATCAGCTTCCACCGGTGGGCCAGCCCGTCCGGCTCAAAGATCAAGAACAGTACCACGATCAGCCCGAAGATGCCCTCCTTCAGGCTCATGATCAGATCGCCCGCGCCCGCCCAGACGTTGGCCAGCACCGAGGTGCCGTAGCTCAAGAGGTTCGGCACCAGGGTCATGAAGATGGCGCCGTAGATCGAGCCCAGCACGCTGCCCATGCCGCCGATGATGATCATGGCCAGGTAGTTGATCGACTCGGCGATGGTGAAGTGCTCGGGGGTGATGTACTGGGTGTAGGCGCCCCACAGGCTGCCGGCGATGCCCACGATGAACGAGCTGATCGCAAACGACAGCAGCCGGTACTTGAACAGGTGGATCCCCATGATCTCGGCCGACAGGTAGTGGTCGCGCACCGCCACGAAGGCCCGGCCGTCCTTGGACCGGAACAGGTTCGTGGTGTAGATGGTGGTGAGCACCGCCACCGTGATGATCACGTAGTAGATGCTCTGGTCCGTGTCGAACACGAACTCCCCCACCTGGGGCGAGGGGAACATCACCCCGTTGGAGCCGCCCGTGATCCCCTCGAGGTGCAGGAACAGGTACTCCAGGATGAACTGGGCGGCCAGGGTGGCGATGGCCAGGTACAGGCCCTTCAAGCGCAGGCTCGGGATGCCGAAGATCATGCCCACGGCCGCGGTCACGAGCCCCGCCATGGGCATGGCGAGCCAGAACGGGATCCCCCACTCGTTCATGAAGAACGCGCAGGAGAACGCCCCCACCCCCAGGAACGCCCCCTGCCCCAGGGAGATCTGGCCGGTGAACCCCGTGACGATGTTGATGCCCAGGGCGCCGATCACGGCGATCCCGATCATGTTGGTGAGGCTCACCACGTAGGTCGAGGCGATCAGCGGGAACACGTACAGGAACACCACGAACCCGTACACCCAGAACCGGATGAACCGGGTCTGGAGCACCCGCATGTCGTCCTTGTAGGTCTGTTTGAAATCACCGCAGTGATTCACGCTCATGTCGGTTTCCTGCTTTCAGGCATGGGCGGCCGGGCCGCCGCGTGTGGATCCGTCACCCCGCTGTCCGCAACCCGCCCCTGCTAGACCCGCTCGATCTCCTCGGTGCCGAACAGGCCGTAGGGCTTCACCATCAGGATGATCACCAGGAACACGAACGGCGCCACCTCTTTGATCCCTTGGAGCCCGAACCAGGTCTTCAGGAGGCCGTCCGAGAAGTTCTCGAGCACCCCGATGATGATGCCGCCCACGGCCGCGCCCAGGATCGAGTCGAGCCCGCCCAGGATCACGGCCGGGAAGACCTTGAGCCCGAAGTGGCCCAGGGAGATGTTGATGCCGTTGATGTTGCCGATGAGGATGCCGCCGATCGACGACACCACCAGCGAGATGCACCACGCCAGGGCGAAGATGCGCTTCACGCTGATGCCCATCGAAAGGGCCACCTGGTTCGAGAACGCCGTGGCCCGCATGGCGATCCCGGCCTTGGTGTACTTGAAGAACAGGCCGAACAGCACCAGCAGCACGACCGAGAGCCCGAAGCTCCACAGGTACACCTGGCTGATCGGGATGCCCGCCAGGTTGATCGGCGTGTCCGGGAACAGGGGCGGGTCGTAGGTCTTGATCTGGGTGCCCCACACCGCGGTCACCACCGAGCGAAGCACCGACGACAGCCCGATCGTCACCATGATGATCGAGATCACCGGCTCGCCGATCATGGGCCGCAGCACCAGCCGCTCCACCAGCAGGGCCAGCACCACCGAGAACACCATGGTGATCAAGAAGGCCCACAGCCACGGCACCTGGTACTGGACCACCATCGAGAAGCAGAAGTAGGCGCCCACCATGAGGAACTCGCCCTGGGCGAAGTTCACCACGCTGGTGGACTTGTAGATGATGGCGAACCCCAGGGCCACCAGGGCGTAGATCGAGCCCAGCACGAGCCCGCTGATCAAGAGCTGAACGTAGAATTCCATGATGCCTCCGAAACCGGCAACCGGGTTGCAGGGGTCCTATTCCAGGGTGCGCACGACCAGGGTGGTCTTGAGCTGGGAGGTCTTGCCGTCCTGGTACCGGATCACCGTGTCGATGTGGATCTCGGGCTGGTTCGCGTAGATCGCCTCGATGATGTCCGCGTACTTCTGGTCGATGAACCGGCGGCGCACCTTCCGGGTACGGGTCAGCTCGTCGTCGTCGGCGTCGAGCTCCTTGTACAGCAGCACGAACTTGCGGATCCGCTGGTGCTCGGTCAGGCTCTCGTTGACCCTGCGGACCTCGCCCTCGATCAGCCCGTACACCTCGGGCTTGGACGCCAGGTCGGTGTAGGTGGTGTAGTTGATCCGCCGGTCCTCGGCCCACTTGCCCACGATGCCGTAGTCGATGCAGATCATGGCGATGATGTACTCGCGCTCGTGGCCGATGCACACGGCTTCCTTGATGTAGGGGCTGAACTTGAGCTTGTTCTCGATGAACTGGGGGCTGAACCGCTCGCCCCCCTTCAGGGTCATGATGTCCTTCATCCGGTCGATGATGACCAGGTGCCCGTCCTCGTCGAAGTACCCCGCGTCGCCCGAGTACAGCCACCCGTCCACGATGGTCTCGCGGGTGGCCTCCTCGTTCTTGTAGTAGCCCATGAACAGCGCGGGGCTTCGGGAGATCACCTCGCCCACGCCCTTGGGGTCGGGGTTGTGGATGCGGATCTCGGTCTCGGGGATCGGCTTGCCCACGGTGTCGAACTTGATGTCGCCGTCGTGGTGGATGCACGAGATCCCCGAGATCTCGGTCTGGCCGTAGATCTGCTTCAGGTTCACGCCCAGGGCGTGGAAGAACCGGAAGGTGTCGGGCCCGAGGGCCGCGCCGCCGGTGGAGGCCGAGCGGATGTTCGTGAACCCCAGCCGGTCCTTCAGGGCCCGGAACATGATCAGGTAGGCCAGCCCGTACTGGACCTTCTGCCAGAAGGTGGGCTGCTGCTTCTGGAACTTGAGGTCGGCCCACATGTACCCCACGGGCAGGCACTTGTGGAACAGGAACCGCTTGAACGGCGAGGCGTCCATGATCTTCACCTGCACCGTGGCGGCCAGGTTCTCCCACACCCGCGGGGGGCTGAAGATCACGTGGGGCCCGATCTCCCGGATGTTCTCGGTGGCGGTCTCGGGCTCCTCGGGGAAGTTCACGGTGAACCCGAACAGCAGGGCGCTCGCCACGCACATCATCTGCTCGCCGATCCAAGGCAGGGGCAGGAAGCTCACGAACTCGTCCGACTCGTACTTGGGGTCCACCTTGCCCAGGTTCGCGGCCATGCTCAGCATGTTCCGGTGGCTCAGCATGGCCAGCTTGGGGTTGCCCGTGGTGCCCGAGGTGGTGCAGATCTGGGCGCAGGCCTCCGGATCGGTGGCGTCGACCATCTGGTCGAAGATGCCGGGGTTCTTCTTCTCGAGCTCCCGGCCCCGCTCCTCCACCTCGGGGAAGTAGATGAGCCGGGGGTCGTCGTATTTGCGCATGCCCCGAGGGTCGGTGTAGATGATGTGCTCCACCGTGGGGATCTCGTCGCCCATGTCGAGCACCTTGTCCACCTGCTCCTGGTCCTCGGCGACCACGAACCGGGAGGCGGCGTGGTTGATGATGTACGACACCTCCTTCAGGATCGAGTCCTGGTAGATGCCGATGCCGATCGCCCCGGCGGACTGGGCGGCCAGCTCGGCCCAGAGCCACTCGGGCCGGTTGTCGCCGATGATCGAGATCGTGTCGCCCTTCTTGAGCCCCATGGCCACCAGGCCCAGGCTGAAGTACTTCACGTGCTCGTAGTAGTCCTTCCAGGTGTACGGCTGCCAGATCCCGAACTCCTTCTCCCGCATGGCCACCCGGTCGTCGCCCCACTTGCGGGCGTTGTGGCGAAGGAGCTTGGGAAAGGTGTCGAGGGGAAGGTCGACCATAAGCTCTTTCCTCCCTTCCTACCGGCCCAAGAAGGTTTCGTCTTCGGCCCCGAGGTACGCCCGGACCACGTCCGGGTTCTTCTGCACCTCGTCGGGCGTGCCCTCCCCGATCTTCTGGCCGAAGTCGAGGACCACGATGCGGTCCGAGATGTCCATGACCACCCCCATGTCGTGCTCCACCAGGATCACCGTGATCCCCCGCTCCTGGTTGATGTCGAGGATGTAGCGCACCATGTCCTCGGTCTCTTCCAGGTTCATGCCGGCCATGGGCTCGTCCAGGAGGATCAGCTTGGGGTCCAGGGCCAGGGCCCGGGCCAGCTCCACCCGCTTCTGCAGCCCGTAGGCCAGGGTGCCCACGATCTTCTTGCGGATGTGCTCGATCTCGAGGAAATCGATGATGTCCTCCACGAACCTCCGGTGCTCGATCTCTTCGCGCTGGCAGGGGCCGAGATAGATGCCGCCCTTCAGGAACCCGGTCTTCAGGTGGATGTGGCGGCCGATCAGCAGGTTGTCGAGCACGGTCATGCCCTTGAACAGGGCGATGTTCTGGAAGGTCCGCGAGATCCCGATCTCGGCGCGGGTGGCCGGGGGCTGGTTCGTGATCTCCCGCCCCTCGAACACGATCCGACCCCGCTGGGGGTGGTACCGGCCGCTGATGCAGTTGAGCATGCTCGTCTTGCCGGCGCCGTTGGGACCGATGATCGAGAAGATCTCGCCCTGGTACACCTGGAACCCCACGCCCATCAGGGCGTTGACTCCGCCGAAGCTCAGATGGATGTCGTCCACCTGGAGCTGGACAGGCCGTTCGTCCATGTCGCCTCCTTATCCACCCTACGGTCGGTATCGCGGCCGGAGTGGTATAACACCGTTCGCTTTCTCCGGTCAACCCGACACGCACCTAACGTCAAGTGCGGACGCGCTCCGCTTCCCCGCCGCACCGCCGCCAGCACCGGCAACCCGCCGACATTGCAACACAATCTCTCCAGGCCGCCCCCGCCGCCTCCGCCGCCGGTCTCTCGCCGGCCGTCCGCGGAGGCGGGCGGCGAACCCCGGCCACACCCCCCACCCGCCGTCGGCGCTCCGTGCAATACAGTGTTGACGAGCGACAAAGGCTCCATGTATACAGCCCTCTCCGGGAGGAGGATCGGTTGTGTCTTGCACTTTACGTGAACTGGCAAACGCCGCACCGCGCACGGTGACCCTGGTGGACGTGTCCGCCCGGGACGGGCTCCAGTCGGTGCCGGCCGTGCTCCCACCGGCCGAGCGGGCCCGCTGGGTGGCCGAGGTGCTCGATGCGGGGGTGCCCGAGGCCGAGGTGGGAAGCTTCGTGCACCCGCGCCGGGTGCCCCAGATGGCGGGCACGGCCGAGGTGGTGCGGGAGCTCGGTACCCACGCGGAACGGGCGTGGGTGCTGGTCCCCAACCGCCGGGGCCTGGAGGACGCACTCGCCGCCGGCGCCCGCAACGTGGTGTGCCTGCTCTCGGCCACCCAGGCCCACAGCCGGGCCAACCTGGGCCGACCGATCGAGGAGGTGCTACGGGAGCTCGGGCCCATGGCCGAGGCGGCGGCCGGAGCCGGGGTCCGCATGCGCTTGGCGCTCTCCATGGCCTGGGCCGACCCCGTGGAGGGGCCGGTGCCGGAGGAACGGGTGGTGGCGCTGTGCCGGGCCGCCCGGGACCTGGGGTTCTCGGAGCTGACCCTGTGCGACACCTTAGGGGGGGCCTCCCCCGTGGAGGTGGCCGCGAGGGTCCGGGCCGTGGCCGAGGTGGTTCCTTTGGAGAGCCTGGGGGTCCACCTCCACGACCCGGTGGGCACGGCCGGCGCAGCCGCGTTCGCCGCCTGGCTGGCCGGGGTCCGGCGGTTCGACGGGTCCCTGGGCGGGCTCGGGGGCTGCCCCGCCCTGGACGAGCCGGAGGGAAACCAGGACCTGGAGGAGCTCGCGGCGCTGTTCCGGACCCTGGGGGTGGATACGGGTGTGGACGGGGACCGCCTGGCCGAAGCGGCCCGGGCGAACCGGGCGCGCCTCGCCCGGGCGGAGACGTTGGAACGGTAGGACGTTGGTCGTAAATCGTAAATCGTGAATCGTGAGTCGTTGGGGAAGCTCGAACCACGAACGACCAACGCCCCGCGGCGGACGGCCTCCCAGCTTCCCAGCCTTCTAGCTTTCCAGCCCTTCACAAGGAGACCGAGCCATGAGCGAGCCCACCGTTCTCGTCGAAAAGGATGGCAGCCTCTGCCTGCTCACCCTGAACCGGCCCCGGGTGATGAACTCGATCTCGTTCCAGATGCTCCGGGAGCTCAACGAGGCCCTGGACGAGATCCGGTTCGACCCCTCGGTGCGGTGCGTGATCATCACCGGTGCCGGGGACCGGGCGTTCTGCGCCGGCGCGGACCTCAAGGAGCGGGCCGGCATGAGCGAGGACCAGGTCCGACGTTACATCCACACGATCCGGGCCACCTTCACCGAGGTGGAGAACCTTCCCATGCCGGTGATCGCCGCGGTGAACGGGGTGGCCCTGGGCGGCGGAACCGAGCTGGCCCTGGCCTCGGACCTGCGGGTGGCCAGCGAGACCGCCACCCTGGGCCTCACCGAGACGAGCCTGGCCATCATCCCGGGCGCCGGCGGGACCCAGCGGCTCCCCCGGATCGTGGGCAAGGCCAAGGCCAAGGAGCTCATCTTCACGGCCAAGCGGATCACCGCGGCCGAGGCCCTGGAGATCGGCCTGGTGAACCGGGTGTGCCCGCCCGATCGGCTCCTGGACACCGCCCGGGAGCTGGCCGAGGCCATCTGTCGCAACGGCCCCTTGGCCGTCCGGGCGGCCAAGCGGGCCATCGACCGGGGCATGGAGATGGATCTGACCGACGCCCTGGTGTTCGAGAGCACCTGCTACGAGACCCTGATCCCCACCGAGGACCGCCTGGAGGGGCTCAGGGCGTTTCGTGAGAAGAGGAAGCCGGAGTATCGGGGACGGTAAGACGTTGAGACGTTAGGACGCTGGGACGTTGGGACGCCTCCTGGCCTCCTAGCCTCCCAGCCGCTTAGCCGAACAAAAGGAGGACTCCCATGTGCGACACCATGAGGCTTCACCGGATGAACCTTCCCGACGAGGTGATCATCGGCGAGTGCTGGGCCCGGGACGGGCTCCAGAACGAGCCCCTGATCGTGCCCACCCGAAAGAAGGTGGAGATGATCACGGGCATGGTCGAGGCGGGGTTCCGGAAGATCGAGGCCACCAACTTCGCCCACCCCAAGTACCTGCAGCAGTTCGCCGACGCCGAGGAGGTGCTGCGGCAGATCCCCCGGAAGGAGGGGGTGGACTACCGGGCCATATGCACCACCCTGAAGGGCATCGAGCGGGCCGTGAAGTCGAAGGACGAGGGGTACGGGGTCGATGAGATCGCCATGGTGATCTCGGCCAGCGAGGCCCACAACCTGGCCAACGTGAACATGACCCACGACGAGAACAAGAAGCTGCTCGAGCAGATGACCCGGCGGGCCATCGACACGGGCCACACCGTGTTCGGGTGGGTGCTCACCAGCTTCGGATGCCCCATCAACGGGGACGTGCCCCTGGACCACGTGGCGAAGATGGGCAAGTGGTGGAAGGACATCGGCGCCACCTTCATCGGATTCGGCGACACCACCGGCGTGGCCAACCCCCGGCAGGTGAGCGAGTTCTACGAGTACATGCTGGCCGAGGGGTTCACCACCGACGAGGTGGTGGTGCACTTCCACGACACCCGGGGCTGGGGCGTGGCGTGCTCGCTGGTGGCGCTGACCTTCGGGTTCCGGTACTTCGACACCTCCCTGGGCGCCATCGGCGGCCAGCCCAAGACCGGCGCGGCCGAGTACCACCGGGGCTACGCGGGCAACACCTGCACCGAGGACCTGGTGGGCATGTTCGAGGAGATGGGGGTGCGCACCGGGCTCGACATGGACAAGCTCCTCGAGCTGGGCCGGAAGGCCGAGCAGACCCTGAACCGCCGGCTCCGCAGCAACTTCCTCCAGGCCGGCCCCGTGCCCCACCAGGGCATCGTGTACGACAAGGAGAAAGGGATCCTGGGCGAGAAAAGGTAGGGCCGGACGAACGGCCAAGCCCACCGACCGGGGTGGACCGAGGGTCCACCCCGGTTTTCCTTTGCGTCTTGGGGGCTTTTTCCTCTATGATCCGCACCCCCTTTCCGATTCCTTCATCCACCGAAAGGAGGCGTCCATGCGAAGGTCCTGGATCCTGGCGGCAACCCTGGGGTTGGCCCTGGCCGTGCCGGCCTGGGCGGCCGACACCATCAAGATCGGGTTCAACATCCCCATGACCGGCGACATCCCCAAAGTGGGTGAGTCGTCCAAGTACGCGGCCGAGATGCTCCGGGAGGACGTCAACTCCAAGGGCGGCCTCAAGGTGGGGGACAAGACCTACAAGCTCGAGTTCATCTACGAGGACAACGAGTCCAAGGCCGAGTCGGCGGTGACCACGGCCTTGAAGCTGATCGAGCAGGACGAGGTGCTGGCCATCGTGGGGCCCAACTCCTCCAAGCAGGCCGTGCCCGCCGGCCAGGTGTGCGACGACAACGAGACCCCGATGATCTCGCCCTGGTCCACCAACCCCGACACCACCAAGGACCGGCCGTGGGTGTTCCGGGCCGCGTTCCTCGACCCGTTCCAGGGGCCGGTGGCCGTGGACTTCGCCACCAAGACCTTCCAGGCCAAGACGGCCGCCGTGATCTACGACCTCTCGAACGACTACTCCAAGGGCCTGGCCGAGATCTTCAAGGCCGACTTCGAGAAGAAGCACGGGGCCGGCTCGGTGGTGGCGTTCGAGAGCCACGGCACCAAGGACCAGGACTTCAGCGCCCAGCTCACCAAGATCATCGCGGCCAAGCCGGACTTCATCTTCGTGCCCGACAACTACAATCAGGTGGCCCTGATCGTGAAGCAGGCCCACAACCTGGGCTGGACCGGGCCGTTCATGGGGTCGGACGCCTGGGGCTCGGCCGAGCTGATGGAGCTGTGCGGCGACGACTGCAAGGGGCACTACTTCTCCACCCACTACGCCGCGGCCGGGGCCACCGGCGCCACCAAGGAGTTCATCGAGCGCTACCAGGCCAAGTACGGCTACACCCCTGACGACGTGGCCGCCCTGACCTGGGACGCCACCCGGATCGTGCTCCAGGCCATCCAGGACACCGGCGGCCTCACCGGCGACCTGGACAAGGACCGCAAGGCCGTCCGCGACGCCATGGCCGGCATCAAGGAGTTCGACGGCATCACCGGCAAGATGCGGTTCGACGAGCAGGGCGACCCGATCAAGTGCGCCGTGGTCGTGAAGATCAGCGACCAGGGCGAGTTCGTGTTCACCGAGTCGGTGTGCCCGTAGCCCCGTTGTGAGCCCCCGGGGGCGGCGGCCCGCCGCCCCCGGTTTGCTTCCTCTCCGAGCGAGGCGGACCGTGCTCTCCACCATCGTGCAGAACCTACTGAACGCCCTGCAGTGGGGCAGCTTCTACGCCCTGATCGCTCTGGGGTACTCCCTGGTGTACGGGGTGCTCCTGCTCATCAACTTCGCCCACGGCGACGTGTTCATGGTGGGCGCGTACATCGGGTTCTTCGTGGCCACCTTCCTGCTGACCCAGGCGGCCGGGCTGCCCGGCTGGGTGGTGCTGGCCGTGACCATCCCGGCCACCATGGCGCTCACCGCGGTGGTGGGGGTGACGCTGGAGCGGGTGGCGTACCGCCCCCTGCGTCGCAAGGGAGCGAACCGACTGTACGTGGTGATCACCGCCCTCATGGCCGGCCTGATCCTGGAGCACGGCAACCTGGCCCTGCTCGGCGCGAGCCGCAAGAAGTTCCCCGAGCTGATCAACGAGGTGGTGTACACGGTGGGCGGGGTCAGCTTCACCAACCTCAAGATCGCCGTGATCCTGGCGGCGCTCGTCGTGTTCGTGCTGCTGCACTTCATCGTGACCCGCACCAAGATCGGCATGGCCATGCGGGCCATCTCCTACGACAAGTTCGCCGTGCCCCTGATGGGCATCCCCATCGACACCGTGATCGTGTTCACGTTCATACTGGGCTCGTCCATGGCCGGGCTGGCCGGGGTGCTGTTCGCCATGTCCTACCCCGTGCTCGAGCCCTATATGGGGGCCCTGATCGGGTGGAAGGCGTTCATCGCGGCGGTGGTGGGCGGCATCGGCGACATCCGTGGGGCGTTCGTGGGGGGGTTCCTGCTGGGGGCCGTGGAGATCCTGGTGGTGGCGTTCTTCCCGAGCACGTTCCGGGACCTGATCGCGTTCACCGTGCTCCTGGTGATCCTCTCGCTCAAGCCCACCGGGCTGTTCGGGGTGGCGAAGACGACGAAAATTTAGGCTGGGAAGCTAGGAGGCTAGAAAGCTGGAAAGCTAGAAGGCTAGAAGGCTGGGAGGCTGGAAGGTCCCAATGATTCACGATTCACGATTTACGATTTACGGCCTTCCCGATTCACGGCAGTTCCCAACGACCGACGACCGCAGACTGACGACCGAAGACCGAAGACCGACCTTAAGGAACCATGACCTCACAACCCTCTAGCGTTGCGGTGCGGCCCGACGGGGCGGCCGCACGATCCACCGCGTTCCAGCGTTGGAGCGTGCCGGCCCTCACGCTCGCCGGCCTGGCCGTGCTCCTCTGGGTCGGCCAGAGCGGGGCCCTGACCAAGTACACCCAGACCGTGATCATGTTCATGGCCGTCAACGTGATCGTGTCGGCCAGCCTGAACCTGGTGAACGGATACATGGGCGAGTTCTCCTGCGGCCATGGCGGGTTCATGGCGGTGGGTGCCTACGTGTCGTCCGTGCTGGGGGTGCTCCTGTTCGCCAAGGATCGGGTGTTCGGCCCGCCCTTGCTGCCCCCCGAGTGGGCCCTGGTGGGGTTTCCGCTGATCGTGCTGGTGGGGGGGGTGGCCGCGGCCCTGGCGGGGCTGCTGGTGGCGATCCCGTCGTTTCGCACCCGGGGCGACTACCTGGCCATCATCACCATCGCGGCCAACTACATCGTGATCAGCGCGGTGGAGAACCTGGACGTGATCGGCGGGTCCCGGGGGTTCATGGGCATGAAGCGGGTCGTCAAGGCCATGGGCCGAGCCTGGGACCTGCCCTGGATGCTTCTGTGGTCGTTCGGGTTCGCCGTGTTCACCCTGTGGATCCTGCGGCGGTTCGTGTACTCCACCTACGGCAAGGGCGTGATGGCCATCTGCCAGGACGAGGTGGCGGCCGAGATCATGAGCGTGAACACGAACCGCATGAAGGTGGCCGCGTTCATGCTGAGCTCGGGCCTGGCGGGCGTGGCCGGGGGCCTGTTCGCCCACATCGTGGGGTACGTGAACCCCGGCTCGTTCGGCATCCTCAAGTCCACCGAGGCCCTGGTCATGGTGTACCTGGGGGGCATGGGCAGCCTGTCGGGCTCGGTTCTGTCCGCCGTGCTGTTCACCCTGCTCCTGGAGGCCCTCCGGCCGCTCCAGATCATCAAGTGGATCGTGATCCCGCTCCTCCTGATCCTCCTCATGCAGTTCCGGCCCGAGGGCATCCTGGGCAACCGGGAACTGGCGGACGTGTTCCCCCGCCTCCGGCGGTTCTTCCGGTTCAAGTGAGGGGAGCCATGGCGGTGCTGGAGATCCGGGACCTGACCCACTACTTCGGGGGGCTGTGCGCCCTCTCCCACCTGGATATCACCCTGGAGCCGGGCACCCTCACCGGGCTCATCGGCCCCAACGGCGCCGGCAAGACCACGGTGTTCAACCTGGTGAGCGGGTTCTACCGGCCCAGCCGGGGAGAGATCCGGTTCGCAGGCCGCAACATTGCGGGCCTGAAGCCCCACCAGGTCACGGCCCTGGGGGTGGCGCGCACCTTCCAGAACATCCGGCTGTGGAAGGACCTCACCGTGCTCGACAACATCCGGATCGCCCAGCACCACCGCCTGGGCTACGGGTTCGCGGACGCGGTGCTTCGCACCCGCCGGTTCCGGCGCAGGGAGGCCGAGATCGACGCCTACGCCCGGGAGCTGCTGGAGGTGCTGGAGCTGGGCCACGTGGCCGGCGAGCTGCCCAAGAACCTGCCCTACGGCCTCCAGCGCAAGGTCGAGCTGGCCCGGGCCCTGTCGGTGGAGCCCAAGCTCCTGCTGCTCGATGAGCCGGCCGCCGGGCTCAACACGACCGACGTGGAGGAGCTGATCCGTCACATCCGGTGGATCCGGGACCGGTTCGACGTGACCATCTGGATGATCGAGCACCACATGGACGTGGTCATGGAGCTGTGCTCCCACATCACCGTGATCGACTTCGGCCAGACCATCGCCTCGGGCACCCCGGAGGAGATCCGCACGAACCCGGCCGTGATCCAGGCCTATCTGGGAGACGACGAGATCTGATGCTTCTCGAGATCGAAAACCTGGTGGTCCGCTACGGCAGCATCGAGGCCCTCCACGGCATCAGCTTCACCGTGGACGAGGGCGAGGTGGTCACCCTGATCGGGGCCAACGGCGCGGGCAAGACCACCACCCTCCTGAGCATCTGCCGGCTGCCCCCGCCCGAGGCTCCCCGGGTGGCCGAGGGCGACATCCGGTTCGGGGGCCGGAGCATCCTGGGCGTGGAGCCCCACGACGTGGTCCGGGCGCTCAAGATGGCCCTGGTCCCCGAGGGCCGGCGCATCTTCGGGAACCTGACGGTGGAGGAGAACCTGGAGCTGGCCACCTATGCCCGCCGGGGAGACCCGGGCGTGGTCAAGGACCTGGAGCGCGTGTTCCAGCTGTTCCCCCGGCTCCGGGAGCGCCGTCGGCAGCGCAGCGAGTCGCTGAGCGGGGGCGAGCAGCAGATGCTGGCCGTGGGCCGAGCCCTCATGACCGGATGCCGGGTCTTGCTGCTGGACGAGCCCTCCATGGGCCTGGCTCCGGTGCTGAAGTACGAGATGTTCCGGGCCCTGAAACGGCTGAACCAGGAGGGGGTCACCATCCTCCTGGTGGAGCAGAACGCGGCCCTCGCGCTCAAGTTCGCCCACCGGGGCTACGTGCTCGACACCGGCCGCATCGTGGCCGAGGGCCCCACCGACCACCTCCTGTCCAACGAGGAGGTGAAGCGGGCGTATCTGGGAGGGTAGCCCCCTTCGGCCGCTGCGCGACCCTACAACGGGAGAAGGGTAACGTGCGTTGATCCGGGGCGAGCTGGAGACTAGAAACTAGAGACTAGAACGTGTGGAAATCCGTGAGGTTTTTGAGCCTCCCAGCTTTCTAGCCTCCCAGCCAGATTCACGGAGGGAATCCGATGAACGTCCTCGGTCTGAGTGCCAGTTGCCGCCGGTGGGGCAACACCGACATCCTCGTGCACACCGCCCTGCGGGGCGCGGCCGAAGAGGGGGCCGAGACCCGGTTCCTGCGGATCCCCGACCTGGAGCTGGGGCCCTGCGTGGGGTGCATGGCCTGCGTGTTCAAGGATCGGGACTGCGTGCGCAAGGACCGGCTCCCCGAGTTCCTCGAGGCCATGCGGTGGGCCGACGCGGTGGTGCTGGGCTCGCCGTGCTACGTGCTCGGCGCCACGGCCCAGATCAAGAACCTGCACGACCGGATGATCCGGTTCGGGATCCGCCGGGAGTTCGTCGGGAAGCCGGGCCTCGCCCTGGTGGCAGCCGGCGTGCCGGGGTGGGAGCCCCTGGCACTCGCCCAGGTGAGCCTGTTCTTCCTGTTCCTGGGCATGCCGGTGGTGGACCAGTTCATCGGCCACGCCCAGGGTCCCGGCGAGATCTTCGACGACCCGGCCGCCTGCGACCGGGCCCTGGAGGCCGGCCGGGCTCTGGGCCGGGGCGAGACCGCGTACCGGGGAGACCCGGGCCCCTGCCCGGTGTGCCACCTGGACCTGGTGACCACCCGGCCCGACGGCACGGCCCACTGCCTGCTGTGCGACCTGCCGGGCACGTGGGAGGACCGGAACGGCGGGAGGCGGTTCGTGCCGGCCCCGGGCGCCGAGCCGCGGTGGAGCGACCGGTCGATGCAGCATCACTTCTCGGACCGGATCCTGCCCTCGGGGCCCCGGTTCAAGGCCCGCATCCGGGAGATCCGCACACGCATCGAGGAGTTCCAAGAGGGAGGGCAGCCGTGGAAGAGCGCCTGAGCGAGGCGGCCAGGCTCATGGCCGTGCGCCGGCGGGTGGCGGTGCTCACCGGCGCGGGCATCAGCGTGGAGAGCGGGATCCCCGACTTCCGCAGCCGCGGCGGCCTGTGGGAGCGGTTCGACCCGGCCGAGTACGCCACCATCCAGGCGTTCCGGGCCGACCCGGCCAAGGTCTGGAAGATGCTGGCCGAGATGGAGGCCGTGCTGGACGCGGCCCGCCCCAACCCGGCCCACGAGGCCCTGGCCCGGCTGGAGCAGGCCGGGGTGGTCACGGGGGTGATCACCCAGAACATCGACGGCCTGCACCAGGCCGCGGGCAGCCGGAAGGTGGTGGAGTTCCACGGCAGTCATCGGACGCTCTCGTGTCTGGCGTGCGGGGCACGCATCTCCCGGAACGAGGCCCGGCAGCGCGGGCATCCGCCGGCCTGCGGGTGCGGGGCCCTGCTCAAGCCCGACGTGGTGTTCTTTGGCGAGCCGATCCCGGAGGGAGCCCTGCGCGAGGCCTACCGGGTGGCGGCCTCGTGCCGGGTGATGCTGGTGGTGGGGACCTCGGCCGAGGTGGCCCCGGCCAACCAGATGCCCTGGGTGGCCAAGCAGGCCGGCGCGGCCGTGATCGAGGTGAACCTGGCCCCCACCCACCTGACCGAGTCCGTGACCGACGTGTTCCTGGAGGGCAAAGCCGGCCGCGTGCTCCAGGACCTGGCCGACCGGACGATGGCCTTGGTAGAGACTAGAGACTAGAAACTAGAGACTAGGGTGGAGATCGCGGCTTGGAAGAATCGTCAGGCCCCGCGGGGCTCGGCAACGGGGAAGGGTAACGTTCAGTGATCCTGGGGCCTTGGCGGGGGCGTGGGGTCTGCTTCCGGCCGCGCGCGAAGCCGGGCATGAGATTCGCCGCGCAGGCACGGGACACAGGCGGGGGGGTCATGACAGTTTGGTGGGGCCTGAACGAATTCACGGTGCGAGCGTTGGAGGCGCTGCGCGGCGAGCCAAGGAGCCGCACGCGGCTCTCCAGCAGACCCCACGCCCACCGAGATTTGGCGCGGTTCGAGAGCCGCCTGGCCGCCACGCTGCCTAGTGTCATGGTTCGCAAGTTCGTGCATTCCCGAGGGGGTGGGGCTGGGGGCCCCTCCTTCGCTGAACGGCCTTGCAGGGGCCGCCTCGGCGCGGTCCGCTGCGGCGCGTGAGAGCACGCGCCGCGGCCGCACCGCTCGCGCCGGGCGGCCCGAGCTGCTCGGCCGTCGCGCTTCGTCGGAGCCCCCAGCCCCACCCCCGGAACGGATATACTTTTTTGGGGAACGGAACACTAGCGAAGGCCCTTTGGCCTTCTAGCTTTCCCACGGCGCTCCCTTCACACAGGAGGAAAGGACCATGCGCACGCTGACCAAGATCATCGCGCTCATCGCGGCGGCAGCGGTGTTCCTGCCGACCGGCGCCGGCGCGGGCACCTTCCGGTTCGGCCTGCTCCTGGTGGGCCCCTACAACGATCGGGGCTGGAGCCAGGCCCACTACGAGGCCGGCCGACGGATCGAGAAGGAGCTCCCGGGCACCGAGATGATCTACATCGACAAGGTGAACCCGGCCGATCGCCCCGGCGTCACCATCCCCCAGCTCGTGGACGACATGGTGGAGAAGGGGTGCCGCCTGATCATCGCCAACTCCGACGACATGAAGGACGGCATCGTGGAGGCGGCCCTGGAGCACCCGGACGTGTACTTCGTGCACGTGTCGGGCGACCACGTGCTGGCGGGCAACGCGCCCAAGAACCTGAGCAACCTCATGGGCAGGATGGAATACGCCAAGATGATGGCGGGGTTCGTGGCGGCGCTGACCACCCGCACGGGCAAGATCGGCTACCTCGGCCCCCTCATCAACGACGAGACCCGGCGGCTGGCCGTGTCCTCCTACCTGGGGGCCCGCTACGCCTGGGAGCACGTGCGCAAGCGCCCCGCCTCGGAGCTGAAGTTCCGGGTGAACTGGATCGGGTTCTGGTTCAACATCCCGGGCGTGACCGCCGACCCCACCCAGGTGGCCCAGAACTTCTTCAACTCGGGCTACGACGTGCTCGTGTCGGGCATCGACACCACCGAGGCCGTGGTGGTGGCCCAGCAGAAACGCAAGGAGGGCAAGGAGGTCTGGGCGGTTCCCTACGACTACGCCGGGGCGTGCGAGGGCGCGGGTGACGTGTGCCTGGGGGTGCCCTACTTCAACTGGTTCCCGGGGTACAAGATGCTGATTCAGCAGGCCATGGCCGGCAAGTGGAAGTCCCAGTGGCTGTGGCTGGGGCCCGACTGGAAGGACATCAACGACCAGGAGACCAGCTCGGTGGGGTTCCTGCCGGGCCCGGCCCTGTCGGCCGACGTACGCGCCCAGCTCGACGCGTTCGTCCGGGACCTGGGGGCCGGTAAGGTCAACCTGTTCCAGGGACCGCTCAACTACCAGGACGGCTCCCCGTTCCTGGCCGCTGGCCAGGCCGCCACGGACAAGCAGATCTGGTACATGAAGCAGCTCCTCCAGGGCATGGAGGGCCAGAGCAGCGCCAAATAGCGAGAGACTAGAGGCTGGATCTTGGGAGGCTCGGCCCGGTGGCCGACGGTTTTCGCCTCCCGGCTTCCCAGCCTTCTAGCTTTCTAGCCTTTTTCTGATTCCAACGAAAGTATTGCTAGGCTCGTGCCCCCTTCCCCTTGGGGAGTGCGGGGTGGGGGTCTGGTGGAGCGCCGGGTGCGGCCCCTCAGCTCGCCGCGCCCTCCGAAGGTCCGGACCGCCGCCGGATCCCAAGGGTTCCGCTATGGTGGCCCGGATCGACGCGCAAGCGGCGGCATGAGAAGGCGCGGCGATCGGATGCCGCCCTCGCGCCCGGCCGGAACCAGGCCCCCACCCCGCACCCTGGCAATACGTTTGAAGGTTTTAGTAGCCACAAAGCATGCACATCGTTCTGGACGACATCCACAAGCGGTACGGCCGGGTGCACGCCAACCGGGGCGTGAGCCTCGAGGTGCGCGCCGGCACCATCCACGGCGTGCTGGGGGAGAACGGCGCGGGCAAGAGCACCCTGATGCGGATCCTGGCGGGGTACACCCGTCCCACCTCGGGCCGGATCCTGCTCGAAGGCGACGAGGTCCGGTGGCGCACCCCGGCCGAGGCCGTGGCCCGGGGCGTGGGCATGCTGTACCAGGACCCCATGGACTTCCTGGCCATGACCGCCCTGGAGAACTACGCCCTGGGCCGGCCGTGGGTGCCCGCGCGGGAGCTCCGCAGGGACCTGGAGGCCCGGGCCGCCGAGCTCGGTTTCTCCGTGCACCCCGACATGCCGCTCGAGCGCCTGACCGTGGGCGAGCGCCAGCAGCTGGAGCTGCTGCGGCTGCTCAGCCTGGGCGTGGGGGTCTTGATCCTGGACGAGCCCACCACCGGCATCTCGGGGGTCCAGCGCGAGATCCTGTTCTCGGCGCTCCGGCGCCTGGCGGACGAGGGCCGCAGCGTGCTCCTGGTGTCCCACAAGCTTGAGGACGTGGAGGCCCTGTGCGACGAGATCACGGTGCTCCGCCAGGGCGCCGTGGCCGGCCGGGCCGAGCGGCCGTTCCGCACCCGGGAGCTGTTGGAGATGATGTTCGGCGAGCCGCCGGCCGTTCCCCGAAAGGTGGCGGGCGCCCCCGGTGCGCCGATCGTGTCGTTCCGGGACGCGTGGGCCACCGGCGGCCGGTCGGGCCTCCGGCGCTGCTCGGTCACGATCCGTGAGGGCGAGGTGGTGGGCCTCGCCGGGGTGGAGGGCGCGGGGCAGAACGTGTTCCTGCGCCTGGCCGCCGGACTGAGCCGGCCGTACCGGGGCGCCGTGGAGGTGTGCGGGGCCCCGCCGGGCGGGTACCGCCGGCTCCGGGAGCGCGGTGTGGCGTTCCTGCCGTCGGGCCGGCTCGAGGAGGGGCTCGTCCAGGGGCTCACCGTGCTGGACCACTTCGCCCTCGGCCGCCCCCGCATTCCCTTCCTGGCCCCCTGGCGGGGCGCGGAGGAGCGGGCCGAGGGGGCCATCCGCCGGTACCGGATCCGGGGGGAGCCGGGCACGCCGGTGGAGGCCCTGTCCGGTGGAAACCAGCAGCGGGTGCTGCTGGCCCTTCTGCCCGAACGGCCCCGCCTGCTCCTGCTGGAGAGCCCCACCCGGGGCCTGGACCTGGAGTCGGCCCACTGGGTGTGGGAGCAGCTCCTGGCCCACAAGGCCCGGGGGGCCACGATCGTGTTCAGCTCGCCCGAGCTGGACGAGATCCTCATGGTGGCCGAGCGCGTGCTGGTGTTCCACGACGGCCTCCTGGTGGCGGACGTGGCCGCCGCCGAGACCTCGGTGGCCGAGCTGGGAAGCGCCATCGCCGGGAAGACCGCGCCCTCCCCTGCCCGGCCGGCCGCCCCCTCCGCCACGGTCGAGGCCCCATGAGGACCCGGGCCTTCGAGATCCTGGCGGCGGCCGGGCTGGTCCTCGCCTTCACCACCGGCGTGCTGCTGCTCACCGGCGCCCCGCCCCTGGAGGCGTTCGCCCTTCTCGTCCGGGGATCCTTCGGGTCGGTGTCGAAGCTCGCCCGGGTCCTCACCGTGTGGGTGCCGCTGACCCTGTGCGCCTGCGGGCTCATCTACACGTTCCGGATCGGCCTGTGGAACATCGGGGTCGAAGGCCAGGTGATCCTGGGGGCGGTGGGCGCCACCTGGGCCCTGCGTGCCGGAGCCGGCCACGTGCCGCCGGGGGTGCTCCTGGCCCTGGCCATGGCGGCCGGGGTGCTCCTGGGAGCCGGGTGGTCCCTGGCCGCCGGGGTGCTGCGCACCCGCGGAGGCGTCAACGAGATCTTCGCCGGGCTGGGGCTGAACTTCGTGGCCCAGGGCATCGTGCTGTGGCTCATCTTCGGCCCGTGGAAGCGGCCCGGGGTGGCCTCCATGAGCGGCACCGTGCCGTTCCCCCCCGAGCTGTGGCTGCCCAACTTCTCCTGGGGGCGCCTCTCGCCCGTGGCCCTGGGCTGCGCGGTCGGCGCCCTCGTCCTCACGGCTTGGCTCCTGGGCCGCACCCGGGTGGGGCTGTTCCTGCGAGCCGTGGGGGGCAACCCCCGGGCCGCCCATCTGCTGGGGCTGCCCCCCGAGCGGTACCTGCTGCTGGCCATGGCCCTGGCCGGGGGCATGGCGGGGCTGGCCGGGGTGATCCAGGTGACGGCGGTCTACCACCGGCTGATCCCGGCCATCTCCAGCAACTACGGCTACCTGGCCCTCCTGGTGACCATGCTGGCCGGGTTCCGGCTGGGGCCGGTGGCGCCGATCGCCCTGTTTTTCGCCGGCCTGAACGTGGGCAGCGTCCAGCTGCCCATGGCCCTGCAGCTCGACTCGTCCCTGAGCGGCGTGATCCAAGGGGCCTCGGTGCTGGCAGTGCTGCTCGCCCAGGGGTGGGGCGTCCACCGGGCGCGGAGGCAGGCATGAACGAGTTCTCCCTCGTGCTCCTGGCCGCCAGCGTGGTGGCCACGGCCGCCCCGATCCTGCTCGCATCCCTGGGGGAGACCCTCACCGAGCGCGCCGGGCTGATCAACCTCTCCCTGGACGGCACGATCCTGCTGGCGGCCATGGCCGCTTTTGCGGTGGCCCACGACACGGGGAGCGTGGCCCTCGGGTTTGCCGCTGCCGCGGCCGTGGGTGGGGCCGTGGCCGCCCTGGTGGGGTTCGCCGGCGTGGTCCTGGGGGTGTCTCAGGTGGCCGTGGGGTTCGTGCTCACCCTGATGTGCCGGGATCTGGCGTACTTCCTGGGCAACCCCTACTCCCGGATCCAGGGACCCCAGGTGCCGCCCCTGCCGGTGCCGGGCCTCGCGGACCTGCCGGTGCTGGGGCCGGTCCTGTTCCGCCACAACGCCGTGGTGTACCTGAGCCTGGTCCTGATCCCGGCCCTGTGGTGGGTCCTGTACCGCACCAAGTGGGGCCTGGAGGTCCGGGCGGTGGGCGAGCACCCCGAGGCGGCCTACGCCCGGGGCATCGCGCCGCGGCGGGTGCAGATGGTGTGCGCGGTGGTTGGCGGGGCCTTGGTGGGCCTGGCGGGCGCGGCCTACTCCCTGGCCCTGAAACCGGGGTGGGGCCGGCCCCAGGGCGCCGAGGGCATCGGCTGGATCGCCCTGGCGCTCGTGATCTTCGGGGGCTGGCACCCCGTCAAGGTGGCCCTGGGAGCCGTGCTGTTCGCCCTGCTCCAGGTGGCGGGCATCCCCCTCCAGGAGGCGTTTCCATCGGTGCCGGCCCAGGTGTTCCAGGTGGCCCCGTTCCCCTTGATGATCTTCACCCTGCTGTTCATGGGGCTGAGCCAACGGGAGTCGGTGGAGCGGTGGGCGGCGGGCCGGCCGTGGGCCCGGCGCCTGGTGCGGGCCTTCCGCGGCGCCGCCCCCCGGGCTCTTGGCCGGCCGATGGAGGGGGGGTAGGGGCGGGGCCGATGGTCGGCCCGGATCGCGAACTGGAGCTCGCTCCTACAGGAAAGGGGAGGTTCCCCTCGGCTGCCACGACGATCCAACCCACGGCCACCACCAAGGCACCGCGACCACTTTGGAATGGAGCCATCGCACCTGGCTGCCTCCGTGCAGAAGGACCCCCCGAAAGACCGAGGGTTCCGCCTCTTGGAGGCGGAGCAACCCCTTCGCGTCCCGAAGGGTGGGGTTTGTAGTCGCCTTCACCTCGACCGCCAGCGCCCTTCTTCCCCTCTCCACCACAAAATCCACTTCTGCACCGGTGCTCGTTCTCCAGAACAGGACCCGGGCAGGGGGCACCGAAAGTCCGGCCGCCGCCTTCAGGTGGAGGTACACCAGCCCCTCCAAAAAAGCACCCCGTTCCCTCGCGGCCAGGATCGAACTCGCATCGTGATACCCGGCGAGAAACGCGCTCAGTGCCGGGTCGAGGAAAAAGACCTTTGGAGACTTCGTCACCCGCTTGAGCCGGCTCGACAGAAACGGCCGCACCCGGGTGACGACGTGGGTGACCTCGAGCAGCTTGACGTATCGGTGGACCGTCGGCTGGCTCATGCCGCACGCCCTTGCCAGCTCCGTCTGGTTCAGGACGTTTGCGCTCCGCAGGGCCAACGCCTCCATCATGCGCCGGAAATCCACCAGGGACTCTATTTGGGAAAGCGCCCGGAGATCCCTTTCCAGGTAGGTCCGAACATATCCGTCCCACCAGCGAACCGCCTGGTCGGTCCTCTCGAAGGCCATGACCGGCGGCATGAGCCCCCGGAGCAGAAACGGTGTCGAGTCCAATGTTCCGGCATCCTGTTCCCGAAGCTCCAGATCGGGGTCCCAGAGCCCCTCCCAACGCTCCGGCGGCCCGGCCTCGGCCTCCTCGGACCACGTCATCGGTCCGAGCTCGAAATAGGCGGCACGGCCCGCCAGCGACTCGCTGACCTTCTCCATCAGCAGGATGTTGGAGGAACCCGACAGAATGAACCGCCGCGCCCGCTCCGAAGTGTCCACCGCCAACTTGACCGCCGAGAATACCGCCGGCTCCAACTGGGCCTCGTCGATCACGACCCGGTCGAGCCCCTTCCAGATCGAGGCGGGGTCCTCCCGCGCCTGGACCCGGATGGCTGGGTCGTCCAGGGAGCGGTAGGCGAACTCGCCGAACTCGTGGCGAAGCAGCGTGCTCTTGCCCACCTGCCGAGCGCCGGTGAGCACCACCACGGGGAACGCCGCCACCGCGTCCCGGATCGGGCCGCCCAGCCAGCGTTTTTTGTATTTCCATTCTGATTTTGAATAATTTTCATTCATGCCACAAAAGTGCCATGTTCGCCGCCCCGTTGCAAGCGATCCGTGATGGGCCTGCGGCCCGATGTAAGGCTGGAACGGCTGGAAAGCTCGAAACCCGCCGCGATCTCCCAGCATTCCAAGAGTGATCACGCCTCCTTGGCGTCACCTCACGGTCTCGGGGCGAGGGGCCTGTGGAGAGCCGAGCGCGGCCCCTTGTCCCGGCCCCTCCGGATAGATCTTGGTTTGAACGCAACTTGGTCTGACCCGTCAGCCCCCTACCCTCCACGCAGCAGCTCCATGAGCTCCTCCAAGGAGAACCGGGGGGAGTCGGAGCCCGCGAGGATCCCCTCGGCCAGCTCCTTCTTGCGGGCATGGAGATCCACGATTTTGTCCTCGATGGTCCCCCGGGCCACCAGCCGGTAAATGGTGACCGGTTTGGTCTGGCCGATGCGGTGGGCCCGGTCCGAGGCCTGGTTCTCCACCGCGGGGTTCCACCACGGATCCAGGTGGATCACGTAGTCGGCGGCGGTCAGATTGATGCCGGTGCCCCCAGCCTTGAGGCTGATCAGGAACAGATCCCCCTCCCCCGCCTGGAACGCGTCGATCCACCGCTGGCGCTGGCGCGAGGGGGTGGAGCCGTCCAGGTACTGGTAGGGAACGCCCCGGGCGTCCAGGTACTCCCGGACCACCGTGAGGTGATCCACGAACTGGCTGAACACCAGGGCCCGGTGGCGGTTCTCCCGCAGCTCCTCCACCAGTTCCCCGAACGCCTCCAGCTTCGATCCGGCCAGGTCCGCGTCGGGGACCACCAGCCTGTGGTGGCAGCAGGCCCGGCGCAGGCGCATCAGCTCGGCCAGCACGGCCACGCGCTTCTGGGCCTCGGGGCCGTCGTCCGCGCGCTCCAGGTGCTCCAGGGCCCGGATCCGAAGGGCCTCGTACAGGGCCTTTTCCTTCTCGGTCAGGTCCACCCGCAGCACCGTCTCGGTGCGGGGCGGCAACTCCTTCAGAACCTGGTCCTTGGTCCGGCGAAGCAGGAACGGCCCCACGAGCCTTCGCAGCCGCTCCCGCGCCCGGTCGTCGCCGCTGCGTTCGATGGGCAGCACGAACCGCTCCCGGAAGCGTTTCTGGGAGCCGAGGAGCCCCGGGTTCAGGAACCGGAACAGGGACCAGAGGTCGCCCAGATGGTTCTCGATGGGCGTGCCGGTCAGGACCATCCGGAACCGGCCTTGCAGCCGCAGGGCCGCCCGGGTCTGGAGCGCCGCCGGGTTCTTGATGGCCTGGGCTTCGTCCAGGACCACGGTCTCCCACTCCACCCCGGCCAGTGCGTCCGCCTCCCGCCGTAGGAGGCCGTAGCTCACGATCACCAGATCGTGGGGCCCCAGGCCTTCCAGGAGCCGCTGCCGGTCGTCCGCCTCGGAGAACACGTGAACCCGCAGCTCCGGGGTGAACCGGCGGGCCTCCTCGGCCCAGTTGGGCCCCACCGAGGTCGGGGCCACCACCAGGGTCGGGCCGTTCGAAGCCCTGCGGGCGATCACGGCCAGGGCCTCCACGGTCTTGCCCAACCCCATGTCGTCGGCCAGGCAGGCGCCGGCCCCCCAGTGGGCCAACCGGCACAGCCAGCGAAACGCCTCGAGCTGGTACGGCCGGAGCTCACCCCGGAACCCGTCGGGGAGCTCCGGCTCCAGCCGGGCGGCCTCCCGGATGCGCTGCAGGTGCTCCTTCCACGTCCGGTCGGTACGGAACCCTCCCGCCTCCCCGGCCACCTCTTCGAGCATGGGCGCGGCCAGCGACGGCATCCGCAACCCCCGGCCGTGCCGCTCCAGGAGCGCGTCGAGGTCCTCCAGCCTCCGGCGAAACGCCTCGGTCAGCGCCAGGAACCGCCCCTCCCCCAGGGGCACGAACCGGCCCGGAGCCTCCCGCAGGTGTTCCAGGACCTCCCGCATGGCCACCACCTGGTCCTCGTCGACATCGATCTCCCCCGACACCGCGAACCAGTGCTCCCCGCCCCGAACCGAGACCCGCAGGGCGTCGGGGGTGAGCGGCTTCGACACCCGGATCTCCTCGCCCTCGGGCCACTCGACCCCGATCCGGTCGCCCAGGTCGTGGAGGAACAGGAGCAGGTCGAGGGCCTCGTGGGTCGTGGGGACCTCCCAGTCCCACCGGTCGCCCCTCAGATCGCCGAGCCCGGGGCAGCCGCTCAGCACCTCGGCCACCCGGCGCTTCTCGGCCGCCAGATCCCGGCGGACCGCCCGCCGTCTGCCGGCCACGGCGGCCACCAGGGTGGCATCGCCCTCCCCCGGCCGAACGAACGGGCCCTCCGTCCCGAACGGCCGGAACCCGGCCTCGACCGTCAGCCCCTTCCCTTGGGGCCTCAGGCGCAGCCGCACCCGGTCGTCCGCCTCCTCCACCTCCACGCCGGTTCCCACGCCCTCCACCTCGGAACGGACCGTGAGGAACGGCGCCACCCCGCCGATCGCCTCACGGAGGCGCTCCAGCCCCGATGTCGGCACCGTGAGCCCCGATCCGATCACGGCCGCGATCCGGCGGTGCACCGGCCCGGCCTCCACCAGCCGGATCCGACGGGGGCCGTCCGCTTCCACCACCGAGCCCATGAGGTGGGGAATGTGGGGCACGAGCCGCACCCGGTACCCGCCCCGCGTCCGGGTCACCTCGAGCACCGGCTCCTCCACCACCACCTCGATGGGGGTGTGGGGATCGTGGGCCCATACGACCCTCGGATGGCCCACCAGGGCCTTGAGGAGCAGGCCGGCATCCGCACCGCTCCAGTAGCTCAGGGGATCGCCGTACCGGCGTCCCTTGCGCAGCAGGGCGAACAGAACCCTCTCGTCCTCGGGGGGCAGGGCCTCGGCGCACACCAGACGGTCGAGGTGCCGGTACGGATCGATCCTCCGCCCCTTCGTCCATCCCTTGCCCCGGCGGGTCCGCTTCTGCTCCCGCACCTCCAGGCGCACCCCGGATCCGACCAGTTCCAGGCACCACACGACCCGGGTGTCCGGCGCGGCTTCGGGGCGGCCGGAGTCCGTGGCATCGGCCACCCCGCCCAGGGCCTCCAGCGCGGTCTCCCACGGCTCGGTGGGCTGAAGCAGCTCCGCCAGGGGCCGGAGTCCGGCCTCCCGGAAGAACTCCTCCGCCGCCTTGCCCACCTCCGGAGGGGCGTTCGTTCGCAGGCTCTGCAGGTACGACGCCTCGGCCGCGATCCACAGCAACCCCCCTTCGGCCGCCCGGGTCCGGATCCGTTCGAGCGCCTTCCACGGGAACCGCTCCCCCTTGCCGCGGTCCCAACGGCGTGCGATGCACTCGAACAGGTCGTAGGGATGGTCCCCCGCCACGCCCCCGGCGTCCACATCGACGGCCTCGGCCTCGCCCCGCCGACCCAGCCGTTGGAGAACAATGCGATGGAGCCGCTGGAGCGTCGGCCGGAAAGCCCCCTTTCCTTGCTTGAGCAGGAGTAGCCGCTCCTCCGCCGCTTCCGCATCCTCCCGGCGTCCGGTGCTAAGCAGGGCTGCCACCTGGAACAGGCCCGGGATCTCGCGCAGGGCCGGTTTTTTCCTCCCCCTTGCGCCCTTCTCCAGCAACCGCTCCGCCTCGGCGAACCGCTCCAAGGCCTCGGCCGGCCGGCCCCTCATACAGGCCACCATCCCGAGGATGCTCAGGGTGTCCAAGCTCGGTTCCAGGGCGGAGATCACCTCCTCTGCCAGTTCCGGAAGGCCGATCCACAGGTAGTGGGTGGCGAGGAAGCAGGCCATCCAGGGGGAAGCCCTTCCTTGGCGGAGCATCTCCTCCATCACGCCCAGGTACTCGGCCTCGTTCCGGAACCGGCAGAACCCGTCCCAAACCACCTCCGAGAGCACCTCGTGGAGGAGCTGGTCCGGAAGTCGGAGCAGATCCTCCGGGTCGAACAGACGATCCAGCACCCAGCGGTAGGGGTGGAGCCGGGCCGCGTCCTTGGGGAACCGGTCCATCGCCGCCTGGGCAAGCTCGCTGGCCTCGGACAGCACGCCCCCCAGAAGGGCGACTCGCAGTTCGCGCTCCAACTGATCCCGGTCCCAGAGCCAGGAGTGCAGGGGAAAGCCCCGCGGCTCAAACGCCACTGCGGCGATCTGGGCGATCTCGTAGTGCCCCTGCCGCACCAGCCTGCGGACGAGGTGGTGCTCCAGCTCGGGGGCGCAGGAGAACCGTCGGCCTTTCTTTTGGATCAGGCCGTCCGCGGCCAGGCGGTTGAGGGCTGCCCGGGCCCGTTTCGACGAGCAGATCTCCGCCAGGGACGCCACGTCGACCAACTCCCCCAGTCCCTTGGGCGCCGGCACCACGGCGATCAGCTCCAGGATCTGAAGCTCGTGCTCCTCCAGCCCCTGCAGGCGTTTCTCGACCGAGAGGTCGGGTTCCGGCATCGTCGTCCTCCGGTTGGCAGTCATTTCTCCACCCGCACCACCTCCACCGTGCCCAGGCGGGTCCACCGAGGGTCGGCCGGGTCCAGATCGCCCACCAGCACCCACACGCCCCGGCTCGGGTCCAGGTGGGTCCGGGCCGCGCGGCGGGCCGACTCCACGGTCACGGCGGCCACGGCCTCGGGGTACCGATCCCCCAGGTCCAGGGGCAGGCCGTCCAGCAGGTTCCCCATGCGGTCGCGCACCAGGTTGGCCGGATCGTCGTACCGGAACACGTACCGGGTCACGAGGCTCCGGCGCGCCTGGGCCACCTCGGCCGGGCTCAGGGTGTCGGCCAGGCGCCGCACCTCGGCCGCCATCAGCTCCACCACCTGGCCCACGGTCTCGGTCTTGGTCAGGCCGTAGGCGCCCAGCACCCCGAAGGACGGCAGGGCCTGGTAGAAGCTCCCCACGCTGTACGCGAGCCCCCGGTTGGACCGGATCTCCCGCACCAGCCGGGATCCGAACCCTCCGGCTCCGAGCAGATGATCGCACACCTCCATGGGCCCGAAGTCCGGGGCGGTGCGTTCCGGCCCGAGCCAGGCCCACACCACCGTAGCCTGGGGCAGGGGCCGGGGAACCACCACCGCGACGGGGGCAGGCTCCTCGGGCGGGGGAAGCCGGGGGAATGCGCCGCCGTCCCGGGGCAGACCGCCCAGCAGCTCGGCCAGCCGGCGGCCCAACCGGTCGGGGTCGAAGTCCCCCACCGCACCCACGGTCCAGGCGCCGGCGCCCACGAGCCGCCGGTGCAGGGCCACCACGTCCTCCCGGGAGATCCGAGCCACCGACCCCTCGGTGGGGGTCTGGCCACGGGGATGGCCCCGAAACAGCGCCCGCCGCATCTCCCGGAACGCCAGGCTCTGGGGGTCGTCCTCCTCCCGCCGGAGCCCCTCGGCCACCTGGGCCCTGGCCCAGTCCACCCGGTCGGGCCGGAACGCCGGGTCCCACAGGAGCCGGGCCAGGAGATCCAGGCCCCGGTCCAGGTCGTCGGGCAGCACGGTCAGGGAGATCCAGCCCTTGTCCCGGCCCAACCGGAGCTCGAGCTCCATGCCCCGGCTCTCCAGGGCCTGGTCGAAGGCCTCGGGGGAGAGGTCCCCGGCACCGCCGGTGCGCCAGGCCAGGCTCGCCACCCGGGCCAGGCCGGCCTTGTCGGGGGGGTCGTACACCTCGCCGGCCCGCACGGCCAGGTACAGCCGCACCAGGGGCACGTCGTGGTCCTCCACCCAGAACCACGCCGGCCCCTGCCCCAACGAGCCCTGGCCCACCCGGATCTCGGGCAGCCGGGGCGGGGGGAACTCGGCGGTCCGGGGATCCAGGGGCCGCCGGCCGGCACAGGCCGCGAGCCCGAGCGCGGCGAGGACGAGGACGGCTTTCCGGAAACACCCCTTCGTGCTCATCGGTCCTCCTCCGGGCGGGGCCGCAGCACCACCACGGTGCGGTTCTGGGGGGTCAGGTACCGGCGGGCCACCGCGGCCACCTCGTCGGGGGTGATGGTCCGGAGGACCCGGGGGTGCTCCTCGATGTAGCGCCAGTCGCCGGTCAGAGCCTGGAAGTAGGCGAGCCGCCGTGCCAGCCCCGAGTTGGACAGCAGGCTACGCACCCGCGAGGCCTCGAGCCGGCGAAGCACCCGCTCCAGCTCCTCGGGGGTGGGCGGCTCCCGGCCCAGCCGGTCCAGCTCGGCCAGGAGCGCCCGCTCGGCCTCGTCCACGCCCACCCCCTGCAGCGGGGTCAGGAACACCGCGAACAGATTGGGGTACCGGGCGCCCGGCAGCCCGTTGGCCGCGCTCACCGAGGCGGCCACCCGCTGCCGGTCCACCAGCTCGCGCACCAGCCGCGAGCTTCGGCCGTCGGTCAGCACGGCCTCGATCACGTCGAACACGTAGTCGTCCCGGTGGGGCAGGGTGGGCTTATGGAACGCCACCACCAGCCGGGGCTCGGCGTCGAACCACACCTCGGCCCGCCGGGGCCCCTGCTGGGGGGGCTCCCGGGTGATCGGCCGGCGCGACACCCCCCGGGCCGGCAGGTCGCCGAAGTACCGCTCCACCAACCGGAAGAAGGCGGGGGGGTCCACGTCGCCCACCGCCACGATCACGGCGTTGTCGGGCCCGTAGTAGTCCCGGAAGAACCGCCGGGTGGCCTCCAGGTCCAGGGTCTCCAGGTCGGCCGGCCAGCCGATCACGGGGTCCCGGTAGGGGTGGGCCCGGAACGCCGTGGACAGCAGGGTCTCGTAGAGCCGGCCGTCCGGGTCCGACCCGTAGCGCTGGCGCCGCTCCTCCACCACCACGTCGCGCTCCACGTAGTACTCCCGCAGCACCGGGTCGCGCATCCGCTCCGACTCGATCCGGGCCCACAGCTCCAGCCGGTTCGAAGGCAGGCTCACGATGTAGCTGGTGAGGTCCGAGCTGGTGAACGCGTTGAACCCCACGGCCCCGTTGCGGGTGTAGATGGCGTCGATCTCGTCCTTGAGCACCAGCGACCGGTGCTCCTCCTGCAGCCGCCGGAGCTCCGCCCGCAGGCGCTCGACCTCCTGGGGGTCGGCCCGGTCCCCCTTGCGCCGTTCCCGGTCCAGGGCCCGCCCCACCCGCTCGATCTGCCGCAGCAGGGGCTCCTCCCTCTGCCAGTCCCGGGTTCCCAGGGTCCGGGTTCCCTTGAACAGGAGGTGCTCCAGCAGGTGGGCCATGCCGGTGTAGCCCGACGGCTCGTCCACCCCGCCGACCCGGAAGGTCATCTGCAGGCTCACCACCGGTGCCACCCCCCGCCGCAGGGCCAGCACGGTGAGCCCGTTCGCCAGGCGGTGCTCCTGCACCCGGCCCTCGAGGGAGCCCCCGGGGTTGGCCGCGGCCGTGGCGGCGGCCACCAGGCAGATCGCCAGGGCCCACGCGGCCCGCCGGGGCAACGAAAGAGTCCGCAATCTCCTCGCCGTTCCCATCACGTCGCACGCCCTCCTGGGCCCGGTCTCGTCCCGGGCCGGTGAAGGTTTGGGGCCGCGATCGTACCGGGTTCGCCGCGGGCCGGCAACCGGCTCTGGTCGGCCGTTGCGGCCCCGTGTTACGCTTCCGCCCGGCCCCAAGAACACGAACCGGGCGGCGGCCCCCTTCCGCCGCCCTGCCGTCAAGAGGATTGCATGTCGGAAGTCCAGACCCCTGCCCGGCGGGGGCAGGTGATCGCCACCCCGCTTCGCCGGGAGATCGACGAGATCTTGAGCCTCCGGGGCGAGGCCCGCGAGGAGCGTCTGCTGGCCACCCCGCGGCTGGCGGCCGTGGTGGCCCTGCTGCCCCCGGAGGAGCTGTACTTCACGCTCAAGGAGATGGACCCGGACAACGTGCCCCTGGTGCTGGCCCACGCTCGGGCCGACCAGGTGGAGTTCTTCCTGGACCTGGAGCTGTGGAAGGGCGACCGGGTGCGGCCGGGCCGGGTCGTGCCCTGGCTCCGGCTCCTGGCCTCGTGCGGCGAGGCCCCCCTGGCCCGGTGGCTCCGGCAGCTGGACCTGGCGGACCTCACCCTCTACCTGGGCCGGGTGGTGCGGGTGGTCCGGCCCCACGAACCGGACGAGGATCCGTTCCAGGATCTGCCCGGCCGGGCCCCGATCACGGTGGACGGGTTCTACTACGTGCGTTGCGCGGCCGAGCACGAGGACCTGGTCAAGACCGTCCTCGGGGTGCTCCGGCAGGCCGATCCGGACCGGTACCTCCGACTCATGGAGGCCCTGCTGGGCGAGGTGGACTCGGAGCTCGAGGAGCACGTGTACCAGGAGCGGGTGCGGCGGCTGGCCATGCGGGGGTTTCCGGAGTGGGACGAGGCCATGGAGGTGTACGTGCCCATGGAGGTGACCTCCGCCCGGGAGCTGCCGGTGCGGGGGGGGCCGCCCACGCCGGACCCCGACGGCGAGCCCGAGGCCGCCCCCCGCTATCCCATCGCGGCCCCTTCGGTGGCGCCCGACCTGGTGGTGAGGGCCCTGGGCCGGGTGCGGGACCCGGCCGCGGCCGAGTCGATCCAGCTGGAGCTGGCCACCTTGACGAACCGGGTGATGGTGGCGGACCGCCTGGACCTGGACAGGATGGAGAGCTACGGCCGGGCCCTGGCCAAGGTGGCGGGGTACCTGGCGATCGGGCTCGAGGCCCTGGCCGGCCCCGACGAGGAGGCCGCGGCCCGGCTGCTGGAGCGCCACTGGCTCCAGCACCTGTTCCGGGTGGGTTGGACCCGGATCGCGGCCGCCCGGAACCGGGCCCGCCACGTGTTCCGCCGGGGCTGGCCCGAGGGGCACAAGGAGCGGCTGCTGTTCCTCGACCCGCCCCTGGGCGAGATCCTGGACGGCCTGCTGCGGCCCCACCCCCTGTGGTACGCCGGGGACGAGGCCGCCCCGGTCTACCGCGAGTTTCGCGCCGTGTCGGAGGTGGACCGGGCGAGCCGGGCCGTGGACAAGGCGGAGTTCCTGGGGCGGTTCCTGCTGTCGGTGGTGGATCTGCGGCTCGACGACTGCAAGGAGGCCCTGCGGGACCTGGAGCCGGAGCACCTGAAGACCTCGACCGTGTTCCTCACCTCGCTCGTGAACGCGGCCCTCGACCGGGGGTTCCGGTTCGCCCCGATTCCCCGCCGACGGGCCCGGGAGGGTCTGGCAAAGGTGTGGGAGGAGGACCGGCCGCCCCGCCGGGTGAAGCCCAGCCTGGCCGACGCCTCGGTGGAGTGGGTGGAGCTGCTGCTGCCCCTGTCGGGGACCGACCGGATGTTCCTGCGGGAGTTCGTGTTGGAGTGCTTCGGGCTGCTGGAGGAGGAGTTCGGCCACCTGGCCCCGGACGAGGTTCCCGACCCCCGGTTCACCCGAGGGCTGTGGATCCGGTGAGGGGTTCCCCCCGGGCGAGCTCCAGCAGCCGCAACGAGATCTCGGGCAGGGACAGCACCTCGTCCACACACCCCGTGGCGGCGGCCTGACGGGGCATACCGTGGATCACCGCGGTGTTCTCCGACTCGGCGATCACCGCCCCCCCCGCCGCCTTCACCGCCTCCACCCCGGCCGCCCCGTCCCGGCCCATTCCCGTGAGCACCACCGCGGTGAGGCGGGCCCCGAACGCCGCGGCCGCGGTCTCGAACAGCCGGTCCACGCTGGGGCTGTACAGGCTCTGGGCCCCGTCCTCCAGCCGCAGCCGCCCCCCGGGGTCCACGGTCAGGTGCCGCCCCCCCGGCGCGATCCACACCTCTCCGGGGCCCACCGCCGCCCCTTCCCTGCCCTCCCGCACCGGAAACGGCAGCACCCGGTCCAGCCGCTTGGCGAACGCCTCGGTGAACCCCGCGGGCATGTGCTGGGCGATCAGCACCGCGGCAAGGGGGGTGGGGGGCAGCGCCGAGAGCAGGTACTGGAGCCCCGGGGGGCCCCCGGACGAGGCGCCGATCGCGATCACCGGGAAGTCCCGGGGGGGCGGGTGCCGGCCTCGGCCCGCCCCCCCGTCCTCGGCCCGGGGGACCCGCAGCTCCAAGGCGTTGCGGGCCTTGGCCCTCACCTCCTCGACGATGGCGTCCAGGTTCCGGTAGGGATCCTCGGGCTTCGAGATGAAGCCGTTGGCTCCCAGCTCCATGGCCCGCTCCACGTTCTCCAGGTCGGCGTGGGAGCTGACCACCAGCACCGGCGCCCGAAACCGGGCCCGGAACAGCCGCAGGAAGGTGAATCCATCCATGACCGGCATGTGGAGGTCGAGGGTCACCAGGTCCGGGGGCGCGTGCAGGGCCTTGGCCAGGGCGGTCTGGCCGTTGGTGGCTCCCTCGACTGCCGCCACCCACGGCTCGGGCTCCAGCGCTTCCCGCAAGAACCGCCGCACGTAGGGGCTGTCGTCCACCACCAGGATCCGGGCCTTCCTCACGCCGTCGCCCCCCGTCCGCCCAGGAGGGCCTGGGCCCTGCGCTCCAGGCCGTCGATTTGGGTCTGGAGCTCGCGGATGACCGTCTCCACCTCCTCCACCCCGGACTCCTGTTCCCCGCTGCGGGCCCGCAGCTCATGCATGTGGCCGAGGATCCGCTCGGTCTCCTCCCGCTCCCTGGCCACGGCCCCCAGCAGGTCCTGCAGGTTCCGGTCGATGGCGGAGATGGCGTCCGAGATGTACCGGCTCACCTCGGCCTGCTCGGCCGTGGCCAGCTTCACCTGCTCGGTGAGGTTGCGCATGATCTCGGTGGACTGGCCCACCAGGTCCCCGCTCTCTCGGTGCTCCCGTGCGGCCTGGCGGATGTGCTCCACCATGGCCGCCACCTGCTGCATCGAGCCCACCACGTTCTGGCTGCCCCGGGCCTGCTCCTCGGTGGCCTCGAGGATCTGCTGGTTCATCCGGCTCGCGGTGCGGGCCGTGTCCAGGATGTGCCGGAGGGCCTGGCCGGCCCTCTCGGCCAGCTCCACGCTGCGGGCGGTGGCGGACTGGCCTCGGGCCACGGCCTCGTTGGCCGCCTCGGCCTGCTCCTGGATGCCCCGCACGATCCGGAAGATCTCGCCGGTGCTCGCGGCCGTGCGGTCGGACAGCCCCTGGATCTCGTGGGCCACCACGGCGAAGCTGCGGCCGTGCTCCCCGGCCTGGGCGGCGATGATGGCGGCGTTCAGGGCCAGGAGCTTGGTCTTGTCGTTGATCTCGTTGATGATCTTCACCACCCTCTGGATGCTCCGGCTGGCCTCGGCCAGGTCCCCGGTGATCCGGGCCGTGTCCTGGATGACCTGGTAGGAGTCGTGGATCCCCTCGAGGGTGGCCTCCACGGCCCGCACCCCTTCCTCGGCCGCCTCGGACACCCGCACCCCCAACCCTGCCGCGTCCCGGGCGCTGCGTTCGATCTGGCGGGTGGAGGCCTCGATCTGGCTCATCGACGAGACCGTGGCCTCGGTCTCCCGGGCCAGGCCCTCCACGTTCTCGGCCACCTCGCCGATGGACTGGACCATCTGGAGCACGCTCGCGGCCGTTGCCGAGACCTGCTGGGCCAGCTCGTCGGCGCTGCCGGCCACCTCGTCGATGCTGGCGGACATCTCCACCAGGCTCGTGGAGTTGTCGCTGGTGGACGAGGCGATCGCGTCCAGGTGGGAGCGGGTCTCCTCCAGCGCCTCGTCCAGGCCCTGAACCGCGGCGAGCACCGCCCCGGCCACCCCTTTGCCCCGCTCCACCCCCTCGCGCAGACGGCTCAGGGCCAGCTGAACCTCCACCCCCCGCTCCCGCAGGGTGGCCGCCAGGGACGAGACCTCGGCCAGGACCGCCCGCCTGCGCTGGGCGGCCCGGCAAAGGGCCGCACCGATGCGGCCGAGCTCGTCCGAGGGCTCCTCCTCCGGGTCCTCCAACGGCAGGCCGGCCTCGAACCGGTCCACCATCTCCTCGAGCCGCTCCATCCTCTTGGTGAGGAGGAAGCGCAACACCCCGTACACCCCCAGCACCACCACCGCGATGGTCCCGGCACCGGCCGCCAGCACGGTCCAGGCCTCCCGGAGCAGCCGGGAGTACGGGCTCGCCACCGATGCGTCCAGGAACAGATACCCCAGGACCCGGTCCGACGCGGGGTGGCAGCCCTGGCACGCGGGACCGTTGGCGATGGCGCGGAACACCCGCACCACCGGCCGGTCGGCCACCGACCGGTCCAGCTCCTCGTAGGGCAGGGGGGGCCGGCGGCCGTGGCATCCCGCGCAGCGGGGCTCGGCCATGGGATCCACCCGGTCGGGAAGCGGCGGGAAGGCCGCCAGGATCCGGCCGGTCCGGCCCACCACGGCCGCGGCGTCGTACAGCCCGGTCTGGGCCATGGCGGACAGCGTCTCCTCCAACCGGTCCGTGTCCATCCGAAGCAGGCTCGCCTCCACCGCGCCGGCCAGCCCGTCGGCCAGGGACCGGCCGTAGTGGACCGACTCGGCCTCCACCCCCTGATATCGGTGGACGGCGTACCACACGAAGGCCGTGCCGCTGCCCAGCAGGAGAACGGCGGCCACGGCCGCGGTTATGCGTACCCGGAGGCTCCTCATCCCTGCGCCTCCCCCTGGTCCGCCAGCGCCCGCAGGGCGGCCGCGGCCCGGGCCGCCCCGCCCAGCCGGCGGCCCATCTCGTCGGCCGCCTCGGCCACCGAGTCCCGCAGCTGTCCCACCAGGAACGCCCCCTCCTCACACAGCTCTTGGACCCGGTTGAGCCCCGTTCCCTCCTCGTCCCGGGGCACCTCGGGCACCGCCGGCGGCCGGGGCAGGGGCGGCGCCTCACCCCAGGCACGCACCGCCTCCTTCGCCCGCTCCAGGGGCGCCCGGGCCTTTTCCAACAGCCCCCGAACCTCGTCCCGGGCCGCGGCCGCGGCCTCGGCCCACCCTTGGGTCCTGGCGACCGCCCGTTCCAGGGCCCCCACCCCCTCGTGGAGGGCTCCCCGCTCGTCGTCGAGCAGGGCCACGGCCCGGGCCGAGCCGGTCTGGATGGCCTCGATCAGGCTTCCGATCTCCTTGGTGGACTCGGCCGTGCGCTCGGCCAGGTCTCGGATCTCGTCGGCCACCACCGCGAACCCGCGGCCATGCTCCCCGGCCTGGGCCGCCAGGATCGCCGCGTTCAGGGCCAGGAGGTTGGTCTGTTCCGTCACGTCCTCGATCACGTTCAGGATCGACCCGACGGACTGGACCTGCTCCCCCAGGGCGCCGATCGCGGCCAGGGCCTCGTCCCACCTCTGCCGCAGCCGGTCGAACCGCTGCACGCAGGCCTCCAGCCCCGCCACGGCCGGCCCCACGGACTCGGCCAGCTCCTCCAGGGCGGGCGCCTCGGCCGGCACCTCGGCCACCGCGGCGAGGGTGGGCAAGGCGTGGCCCGCCTCCCGGTACCACGAGGCAAAGGTCTCCAGGGCCCGGGCCGTGTCGGCCCACTGCCGGGCCGCGTCCCCCAGGCCGGCCAGCACCTCCTGCAGGGTCTGCACGGACCGCTCCACGTTGGCCCGCTGCTCCTCCGCGTGGGCCGTCAGGTCCGACAGGATGGGGTCGAGCGCGTGGCAGGGGTTCTCCTCCCCGCCGTTGCCCAGGGACTCCTCCAACTGCCCGAGCACCTCGGCCACGGCCTTGCGGAGCCGGGCCGCCTCGGCCGCACCCGCCTCGCGGGCCGCGGCCGCCTCGGCCTGGGCTGCCGCGGCCACGGTCTCGACCCGGACCTTCTCCTGCCGGGTCCGGTTCAGCTCGGTCACCAGGTCCTCCAGCCACGCCGGCCGCTCCGCCGCCGGATCGGCCGCGGCCCGGGCCAGCTCCCGCTCCCGT
The DNA here is from genome assembly GCF_000526155.1 of Deferrisoma camini S3R1. NCBI lineage: Bacteria > Pseudomonadati > Thermodesulfobacteriota > Deferrisomatia > Deferrisomatales > Deferrisomataceae > Deferrisoma > Deferrisoma camini. The sequence goes on along the minus strand of NZ_JAFN01000001.1, from coordinate 169,480 downwards.
TCCTCCACCGCGTCGCGGGTGATACGGTTCCACCGCGCGGCCATCCCGGCCCCCACCACCAGCGCCCCCACGGCGGCCCACGGCCCGACCACGGCCCCGGCCCCGGCGCACACCGCCCCCAACACGCCCCCCGCGGCCCACCACCGAACGTCAGACCCCTTCATGGGTCACCTCCTTGACCACCGGTTCCGGAAGGAGCGCGCCGGCCCGGAGGACCAGCACCACGTCCTCGGCCGCGTCGGTGCGTCGGAACATGGCCACCACCAGGCTGGCGCCCGGCTCCTCCGACCCGGGCACCGGGGCCAGGGCATCCAGGGGAACCGACTCCACCTCCGCCAGCCGGTCCACCTCGATCCCGAACGGCCGTCCGCCGGGGTGCACCACGAGCAGCTTGGCCTCCTCGCCCGCCCTGGGCGGCGGGACCTCGCCCAGGATCCGGTGGACGTCGGCCACCGGGATCAGCTCGCCCCGCAGGTTGAACACCCCCCGGAGCGTGGGCGGGGCCCCCGGCACCCGGGTCAGCGGCCGGGGCCGGAGGATTTCGCGCACGACCCGGATGTCGACGGCGAAACGCCGCCGCCCCACGTCGAAGCACAGGAACTCCAGCCTCCCCTCGCTCATGCGGCGTTCCACTCCTGACCCACCCGGAACTCGCACAGAGCCTCCGGATCCAGCAGCCCCAGCGTGCGGCCCTCCCGATCTCTGCCCATCCCCCGCAGGAATCGGTTCGTCCCCTCCTCGGCCGCCTCGGACGGACCGAGCCGAACCACCCCCACCACCCGGTCCACCCGGAACCCCAGGAGCTCCTCGCCGTCCCGCACCACCACGATCCTCTGGTGGCGCGACTCCGGGCCCGGCTCCAGCCCCAGGCGCAGGGCCAGGTCCACCACCGGCAGGACCACGCCCCGAAGCCCGGCGATGCCGAGCACCCAGGGGGGGGTGCGGGGCACGGGGGTGATCGGCCGGGGCCGGAGGATCTCGGCGACGCACTCCACCGGCAACCCGTAGCGCTCGCCCGAAACCTCGACCTCCAGCAGCTCCGTCCGAACCGCGGGCGTTTCGGGGGCCTCCTCTTCGGGCTCGACCAGGGCCTCGGCGTCCAGCACCTGCCGGAGCCGGGCCCGCCACGCGGCCAAGGCCTCGGTCCGGTCAGGCATGGGCCTCCGCCTCCTTGACCAACGACGCCACGTCCACCACCAGGATCGGGCGCTGGTCCCCCAGGTCCGTGGCGCCGGCGATGCCCGGTACCCCCTTGAGCCGGGACCCCAGGCTCTTGATGACCACGTCCTGCTGGATGAGCAGCTCGTCCACCATCAGGGCCAGCCGCTTCTCCGCCACCCCCACCACCACGGCGTAGCCCGCCCCGTTCTCCGAGCCCGGATCCACCCCCAGGGCCCGGTCCAGCCGCACCAGGGGGATCGTGTCGGACCGGAGCCGCAGCACCGGACGGCCCTCGATCCGGTCGACCTCCTGCTCCGCCAGGGACAGGGTCTCGAGCACGCTGTTCAGCGGCACGGCCAGCCGCATGGTGCCCGCTCGGACGAGCAGGGCCTGAATGATGGCCATGGTGATCGGCAGCACGATGGTCACCCGCGTCCCCCGGCCCTCCTCGCTGCTGAGCTCGATCATGCCCGACAGCCGGGCGATGTTCTTCCGCAGGACGTCCATGCCCACCCCCCGGCCGGAGATCTCCGTGGCCTGGTCCTTGGTGGAGAAACCGGGCTCGAACACCAGGTCGAGCACCTCCTTGTCGGTGAGGTGGGCGTCCGGGTCCACCATTCCCCGGTCCACGGCCTTCCGGAGCACCCGCTCCCGCGAGATGCCCGCCCCGTCGTCCGCCACCTCGATCACCACGTGGTTCCCCCGCTGGTGGGCCACCAGGTCGATCCGGCCCCGCCGGGGCTTGCCCTTCGCCTCCCGTTCGTCCGGGGGCTCGATGCCGTGGTCCACCGCGTTTCGGATCACGTGGATCAGGGGGTCGCCCAGCTCCTCGGCGATCAGCTTGTCGATCTCGGTGTCGGCCCCCCGGATCTCCAGGTCCACCTCCTTGCCGGTGGTGCGCAGGATCTTGTGAAGGGTGCGCTGGAGCTTGGAGAACAGCTGGCCCAGGGGCACCATGCGCACGTCCATCACCGCCTCCCGAAGATCGGTGAGCCGCCGGTCCAGGTCCTTTTGGGCCTTGGCCAGCTCGATCACCGCTCCGGTGAGCCCCTGCTCCCGCCGCAGCCGGTCGATCACCAGGTGGATGTGGCTGCGGGCCACGACCAGCTCGCCCACCAGGTTCATCAGCGCATCGAGCTTGGTCAGGTCCACCCGGATCGACTGGCTGAAGCTCCGCACCCCCTCTGCCGGGGGCCGGCACGCCTCGGGTGCGGCCGGGGCCCCGGTGCAGGGCGGCTCGGCCGGGCACGAGGCAGGGGGTGGGGCCGGGGGGGGAGTCGGCCGCGCCGGCGGCGCCAGCTCCTCCACCTGGGCCCCGTGCGCGGCCACCGCGGCCCGCGCCTCCTCCAGATCGGCCTTGAGGCCCACCAGGAGCTCGAACTCCATGCGATCCGGGGCGCCCTCGCCGGTGCCCGGCAGGGTGGAGATGATCTCCCCCAGGCCCTTCAGCGTGGCGTTCAGGGCCTCCAGGTCCGTGTCGAAGGTCTCGAAGGGGAACCCAACCTTCACCCGGACCAGGGTCCGGTTGGGGTTCTTCAGGGTGGCCTCGAGGCGGTGGCGCTCGTACTCGGTGAGCACGGCCAGGACCTCGTCTCCGAGCCCCAAAGCGGCCAGGCCGTCCTCGTCGCTCCCCGCCCCCCCCTCGGCCGCCCGGATCAGCCGCTCCACAAACGCCGGCACTCCGGGGTCCTCCGGGGCCTGGCCCTGGGCCAGGCGGGAGCACAGATTCCGAAGGAGGTCGAGGCTCTCGTAGAGCAGGTCCATCACCGGCCGGGTGCACCCGACCCGGCCCATGCGCACACCGTCCAACAGGGTCTCGGTCTTGTGGGCCACCTCGGTGATCTGGCCGAAGCCGCACATGGCCGAGATGCCCTTCAGGCTGTGGGCGGCCCGGAAGATGCTGTTGACCACCTCGGGGTCGGGTTCGTCTCCCTCGGGGGTCTGCTCCAGCTCGGCCAGGTCGTCGGCGAGCCGGTCCAGGATCTCCTCGGCCTCGGCCAGGAACTCCTGGACGTTCTCGTCCGGCACGCAGTTCATGCCCCGGCCTCTCCGGCCCGAGGCTCCTCGACCCCGGCTGCGTGCTCCACCGCCCGCTGCAGCTGCAGCAGGAACACGTCCAGGTGGGCCTCGGCATGGGGGCCGTCCAGATCGGCCGGACACGGGGCCGGCACGTAGGCGTCGGCCCCCGCGTCGGCGGCCCGCACCCGCACCCCGGCGTCCCGACAGGCCCCCACCACCACCAGCACGCAGGCGGGCTGCAGGGCGCGGATCGCCTCGATCCGGCTCCAGGCCTCCTCACCCGGCTCCGGGCCGATGCCGGTGATCACCCAGGGGGACGGGGCCTCGGTGGGCCAGTCCCCCAACACGGTGGCGAGCCGGCCGGGGTCCGGGACGACCACCACCTTCTTGCGCTTGCGCCTCCACATCTGGGCGCACGCGTCCCGCAACCGGGGATCGCCGAGCTCCACCACGACCCGCGGAGAGTCGAGGGTGGCGTCCTCCCGGGCCAGCCCCTCCTCCGCCAGGAACCCCGCCTGGATCCCGACGTCCAGGATGAAGGCCGAGGGGTTTAGGGAGAACCGGTCCATCACCTCGTCGGGCTCGCCGAACTCGAACCGGAACGTCCCGCCCGGCCACCGGAGCACCTCGAACACGATGTCCCGGAACTGGCGGGAAAGCACCTCCTGGATCGTCTCCGGTGCCACCCCGAACTCCTCGCACAGGAGGGTCCCGATCCGGCGCTCCTCCCCCTCCGCGCTCTGGCGTCCCAGCGCCCGCTGGAGATCCCGGCTCGTCAGGGCGCCGGCCTGCACCAGGAGCTCCCCCAGCTCCGGATGCCGCTGGTTCGACTCGGCCCGGATCAGCCGGCCGTCCCGGAACACCAGGCGGGCGAGCCGGTCCTCGTACCGGATCTCCAGCACGCCCGACTTCCTCGAGGCGCCGACCACCTGGAGGAGATGCGCCAGGTCCCGGTAGCTCAGTGTGCCTTCCAACGGCATGACCATCCTCGCGCGCAAACGGCTCTGTACACTCGGGCTACGGATCGGCGTGGCCCCCCCGCGGCTTTAGCCCGGGCGCCGGCCGGCCTTGCCCTGCCGCCGGAAACGGCGCCGGACCAACGCACGTTCCCCTTCTCCATCGTAGAGGCCTCCAGGGCCGAAGGGGGGATTCTATGTAACTTCCGCTAGGACGCTGGGAGGCTGGGACGCTAGGACGCATGAAAACCTACTTGATTTCAGAGTGTTCCAAGTATGGCCCGCCTCTTTGACACTACCTCACGGTCTCGGGGGGGCATGGGGCCTGCGAATCAGGGGGCAGAAGACAGATTCCAGTGGACAGGTTGTGACCGCACGCCGTCGGACGCCGGATCAAGCCTGTCGTTCCTTCCCTGTATCCTGTCCGCTGAATTCCGGTTCCTGAAACCCATGCCCCGCCGCAGCTACCCGGTTCAGGGAAAGTTACTCTCCCCGTTGCAGGGCCCCCCAGGGCCGATGGGGGATTTCCGATAGGACGATCGGAAGCTGAGACGCCGGGAACCTGAATTTCAGGTAGACCTGCGTCCCAACACCCCGGCTGGAGGCATGGGGGCCGCCCGGTCATTTTTCACGGCAGTGTTTCACCTTGTTTCAAACACCCGAAACCTTTGAAACAAAACCGCGCCTCCCCAAGCCGGGGCGGCGACGGATCTTGGTCGCAAGCCGTTTATATCCGTGTGTATTTTCGATATCCTCCCCGTGCCGTTCCCTGTGGCACGAGCCATGCAAGTATGCGGAACCGGCATGTTCCTTTTCTCACATTTTCCGGTCCTGAGGACGCCATGAAACCAGTCGTGATCGCGTTGGGCATTGGGCTGACCGCCTGCCTGGGCGCCGGCGGAGCCGGAGCGTGGACCCTCTCCGGCACGTCCCGCACCACCCTGCGGGCGTCGTGGGCCGACGCCGCCCCCGACCAGGACGACCGGGGGGCGTACGGCTCCCAGCTCTTGGTCCTGGAGGCGCAAGGCCTGCCCGTGAACAGCCGGGCCTTCTTCTCGGGCGCGTTCCGGTGGGACCTGGGCCAGGAGGAGCCGGACTCGGTGTTCTACAGCTCGGTGGACCGGTTTCCCGGCGGCAGTCACCTGTTCGTGTACGACCTGGGGCTCGTGTCCCGGCCCCTGCGCGCGGTGGAGCTCACCGCCGGCCGGTTCTCGTGGGAGAGCGCCGAGCCCGTGCACCTGGACGGGGCCGGGGCCCGCGTGCGCCTGCCCCTGCCGGTGGAGGCGTCGGTGGAGGCCTTCGGCGGCCGCTTGGTGCAGTACTACGAGGATCTGGAGCGGGACGCCGCCTGGGGCGGGGCGGCCGAGGCCCGGCTTCCCTGGGGCGGCCGGCTTCGGGCCGACTACCTGGACTACTTCGACGACCTGCTGCGGCTGACCGTACGGCAGACGCTCCGCGACCTCGCCTGGGCCAAAGCCAGCGCCGAGTGGGTGAACGGCGACCTGCGCGAGGCCCTGGTGTCGGCCACCCTCTGGTGGGACCCCACCAGCACCGAGATCACGGCCAGCGTGTACAAAAAGGTGGGCAACGAGGAGGACGACGACTTCCTCCTGGACTTCACCGCGGACGCCGACCCCGGCCGGTACCGACTGGAGCGCCTCAGCCTGGAGCGCCAGGCCCCCTACAACCAGTACCGGCTGGCCGTGGAGCAGCGGCTGGGGGACCACCTGACCCTGAGCGGCGCCTACACCAAGCGGGATCTGATCGACGAGGACCACTACGAGAGCGCCTCGAACACCAGCTTCGACGTGGTGCAGGCGGGCTTCGGGGTGTTCGATCCGGGCATTCCGGGGTTCTCTCTCCGGGCCGGCCTGTCGTGGTGGCTCGAGGACCGGCTGGACGGCCCCGAGGCCCGAAGCCTCTCCTACTCGCTGGACGCCGAGCAGCGGCTGCCCCGCGGGTTCGTGGCCTCGGCCGCGTACTACCGCAAGGACGAGGACATCAACAACGACCTGGAGAACCTGGTGGCCCAAAGCCTGGAGCTGGGGCTCGCCTACCGGCCCGGCTCGCGGTGGTCGGCGGATCTGACCTACCGCCGGGACACCGACGACCTGATCGAGGAGCTCTACGGGGTCGAGGAGATCCACGCGGTGGAGACCCGCGTCACGGTCCGTTTCTAGGGGATGACCATGAAGCTACTCAGCCGGCAATCGAATGGGCGCACTCACCTCCCCGAGCGGGGGGGCAAGGGACCTGGCGGAGAGCCGGGCGCGGCCCCCTGGCTCGCCGGTTTCGGCGCTGGGGGAATAAGACGGGCTCGCATCGCAGTGTTGGCGGCTGGCGCGGCGCTAGCGCTGCTGGCCGGGTGCCGGGAGGAGACCGGCCTTCGGTTCTCCCACGCCCTCCATGCGGAGGAGGCAGCATGCACCGACTGCCACGGGGGTGACGAGGGGCTTCGAACCGGCATGGAGCCCTGCAAGGAGTGCCACGACATCGACGAGGCGAACCCCTCCGAGGCGTGCCTCACGTGCCACACCCGCTCCGGCGACGAGGACTACACCGTGTCCAAGGCCCCACGGGGCCGCACCTACGCCGACGTGACGTTCGCCCACGAGCCCCACGCCGACGTGGACTGCGTCCGGTGCCACGGACCCACCCCGCGGGCCGAGAACCTGGCCTCGGTGGAGTTTCCCACGATGGAGACGTGCCTGGGGTGCCACGACGGGGACGAGGCGCCGACCGACTGCTCCACCTGCCACGCCCGCATCCGCCGGGGCGAACGCCCCCCCTCCCACGACGGGCTGTGGGAGCAGCGCCACGGCCGGCGCACGGACCTGCCCGAGGCCGTGTGCCGGACCTGCCACCCCGGGCCGGACGCGTGCCGCACCTGCCACCGAACGGAGAAGCCCCGGAGCCACACCGTGGGCTGGAAGGACCGCAGCCACGGCCTCGAGGCCCGCCACGACCGCGACACCTGCCGCGCCTGCCACACGGCCACGTTCTGCTCCGACTGCCACCGGGAGGCCCCCCGCAGCCACGCCCCCCGGAACGGCTGGCTCGCCTCGGGGCATCGGATCCAGGGGGCCGCGGACACGGAGTCGTGCCGGGTCTGCCACGGGCGCACCGACCCCTCGTGCCTGGCGTGCCACCCCCAAGGGTATTGAAACCGGGCCTTGCAAAACCCAATCCCACGGAGAGGAACCATGAGAAAGATCCCGACCCTCCTCACCTCGTTGGCGCTGCCCGGCCTGCTGGCCTCGGCCGCGCCGGCGCTGGCCCATCCGGCCATCGAGATCCGCACCTTTTCGGACGCCGACCACGACGGCGTGGGCGATCCGGTGCGGACCAACCTGGACGCAAGCGACACCCTGGCCGCCAACGGCCAGGAAGGGGCCCTCGTCTCCGGCCCGCCGATGAGCCCCAAGCAGACCTGCGGGCTGTGCCACTCGTACGAGAAGATCACCTCGGCCTACCACTTCCAGCTCGGGCTGGACGAGCGGGTGGACTCGGACGGTGACGGCTTCGCCGACGACCTGGGCAAGGTGCTGGCCGGGCCGGACGGGCTCCTGGCCACCCTGCCCACGCTGTACAACATCACGGCGCCCGGCCAGTTCGGGGCCTGGTGACCGCCCTCGTACCGCCAGTTGGCGGCACAGAACAATCCGGACCCCACCCGGTTCGACATCGGCACGGCCGACGAGATCGCCACCTGCACCTCGTGCCACATGGGCGGCGGCCCCTACGAGGTGGACCGGTTCGGCAACCGGTACGACGAGTTCTTCCAGGCCAACCGCGACCGGATCGAGGCCGGTGAGTTCGGCGCCTGGAACGGGGACTACTACCGGTACGACGTGGAGGACATCGGAGCGGCGCCGTTCTACATGGCCCGGGACCTCATGGGCGGCGGGCCCTCCCCGGCCCTGTCGGCCCCCCACCTGCACGACTGGGGCGAGAGCGGGGTGCTGGAGGCCGAGTGCCTGACCTGCCACCTCGATCCCTACGCGAACCGCCTCCACACCGCCAACGGGGTGGACGCCCAGAACTACGCGCCCCGGCTCAAGATCTTCCTGATCGCCAGGATGAACGAGGCCCGGGACGACTACGCCGACATCTGGGCCATCTCGGTGGGCCGGTACCCGACCCCGGGCGAGATCCCCGAAGGGTACGAGGTGTTCTCGATCGACCGGTACTCGAGCCCCCTCTCTGGCACCTTCGAGCCCGGCCGGTTCTACGCGGCGCCCAACTCGCCCGTGGCGAGCACCCGGGACTCGGTCAAGATCCCCATGGTCGAGGGCGGCAAGCCCGACGAGGCCGGCGGCACGAGCGGGTTCAAGATGCACAACGCCTACAGCCCGGCCGTGAACGCCGTGACCGCCGCGAACGGCGACAAGGTGTGGGGCAGCCGCAAGTTCCTGGGCTACTACTTCAAGTACGCGGCCACGGGCGGGCTCATGGGGCTCGACCTGGACGGGGACGGGGTGCCCCTGGCCTACGTGAAGCTGGTGAAGAAGGACGGGGTGAGCCTCTCCCAGGTCCCGGACGAGGTGCAGAACTACTTCACGGTGCAGACCTACTACGACCCGGACGATCTCGAGCTCTTCGCCGCCCAGTCCGGCACCAAAGCCCCCCTGCTCGCCAGCGACGACACGGGCGGCCACAAGTGGGACCTGATCTGCGGCCGGTGCCACGTGGGCTTCCGCGACCCCGTGAACCAGGGGCTGTACATCCGGCCCGACGTGATGGGCATGAAGGCCGACATCCCCAAGCGGGGCACCTTCTGGAAGATGGAGTACGACGGCGAGGAGAACTACGACAAGGCCCTGGAGGAGGTGGAGGCCGGGAGGAAGAGCCGGGGAGACCTGGCCGGCTACGACGTGCATGCGGCCCGGGGCGTGGAGTGCGTGGACTGCCACGCGTCCAAGGACCAGGGGCCGACCGCGCCCGACCACAACTTCGGCAAGGGCATCGACACCGGCGGCACGGTGCGAAACGACCTGGACTTCCAGAAGGTCAAGGTGTGCACCGACTGCCACAACCTGGACCAGATGACCCTGGCCCACCGGGACAACTTCGGGTCCGAGGAGATCGTGGCGGACCACTTCGAGAACGTGGCCTGCGAGACCTGCCACATCCCCTACAAGAGGTACTGGCCGTTCCGGGCCTTCGACTACTCCATGGGGTTCTCCTACAACTTCGACTCCCGGTTCATGCCCAACCCGGCCGACCCGGGAGACATCTCCCAGATGGTGCCGTTCTCGTTCTTCGCCGCGTTCGGCATCCAGGACCCCCAGCCGGGCTACTACGCGGCGGCCCCGTTCTACGGGATCGGGGGGCTCCAGTGGGTCGGCCAGTCGAACCCGATCTTCGGGATGGACGTGGTGACCTCCATCGCCTACTTCGACCCCAACGGGCCCGACCCGCTGGTGGCCCAGAAGCTGCGCTTGGAGGACAAGGAGCCCGGGTTCGGCTCGGACCGGGCCCTGGACCCCTACGCCATGTTCTACACCATGATGACCGACCCGGACGGCTCGGCCACGATCCCCGTGCCCGACGACGAGGGGAACTTCGACCCGGCGGACATGGCGGAGTTCTTCCGCACGGCCAACGGGAAGAGCTACTTCGAGTTCACGCCGGTGCTCTACAAGAAGCCCGACCGGGACGGGAAGATCAAGATCTACCCGGGCAACCCCGTGGCGGCCGTGACCTGGGTGGTCTACGACCCCGACGATCCGGCCAGCATGCGGGTGCTGGCCCCCCGGGAGCTCAACTCGATCCTGGCCGGCGCGGTGTCCCGGGAGGTCATGCCCGGCCGCCACCAGATCGGCATGGTGCTGATCTCGAGCTCCGTCACCCGGGACGAGTCCGGCGCGATCACCGCGTACGACCCGGCCACGATCGTGTGGGACGACAACTTCGACCTGCGGCCCGAGATCTCCAACGAGACCGAGCTGGACCTGGTGAAGGCGGCCCTGAAGACGGTGCTGGAGAAGGAGGACCAGTACGCCGGCCGGCCCTCACCCAACTACGACGCGAACCTGCGGCTCGCCATCGTGGCCCACTATTTCACCGTAACCCACAACGTGCTTCCCGCATCTCAGGCGTTGGGCGCGGCCAAGGACTACGACAAGCTGGGCGGGGTGGACCCGACCACCGGGAAAATGGTCCCCCCGCCGGGGGTGGTGGAGGCCGGCACAACCCGCCAGTGCGTGGACTGCCACGCCCAGGGCACCGAGCCGGTCTACGGCGGCGACCCGGACGTGGTCCTGAACGCCCGGCTGTCGAACCGCACGGTTACCTTCCTGCCCTGGACCATCGAGAACTTCGAAGGGCTCGTGGCCAAGGGCAAGATCTGGGTCGAGCCCGAGGTGGGCTACATCCACCCCGTGGACGTGAACCGCGACGGCGACACCGACGACGTGGCGCCCGACTTCTCCACGGTGGAGACCACCGGCATGGTGACCCCGGCCGACCTGATCGGCGCCACCCAGGCCGAGATCCTGGAGCACACCGAGGAGGCTGCCCGGGCGTTCGCCAAGCTGGCCGGCCTGACCCCGGTGGAGCCCGGGGAGGAGCCCGTGACCGCGGAGGAGCCGGCCCCCACCCCGGAAAGCGGGGACACCAGCGGCTCCACCGGCTGCTTCCTCCAGACCCTGTCCCGACCCTGACCCCAGGGTCACGTTCCCCCTACGCCCCGGGCGGGCTCCTCCTCCCCCCGGGGCTCTTTTTCGCCCAGGCCCAGACGCCCCTCATACTTGCCGCCGATCCGCTTCGATGTAAAATAAAGTTTGTTTTCCGGAAGTTCTCAGGAGGCTGGAGTTGGAAGCTCGGGATCTCCTCCCCGAGTTTGGGGACCTGGCCCAAGAGGAGAGGTGGGACGAGTTCGCGGCCCAACTCGCCCGGCGAGGGCTGGTATGGTGGTTCGAGATGGACGTGCCCGCCATCCGTCGGCACATGGCTGCTCTTCGTCCCCGGCGCAGCCCGGGCCTGTCCCCGCGGCTCCTGCTCCTGGAAGGAGCCGCGTCTCCCCTACCCGCAGACCGCGACCTGCGGCAGGTGCTGCGGGACGTCACCCTGCTGTACCGGATGTTCCGGGTGAACCGGGACGCCGAGGGGGCGGCCGCGGCCTGCGGGCTGGCGATAGCGGCCCTGTGGGACTTCGGGGTGGACTGGTCCCGATCCCGCCCGTGGGCCGATCGGATCGACCGGCTCGCCGAGCGGAAGGATCTCTCCCCCCTGGCCCGCTCTTCCGCGCTCGCCTTCCGGGCGCTCATGCTCCTGTTCCACCAGGGGAACCTGGACCAGACGCTGGCCGCCTTGGAACTCCAGCGCCAGGCCGCGGAGGAGGCCCGCTCGGCCGCCATGACCCTGTACGGCGCCACCCTCCAGGCGCTGGCCCTGGCATACCAGGGCCGTACGGAGCGCGCAGGGGTCGTTCTGGAGGAAACCGCCCCTTTCCTGGACCGGGCGCCACGCACCTCGTACGCCCGCCTGTACCACAGGATCATGCTCGGGATCGTGTTGAGCACGGCTGGCCGGCCGGGGAAGGCGTGCGAGACTCTTCGGAACGTCGGGGTGGATCTGGCCCCCGAGGACTGGCGGGTCTCCGTCCGGCTCCTGCTCCAGGGGGCCCGGCTACTGGCCGCTTCCCTGGCCCGCCACGAGGACGAGGTCCCCCTGCTCGAGGCCAGCGTCCGGCAGCTTGCGGTGGGCGAACAGGTCCACTTCTTCGCCGCACTCATGCAGTTTTCGGTGGGCCTGTTCTACCTGGGGGCGGGCCGGCCGTACCGGGCCTTGGTCCATGCCGAGCGGGGGGAGCGGGCGGCGGCCCGGGCCGAAAGCCTGCCGACCCAAACCATGATCCGGGTGCTCCAGGCCCTGGCCTTGGCCGACCTCAACGAGAAGGAGGAAGCAGCGGCCCGATTGGACGAGGCGATGGCGACCTGCCAGGATCAGGGATGGGTGTTGTTCGCCGAGGGGGCGGCTCTGGACCGGGCGGCCATCCTGGCCGACCGCGGCGAGACGGATGAGGCCCGGAAACTGCTGGATGGGGTCCGAAAGCTACTGCCTCGGGGGCGCCCCCTCCTGTCGGCCTTCCGGCCTCCGGAGTTCACGCAGCGCCTGCTGGACCGATTGGAGATCCGCACCGGGCCGGCGGGGGCGAGGTGGACGATCCCCGACCCGGACCGTCCGGTGCAGATCCGCAGCCTGGGCGGCTTCTCCCTGACCATACTCGGCCACACCGTGTACGACCGGAGATGGCGCTCCTCCCGGACCCAGCAACTGCTGAAGCTCCTGCTCGCCCTGGGGGGAGAGAAGGTGCCCGTGGACCGGCTGACCGAGCTCCTGTGGCCCGATGCCCTCGGCGACCAGGCCCGCGCGAACCTCAAAACCGCTCTGGCCCGGCTACGGGTCGTGGGCCTGCCCCCCGGAGCCGAGGCCTTGAGGTGGCTCCACTGGAAGCACGGCCGGCTCTCCCTCTCCCGCTCCGTCGTGTTCGCCGACTGCCTCGTGTTCGAAACGGCCGCCCGTGCCGCACTTCGCAACCGCTCCGCCCGGGAGATGGTCCGGGCCCTGGAGCTGTACCAAGGAGACTTCCTGTCGGGGGACGGCTCCCACGGCGTGATCGAGAGCCGGAGGGAAGCCCTCCGGCACCTCCACGTGCGCCTGGTGGAAGGGGTGGCGGATCGGGCCGACCGAGACGGGTTCCGGGGAGACCTCAATGACCTCCTCTCCCAAGCCGTGGCTGTCAACCCGATGTCCGAGCGGCTGTATGCGCTGAAAATGAAGGAGCTCATCCGCCGGGGGTACCCGGTGGAGGCTCTCCGGACCTTCCGGCAGGCGGAGGCGTTCTTCCGCGACACCCTCGGCATACCTCCCGGCCCGGCCCTCCGACTGCTCGCGAACAAAGCGAAAGGCGGCAGCGACTGATCGGCTGAAGCGATTCTTCTCTCTTTTTTTCTTTTTAGTTACCAAAGTCGTTACCTGGCTGAATCCCCGCCGCGGTACTTTTCCCGATCAAACCCATCTGCGTTCCTCGATGCCGCATCCCACCACAGTGGAGGGGTATGCATGGAACGCCGAGCCGATGCCCCCGGATGTCGCAGTAAACCTCACCTGCGGTTCCTGGCCTTGCTCGCCGCCGCGGCGGTGTGGCCTGGCTCGGCCCGGTCGGTGGCGGCCGTTCCGCCGCGCTACTCGGCGGGGGAGGCTGCGGTCTTCTCCCGCACGGTGGACGTCCAGCCCGTCCGGGCCGTGCTCTACTACCGGGTGGCGGGCACCCGGCCGTACCAGCGGGCGGAGCTTCCGGTCCGGGACGGACGGGTCTCGGTGGAGATTCCCGCTTCCGCCGTGGTGCCGCCGGGCGTGGAGTACTACCTGGAGGTGACCACGGCCGACGGCCGGGTGGTCACCGATCCGGCGGTCTACCCGACCTACCACCCCTACCGGATCGAGGTGGCGGCCACCGGGCTCCGGGGGGCGGCCCTGGTGGGGGCCCCGAACGGCCGCGTTCCGGCCCAGGGCCCCCTGGTGATGGGTCTGGACGGGGCCTCAGCCGGGGTCCGCTTCTTCCTGGACGGGGCGGATGTCACGTCCGCGGTGGAGAGGCACGGGTCCCAGGTCCGCTACGTGCCCCCGGCCCCGCTGGAGCCCGGCCGGCACGTGCTGGTCGCGGAGGTCCCGGGGGGCCACCGAGTCGAGGTGCCGTTCGTGGCGGAAGGCCCGGTCGGCGGGCCCAAGGGCGTACTGGCCGTGGACGGAAGCGTGTCGTTCAATTACGGCCGCAACGTCAGCAGCCGAGACACCGCCTCGTCCGACCGGGTCTCGGGCAACCTGAACCTGGAGTTCTCGGCCCAGAAGGGCGAGTTCGCGGCCCGGTTCTCCGGTGTGAACCTCCAGTACGTCAAGGACGCCCCCGACGAGTTCACGATCTCCTCGGGGTACCTGCTCACCCTGGCCTACGGCACCCAGTCGTTCGAGTTCGGAGACCTGTCCATCGACGAGACCCCGCTCACCGCCTCGGGGTTCGCCCGCCGGGGGGCCCGGCTGAACCTGGAGGTTCGCGGGATCAAGGCACGCCTTTACAACGTGCGGGCCGACACGGTGGAGGGGTTCGAGGCGGGGGTGTCGCTGGACGACCCGGGAAGCCAGGTGTACGGCCTGGCCGTGGAGGCCCCCCTGCTCCCGGACGACCGGTTCTCCATCCACCTGAGCGCGGTCACGGGCCGCAACGAGAGCCGGGCCGGGTTCAACACGGGAACGAGCCTGGGCCCCTCCCGGGGCCGGACCGTGGGCCTGGGGTTCCGGGGCACCCTGTTCGGAACGAACCTGGGCGGCGAGTTCGCGTGGAGCCGGTTCGATCCGGACACCACCCAGGGCCCGGGCATGCAGGCCGACACCGCGTGGCAGGTCAACGCCAGCCGAGATCTGGGCGTGGGCTCGCTCTCGCTGGGGCTGCTGCGCTACGGATCGGACTACGCCACCATCGCCAACCCCAACTTCACGGGCGACCGCCAGGCCGTGCAAGCGGGCTTCTCCTCCGGGCTCGGCCCCATCTCTCTCAATCTTTCAGGCGCTTACAGCGAGGACAATGTGGACCGGGACGACGACCGGCCCATCGTGTCGAGCCTGGCGGGGAACGCCTCGGTGGGGGTGGCGGTGCCGGGCTGGCCCGCGCTCAATCTGGGCTACGGCGTATCCCGTCAGAAGAGCCGCTCCGAGCCCCCGGGCGGCCAGGCCGTGGACAACGTGAACCACACCGTGAAAGCGGGGCTTTCATACGGCCGGGACCACTGGAACGCCGGCCTCAGCGCCAGCATGGGGTTCCTCCAGAACCGCCTTTCGGGCGGGTCGGACGCGCGCACCCGCAGCATCACCCTTTCCGGAGGGTGGAACGGCGAGCGGCTCTCCATCACCCCCAGCCTTTCGTACAACGAGTCCGACTCGGACGGCCCGGTGTACCGCACGCGCTTGGCCACCCTGAGCCTGACCCTGCCCCTGTGGCCCGAGGTCGTGGATCTCTCGGGCCAGGGCTCCTACCAGAGGGCCGACACGTCGGACGGCTCGGTCAACACGGCCACCCTGAACGGGAGCGTGCGGCTGTCGTGGAACGTGCAGGCCCTGCTCAAGCGGGTCGGCCTGGGCTGGGCCAACGTGCAGTTGGCGGTGTCGGCCGACTACAACCGCCACGACGACCACAACGACCCTTCCCGCGACCGGAGGGAGTCCGTGGTGTTCCTGACGTTCAACCTGGGAGTGCCGTACCGGTTCCGGGCGGAGACAGAGTGGTGACATGTGCGCGGGACATCGGGTGCGCACGATCCTGGCCGGGGCCCTGGCCGTGCTGCTCGCTGGGTGTGCGGGCGCACTCCAAGCCCCGCCCGGCCCGCCCACGCTTCCGCCGGTCCAGGGCGGGGCCACCACCGGCCCCCTCCGGATCGAGCGGCTGGAGATCACCTTTCCCAACGGGTTCGGCTCGATCACCGTGCCCAAGGGGGCCCGGCTCGTGGCCCGGGCGGTGATCCGGTGCTCGGGCAACGGGGCGTTCCGGGCCGACTGGGTGGTGGACGGCCGGGTGGTGGAGACGGTCACGCGCACCGTGACCTACGGAAGGACCTTCGAGCTGACCACCCCGGCGGGCGCGCTTCCCACCTTCGAGCCCGGGCCCCACACCGTGACGTTGAGGATTCGCGAGCCGAGGCCCGGGTTCGATCCGCCGGTGGTGCGGTACCTCGTGGCGATGGAGTGAGGCCAACCGAAGGAGAGGCGGTATGGTCCGACGGGTGCTTCGGTTCGGGTCGCTCGCCGGCATTGCGTTCCTCCTGGCGAAGGCCCCGGGGGGGGTTAGGGCCGCGGAACTGGAGATCGCGGTCGAGGGAGTGGGGGCCTCCACGGCGTCGCCGGTGGTCGTGGTGGAGCACGTGGAGCTGCGGTTCCCCAACGGCACGGGCCGCCAGACCGTGGCCAAGGACGAGCCCGGGTTCTACGCCGAGGCGTTGTTCCGCTACCAGGGGAACGGAACGCTGCGGATCCAGTGGATCGTGGACGGCCGGATCCTGGTGGAGACCGTGGAGACCCTTACCTTCGGGACCGACCTGGTGACCCGGTCCGACAAGACCGGGGTGGCCCTGCCCACGTTCGAGCCGGGCCCCCACACCGTGACCCTCACCTTTGACAACGGCTCGGGGCAGCCCTCGGCCCTGGCGGTGCCCGAGATCACCTACTTCGTGGCCGAACGGGTCCCCCCCTCGCGGCGGCCCGGAATCCGGCTGACCGCGCCGGCCGAGGGCCAGCGGTTGGCCCCCCGGCTCCTGTCCTTCGCCTGGCGGCCCGTGGACGCGCCCCCGGGGTTCTTCGACCGGTTCCGCGTGGAGATGAACCGTGAGGCGCCCGTCTCGCCCAAGGGGGCGTCCGGAAAGGGGCGTGCGGAGGGCAAAACCGGACCGGTGCTCGCGGCCGAGGTTCGGAAGCCCTGGTGGATACCCGACCTGGGGCGGGTGGTGGCCCTGGGCGCCGGGGGGTACCGCTGGCGGGTGATCGGTTTCCCGGCCGACGGAAGCCCCCCGGTGCGCAGCGAGGAGGGTTCGTTCCGCCTCGCCCGGCCGCCACCCCCCGGGGGGGTGTTCTTCCGGTCCGTGGAGGTGGCCCCGGCCTCGGTGGAGGAGCGCACAGGCGAGGTGCAGCCTCCGCTGGAGCGGCTGCTCCAGAGCCTGAACCGGCTGGAGCGGGCCGAGGTGGAGGCCGGCCGCCGGGTGACCTTGCGCGTTCGGGTGGAGAACAGCTCGTTCCAGGAAAGACAGGCCCTCCAGATCGAGGTCCACGAGGTCGCCTCGGGGCTCGTGTCCGTAACGGGGCTTCCCCCGCTTCCCGCTTGCGGCTCGCCGGTGGCCTCAGGGGCTGGGAATCCATGGGTGGAGCAGTCCGGATACCTCACCCTGGTCGAGTCGCCCCAGGCATTCCAGGAGGGCGTGGACCGGGCCCGGGCCCGCCTGGAATGCCGGGGGAGCTTTGCCGAGCTGCCCGTGGCTTGGGACGTCCCCCTGACCCGGGAGCAGGGTGAGCTGGTCTTCCGCCTCAAGGAGGGGGCCGTGGTCCTGGACACGGCGCGGCTCGTCTGGCGGGCCGTGCCCGCCCAGGGGGCCGGCGCCTTTGATTTTTCCGAGTACGTGCCCGTGGCGCGCAAGCCGGTGGAGGGGCGGTTTCCGGGCGGGCTTCCCTCGTACCTGGACATGGCGGGCTTCCGGATCGAGGTGACCGAGTACGATGCCAGCAGCTCCACCCGCTGGGGCCTTTACGGCCGCGGCGTGGTGCGGTGGAGGGGCGACGGGAACCGCACGCCGGTGGAGGTGGCGTTCGAGGGGGTGAGGGGTGATCCATCGGGCGAACCGCTGGCGTGGAGGGCCACGCGGGGGCTCGCGGAACTGGCGGGCGATCCGGTCACGCTGCAGCTCTTCGGCCACACGGTTCGGATCCAGGCCCTGAGGCTGGAGCCGGAGCGGGCCCGGGCGGACGTGGCCGTGGTGATCACGGCCACCACACCCTGGTCCCCCCGGGCGCCGGTGTGGGTGGGGGCCCGGGACGTGCCGGTCCTGAACGGCGGGGAGTTCGTGGCCGAGGCCGCGGTGCCGCCGGGCACCGTGCTTCCGGGGAACGTCCCGCCCCCCGGGGTGGAGAGCACCTATCTGCCGGTGGACGTGTTCGCCGGGGGGAGCCGCCTGCTGATGGACTTTTCGCCCCACCTGGGCTACGGCGCCGCGGCCGACGACCCGGAGTGGACCGGGCTGGCCCTGGTCTCGGCCCTGGTGCGCGTGCCGGTGCGAGCGCTGGACGACGTTTCCTTCACCAGCTTTGACGAAGCCCTCCTGGGGGTTTTCGACACGAGGGAGCCGGCCTGGCTCTACGGGCGGGCCCCGTTCCTTCGGATCTCACCCGCCGGCTCCGTGTCGGCCGAGGGGGTGGAAGTGGTCCGCGCCTCGGAGGTGCCCCCGGACGTTCTGAAGGGCGATCCCAGGGGCGAGATGGAGCCCTTGTCCCCCTCGGGGTTCCGCATCGGGTTCTCGGGCGGAACGTTCGACCTGGTGGACGGCGGGGTCGGGGGCCTGGACCTGGCCGGCTGGATCCGGCTGCCCCAGGACCTGGGCGGGGGAACCCTCGCGTTCCGCCACCTGCGCCGGGGCGACCCGGAGGGCACGACGCTTCGGGGCTTCCACACCGAGGTCATGACCCGCGATCTTCCGGCCGTGACCATCGACGGGTTCACGTACCGGCCGGACCGGGCCCGGCTGGTGCTGGCCGGGGGGGCGGCCACCACCCGAACCGCGGTGGCCGAGTCCCAGAACCCGTCCCTGTTCACCTGGCCGACCGACGAGGAGGCGTTCCGGGAGCAAACCGAGCTCCTGAGGGATGCCTACGCCCGGGGGCCGGGGCTCCACCTGGAAGGCGGCTCGTTCGTGGGCGCCGGTGCGTGGAGCCGCAAGGTGGGAGCGTTCGACGGCCGGGTGGAGAACCTGTTGCTCCGGGTGGAGGAGAGCGCCCTGGTGGAGAACCGGGCGCGGGGCGTGATCCGCGTGCCGCCTCCTGCGGGCCTGACCCTGGCCTTCGAGGGTTCGGTGGCTGCGGACGGCTCGATCCTGGTGCCCGAAGACGGCCTGCTGGCCCCTCCGGCCGAGGGGGGATGGCCCTTGGCCTACTGGCGCGTCACCCTGTACCCGGGCCGGTACTACGTGCCGCCGCAGGGCCCCCTGCCCCGCCCAGGGGGGACGAAAGGCGTGCCAGGGCCCTTCCCATCCCCTGCCCGTGAGGGCGGCAAAGGACCCGTCCTCTCCACGCCCCGTCCCGGGCACTGGGTAGAGACCGGCGACCTGGAGGTCGAAGTCCCCCGCGACCCCCTGGGCAATCCCACGGGTCCCCCTGGCCGGAGACCGGGTTCTGGGGCCCGCCCCGGCTCGGGCGGCCGCACGGACCGGACCGGGGGCGACGAGGCCGTGGACCCGGACGTGGCACGCCCCCTGGGCAACATCGTGGACGCGGACGAGGACGTGGGCCAGGGCGCCGGGTCCGGAGGCTGGGGAACGGGGCCGTCCGGGTGGGCGCGGGATCCCGGAGGCGGGGGCCAGGCCATCGGGCAGGGTGCCCGGCTGGCACCCCCCCCGGGCGACTGGGCCCGCAGGGGCGGAGCCTCCGGAACGGCGGGATATGGGGTGGACATGGCCGGCCCGGGCGACCGACCCGGTGAACGGGGCACGGCGGGATACGGGGTGGACATGGCCGGGCCGACTGCCGACGCGGAACCCGCCCCCCCTAGGGGCCCGGGCTATCAGGCCGAGATGAAGGACGCGGCCGTAACCGAGGCCGAGCGCGGGGGCTCGGTTTCGCCCATGGACTACGTGCCAATGGAGGGGCAGCCGTGGCGCTGGGGCGTCCTGTCGGACGGCGCGTTCGTGATCGACGGACCGCTGGAAGAGGGGGGACTCAGGGGGTTCTGGCTGTACATGGACCGGCCCGACCCGGCCCGCACGGCAGACTACGGCCCGGCCCGGGGGGTGGTGTTCGACACCGACCGCATCGAGATCCGGGACGCCGGCATCACCTTTGACGTGCCCCCCGAACTGGGCGGCCCGGAGTTCGGCGTGGCGAGCCCGCGGGCCGAGGTGCTCGGCGCGGCCACCGGCGCCGGGGGGTCCCGGTGGCAGATCCCCCCGGGGGGAGCGTCGGGCACCGGCGATTTCAAGATCACCCTGGACATTTTTCCGGACGGCAACATCGGCTACGACGGCGACCCGCGTGCCAGCCCCCGGGTGGAACCCGTGGGCTCCGTGGGGTTCCTGGGCATCCCCTTCACCCCTTCGGGCGAGATCCGGTTCGCCCGGTACGCGCCCACTGCCGCTGCTCGCGCCGGCGGAAGCCAGCCTCAGACCGAGGCCGCGCCCTCGTCGGCCCTGGGCCTGCGGACCGACCGCGAGGCTCGCGCGGCCGTGGCGGCCGCGGTTCCCCTGGTCACGTTCGAGGGGACCCTGCACTTTCCGTTCTTCGGCAGCCGCAGGGTGCGGATCCAGCACACGGCATCAGGCGCCCGGGTTCCGTTCCTTTCGGGCCCGGAGCAAAGCTGCGCGGATCTGCTGAAGGAAAACGGCGTCGACGAGATCCCCTGGGGCTTTCCGGAGTTACAACAGGCGGCGGACGATCTGGTGAAGCGGATCGGGGAGAGGCCCGAAGATGCCTCGCGCAACACCATCTGCGGCGACTCCCGCGGGTACGTGGTGGGCCGGGTCAACCTGCGGTACGTGAACGCCTTCGGCAGGGACGCGGTGGCCGAGAGCATCGCCTCCACGGCTTCGGGCGTGTGGTTCCCGGACGAAGAAGGCGAGTCGGTACAGGCCGAGGAGTTCAAGGGCTTCCTTGGCCAGGGGGAGTTCTCGGTGCTGGGGGTGCTCAAACTGGTGGGTGTTGCGGATGTGGTGCGCACCGACGACGGCACCCTGGTGGAGCGGGTGTCCCTGGGCGCGGGGGTGCACACCTTCCGCGCGCTCCTGGCCGGCATGAACATCGGCCGCACCGGGGCCAAGCTGGGAACCGCCTCCGCCGAGGCGCTGCTGGACATGCCAGAGGAGGCCGAGTCCTTCGGTCGGTTCGTGGGGGACACCGTGGCGTTCAGCACGACCCTCGCCCTGGCGTTGACGGCCGACGTGTGCGCCGAGGCCGGTGCGGCAGCGACCGGCGCCACAGGAGGCGCCGCCGCTGGGCTCGCGGCCGCGTGCGCGCCCCTGATGGAGGAGTTCAACCGGATGCTCGTGACCGACGGCGCCAACCTTCTGGTGAGCGCCGCGGAGGTGATCGAGATCCTCCTTGCCAAACTGGCCGAAGAGGCAGGCCTGGACATCGAGATCGAGCTTCCGGACGACGCCGAGAAGTGGAAGGAATTCGGGCCCGACATGATCAAGGATCTGGTGCGGGACGTAGGCAACCTGGTCAACCTGGAGAAGATTCCCCCCGAGGAACTGGCGCTCGCCGTGGTCCGCACCCTGGACAACCTGCTCACCGGCATCCTCCTGAGCCTGGACGACGAGAGCGATCCGGCCCGGACCGTGACCCTGGGCGTCCACCTGCCGGTGCTGCCGGCCCGGAAGTTCTTGGAGCAGGGCGGGCTCGATGCGGAGGACGTGTGGAGAACCCTGAGGGAGGCGGCCGAGTTCGCGCGGAGTCTTGCCGAGATGGAGCCGGTGAAGAGCGAGCAGCCCCTGCTTCCCCTCATGGTCCGGCTGGCGGAGCTGATGCTGGACGTAATCGAGGATCTCCGGAACCCCCGACCGGGTGCTCCGCCCCAGGTCGACCTGAACCAGGTGCTCGAGGTGATCGCATCGATCCCGGACGCGGCGTGCGCCCTGGCCGATCAGAACCCCGACGCAGCCGATGCCATCGTGACGGCGATCAGTCAAACCACCGGGGTCGGGGAGCGGGACATCCGAAACGGGCTGGCCCTTTCCCGGAGAGTGCTGGGATGGGTGGAGCACCCCGCCCTTTCGGGCGACTCGCCGGACGCGGGCCGGGTGGTGCGCGAGCTCGTGATCCCCCTGGTCGACGACCTCAGGCGGGCCAACGCGGACAGGCCCGAGTTTTGCGTGGCCCGGCCCGGTTACGATCCCTACGACGCCCAGGTCATCGCCGTGCTGAACGTGCTGGCCCAGGTGCTCCGGGTGGCCGAGGTGGAGGCCATCGAGGACCCGGCCGATCGGGCCAGGCAGCGGTTCTTCTGGGTCGTGGAGACCCAGCGGACCATAGCCCGGGCCGTGAACACCGTGGCCGAGGCGGCGGGCCGGGATCCGCCGATCCCCGGGCTGGCCTTCACCCTGTTCGACGCCCTGGAACGGGCCTGGGAGGTGGTGACCGCCGAAAGCGAGGACCCCGCCTCGGTGAAGCTCCTGCGGGCCGCCGACAAGGCCGTGTACGAGGTGGGCCAGGACCCCGACCTTTCCCAACTGGACTACACCCCCCAGACGGTGGAGTTGGTCCGGGCCGTGCTGGCCGAGGCCATACTCCTGGCCCGGGCGGCCGAGGCGTCCGAACCGCCCGAGCCGGGCCCGGTGCTCCGGGGGGCGGCCCGCATCGCCGGCGCAGCCGCCCAGATGCCCCTGGACCGGGACGTCCGCCTGGGCCTCACGCTCCTGGCGCGGACGATGGAACTCGCGGCCGAGATGAACGTGTGGCAGGGCCCGGCCCCGCCCGACGGTCGCCGGGTCCTGCGGTTCGCGGAGGAGGCCCTGGAGACCCTGGAGGACATGGCCCGCGACGAGAACGCCCGGCGGGCCGTTCGGGTGGCCCTGTACGTGGCCCGCCGCATGGGGACCGCCCTGCTCCTGGCGGACCCCTCCGATCCCGACGCTGTGCTGGCGGCGGCCCGGGGCCTGCTCCAGGACCTGGCTCCCCTGCTGGGCGAGGCCGGCACCGCGGCGGGCCTGGTGGAGGGCTCGGTGGTGGCGGTGTCCCGGATCGCCACCGACCCCTATCTCGCGGGGTTCGCCCTTCAGGCCGGGCCGGCCGTGGACGTGTTGGAGCGGGCCCTGGGGGACGAAGGGCTGCCCGAACCGGCCCGGGAGCACCTGGAGGCGGCCGTTCGGTACCTGGAGCGGGTGCTGGACGATCCCAAGGCCCCCTACGAACTGAGGGACGAGCAGGGGAACGTGAAGGCGGCCCGCCGGCTGGCCGAGGACGGCACGATCTACACGTACAACGCCAGCACCAGGCGGTACCGGATCGAACGGCCCGACGGCCGGGTGGAGGAGTACGAGAACGTGGATCCGGAGGCGTTCGAGCGCTACACCGCGCCCGGGGCCGATCCGGACCGGCCCGAGCCGGAGAAGCTGTTCCGGGTGGAGATCCCCGTCGACCTGGAAGACGTGACCGGGGTGCTCACCTGGGACAAGCTCACGGGTCTCGTGCGGTGGGAGTATGTGCTGGCCCCCCTGGCCGCGCCGGGGATCCTCGTGTGGAAGGCTGGCGAGGCCGCGTGGGATGCGGCCACGGGCTTCTGGGACTACCTGAAAAAACGCCTGGGCCGGGAGCCCGATCGGCCCAACGAACCGCCCAGGCCCGATCCGGGGCAGGAGGTGGTGGAGGCAGAGGAGCCGAAACCGCCCGGCCCGCCCGGCGCGGACCTGCAGGGCTGGACGGTTCGGTACGAGCGGGGATTCGTGTGGCTCCACGGCCCCCGGGGCCAGTGGATCCGGCGCGAGCCCAAAGACCCGCTCCGCGATCCCGATACCGGTGCCATCGACATCACCGGGGCGCTCTCCGGTGCCAGGGTGCGCGTGCCGTTCCGGGGCGAGACCGTCTGGCTTGCCTACGAGGGCACGGGGTACGTCAAGGTGAAGGGCGACGGGTGGACGCGGATCTACGAGGCGGGGGACCCGGTGGAGGTGCAGCCCGACGGGGACCTGGCCCGGGCCGAGTGGACGCCCGGCGACCTGGTGTTCGACCTGGAAACCGACGCGGGCGGCTACGCCCTGGCGGCCCACCGGGACGCCGGCGTGAGCGTGCGGCTGTACCCGGGCCGGTTCGAGGTGCGGCCGGCCGAATTCCTGGGGCGCGGGATCGTGTCCGATCCGACCCCAGAGCTCACGTGGTACCCGCAGGACGGCCGGTGGGAGGGCGGGCAGGCCCGCGAACAGGAGCAGGGGCGTTGGCTGCTCGAGGCCGGGGACGGGCAGATCCTCGTCCAGGGGGTACGCCGCTCCGCGCGGGTGGGGGCGGCCGAGGTCCTGGCCGTGCAACAGGACTCCCCGCCCAAGGGCCGGATGCTGCAAGTCCGGTGGAAGGGGGGAGAGTACCGGTTCGAGGCGTGGCGGCCCGACCCCGACTCCGACCGGTGGGATGTGCGCGTGCGCGCCTACGGGTTCGAGGAGCGGGCCGGCCCCCTGCTTCTTCCCCCAGGCCCCGCACCCCAAATCTCGCGGGCCGGGGAACCGGAGCCCGAGTTCCAGACCCGCAGAGAGGCGGACGGAACCGTGGAGGAGATCACCCCCACCGGCACCGTGAGGCGGACGCCCTCGGGCCGCACCCGGGTTCAGGTGCAGCACCCCGATACGGGCCAGAGATTGGACGTCGAGTACGACGAGCAGAAGCCGGTGTACGATCCGCCGCCTCCGGCGCCCGAGCCGGTGGCCGACGGCGACCCGGCGCAGGCGACCGAGGCCGACACGATGCGTCGGGCGCAGGAACTGCGCCGCCAGATCCGCGAGGCGCTCACCCCCCAGGACTTCGGGGATGTCATCGAGAAAAGGGTGATGCCCTTCGTGGGCGACTTGGTGGAACAGGAGGTGGCAGAAGGGAAAAAATTAACGGAGCGCCAAAAGTGGGAGATAAAGCGCACCCTCGATGAAGCCGGGGCCGAGGCGACCCGCAGGTGGCTCGAGACGGCCGAAGCGTGCCTGGACTCGGGCACCATCGAGGATCAGTGGAGGTGCATCCAGGAACGGGAGCCCGAGTGGCTGCGCTGGGCCGTGGCCATGGACGAAGCTCGGGAGCGCCTGCCTGAGTTCGGGGAGGGCGGCTCGCTGCTCTACGGAAGGCTTTCCCGAGACGCCTCGGCGCGGCTCCGGGCCTTGCTTCATCGCCAGGACCTGTTGGTGCGGCGGATGGTGGAGCGCTACCAGGGTCAAGCGCAAACCATGACGCACGAGCAGCGCAAGGAGACACTGGGGTCGCTGCTCAAGTACTGCGAGCGCATCGAGCTCATGGGTTGGCGCACCTGGGGGGGGGAGGACACCGGGTGCCAGTTGGCGGCGGAGCAAGCGATCGAGTTGTTCCGCGAGCAACAGGACGACCTTGCCGAGTTCGCCGACGCCTCGCTCGTCGGGTACTGGGTTCCCGCGGTCCAGCCGGAGACCGCCGAGGAGGCCAAGCGCCTGTACGACCGCATTGTCAAAGCAAAGGACTGGGCCGGGGAGAATCCGGACCATCCTTTGTCCCTGCGCACCCTCCTCAGGGTGGCCCAGCAAGCGGCCGACAACTCCCGCCGGCAGATCCAAGGGGGCCCGAGCCAGGAGGAATGGCTCGGGATCGTCTTGGATGCGGCCAACCTTGCACAACAAAGGGTTCTCCAACCCCTGGAGTGTGCGAAGTTGGGCCGGGAGGCCCTGGGGAACCCCGGGACTCGCCGCAGCCTGCTCGCCGCGCTCGAGGAGGCCCTGCGGGTGAGAGACACCCTGCGCAACCTGGAGGTGGCGGGCGTGAGCGGGGGGGCGATCGATGCTGGGCTCGCGAATTTCAGGGACTGCCTGGACGAGGAGGTGGACGCCCTGGTGGAGGCGGTGCGCGGTGGGGACCGGGAAACCACGGTCTGGTTCCGGGCCCTCTCCGACGTGCACGAAAAGCTGGCCGCCGCGGGCGTGGGAGGGCGCTCCCCGGCCCAGGCCGTGGGCGATGCCATGCGGTCCGCAGCCCAGACCACCGGGCCCGCGCCCGGGTGCCTGACCTGCCACAGCGGCGGGGGCGGCCTCAGCCGGCAGCAGGCCCGGGAGCTGCTGCGGCTCCTCCGGTTCGCCGCCCGCACGGGCCGGCCTGTGGGCGAGGTGATCTCGCCGGACGAGGCCCGGGACTTGCTGGAGCACCTGTGGCAGGCCCTGCTCCAGGACCTGGCCGGCGCGCCCGAGGACGAGGAGATCCAGTCGCTGGTGGAGGAGTTCGCCCAGGTGGTGGAGCAGCTCCGCAGCGCCGGCATGGAGGTTCCCGAGGCGTTCGGTACGGGCGAGTTGACGGCGCGCCAGGCGGCCCTGAGCCGGGTGCTCCTCAACCGGATCAACGACCTGACGCAGCATAACACCCTCGCCAACCTGGTGGCGGTGCTCCGGGCGGCCCGGGCCTATCACCGCACCATGGGATTTCTGGCCTGGCAGGACCCCGACTTCCAGAATGCGGCCTCCAACTTCGACCTCATGGCCGGCCGGGTGGCCGTGTCCGTGGACGATCCGTCCCTGCCGGGCCAGGCAACCCCCCGTGAGCTGGGCTGGGCACTGGATGTGGTGGCCGAGCTCGCCCCGGCCAATCCCCAGGCGCGGGCCGTGCTCGCCCCGGGTCATGAGGTGGATGGCCAGAGCTTCGACGCGTTTATCGGACTGGCCCTGGACATGCTGTCCGAGTCCGACCGCATGAACCGCCGGGGCGAGCCCGGCCGGGGCGAGCGCGGATGGGTCCTTCTGGAGCACGATGTCCTGCTCGGCCGCATCGCTCGCGAGCCGCGCAAGCGGTTCCTGGCCCGGGCCGCGGATCTTCTGGCCGGCCGGCTCGGGGATGATCCGGACTACGACACCGTGCGCGAGGCCGTGGCCCTGGCGGACCTGGCCGAACGGCTGGAGGCGCCGGACGTGGCCGAACGGCTCCGGCGGGCCGCAGCCTCAGGGGTGGGAGCCCTGGTGCGCGAGCCCGCCTCCGGCGCCGAGGAACTGGATCGGCGGTTCGCGCTGGCCGGGGAGGCCGGATCGCTCTCGCAATCGCGCCAGTGGCAGCGGTTCCTGGCCGAGGAACTGGCCGGCGAGGCCCCGCACGCGAGCCCGGCCGACCTGGTGGCGATGGCGCTCCTGAGGGTCCGCCAGGCCCTGGGCGGGACGGGCCCGTCCCGCCCCCGGGGCCTCGAGCTGGTGGCCGAGGCGGTGCTGAAGGTTCCGCCGGAGGGGGTGGTGAACGCCCAACGCCACGAGCTGGGCCTGGCCGCCGCCGGGAACGTGGCCCAGGCCCTGACGGAGGAGTGGGGCGACCGGGCCGGCGAGCCGGTCCGGGAGGCGGTGCGGGGTGCCCTGCAGGTCCTGGCCGACCCGGTGGGCGCGGCCCGGACCCACCTGCCCGGACTCGTGGCCCAGGCGGCCAGTTCGGCCTCCTACGCCTTCACGGGCAAGCGGCTGGAGGAGCCCGAGCGGGAGCGGGTCCGGGCTGCGGTGCGGGCGTTCCTGCGGGGGGACCTGCGCGGGGAGCCCATGACCCCGGCAGAGGCGGCCCGGGCGCTGGGCGAGATCCTCGAGGCCCTGGGCGAGCCCGACACCCCCGCGGCCCGGGCGGCTCAGAAGGCAGCGCAGGCCGCCCTGGTGGTGGCCGCGGTGCTGTACGAGCAGGCGAGCCAACCCGAAACCGCCGCGCTCGTGGCGGAGTTGGCCCGGCTCCTCGGTGACGCGCTGGAGGAGCTTCGCAACCGGGCCGGGGTTCCGGAAGAGGCGGGCAGGGTCATGGGCTGGCTGGCCCGGTGGAGCGACGAATTGGCCGTCGCCTTGGGACAGGCGATGGCATCGAGCCAGCCCGATGCGCCGGCCTGGGCCGTGATCCTCGCCGGCCTGGGGGCCACGGTGTTCGAGGAGGGCACCCTGGAGGGAGACCTCTACCGATGGGCCGTGGCCCAGGCCCCGGCCCTGGTCGAGACCGCATCCGGTGCCGGGCAGGGCGCCGGTGCGGAGGCGGCCCTCCCCCTGCTGGAACAGCTCGCCCGGGCCGAGGGGGCACCCGAGCTCACCTGCATACTGAACCGGCATGCCGGCGGGGACGTCCCGCCGGGGCTTTCGCTCCTGCCCCTGGCGGCCGGGATCGAGCTGGCCCGTGCTCCGGACTTGCTCGAGAGCCAGGAGACCCTGCCCCAGGCCGGGCTGAACGTGGCCGCAGGCCTGTTCAACGTGATCTTTTCGGGGGCATTGACCGCCTCGTGCCCCGAACCCGAGGGCCTTCCGGAGGATGACACGGCCGTGGGGGCGTTCGTGCGCGGCCTCGGGAATGTGCAGGAGATGCAAAGCGATCTGGAGTTCGCGGCCCAGATGCTGGTGAACGCGGTTCGGGCGGCCGAGGAGTTGGCCGGCCAGGAGCCGGACCTGGCCAACGCCCTCGAGGTTGTGTGGGAGGGCCCGGAGACCGTGGACTACGGCAACGGGCCGGTTCGTGCGGGGAACACCGGTCTCAAGCACCTCATCCGGGGGGATGCCGATCTCCTGGAGGTGGGCATGACCGCGCCCCGCACGGCCAAGGCCGTGTTCGACGCCGTGGTGCGCAAGGTGGAGGCGCTGAACGATCCGTTTCTTTCCCGCCTTTTGGACCTGCTGGCCGGGGCCTGCCCGCCGGGCACCCCGGCCGGGCCCGGCGGGCTCCTGGTGCTCGCTCCGGACCGCTGCTGGGACGGGTTGACCAACGTGATCCTGGCGGTGCTGGAGGAACTGCGCATCGGAGCGGTGTTCGCGGCCGAGGTGGCGGCCGGCGAGCGGCAGGACTTCCAGGAGTCCCGCAGCAACCATATCGAAAACGCCGCGAACCCCGAGTGGGAATGGGGCTGGCTCCAGACCGCGCCGTTCGAAGAGGCCGAGGGCGGGTGGCTCGTGTTCGATCGGGAAAAGATGGAGCGGACCGACTGGATCTCGGTCCCGAAAGGTTACTTCCGGCAGATCGTGGCCGGGATCGACGTGGCCCGGTGGGTGACCGGCCGGCTGGCCGCCCTGGCCGAGAGCGTGCCGGAGTTCGAGAACCCCGGGGAGACGGTCCTGACCCAAAGCCCCCTGGGCGACCGGTCCCTGGGCGGTACCGGGTTCAGCGGGGTGGCGGGCGGCTGGGTCGGCGCGCTGCGCCCGGACGGAAGCCTGGACAACTACCTGAGTCTGGTGGGGAACCTGGAGTTTCCCGTGCTGGGCGCGACTGCGGCCCAGATCCTGTACAAGGCGGACACCTTCTGGCCGGACAGCCCGTTCGAGCCGTCGGACACCTACCTGACCATCCGCATGGGCTCCGGCGTGCCCGAAACCGAAACCCTCAGCCGCTACTTCGGCGACACCGGCGAGTGGTGGGTGAACGCAGGGGCCCAGGTCTTCCGGCACGCAAGCCGCGTGGACGCCAAGCTCGGCCCCCAGGACAACGAGTTCCTGCTCACCAGCCTGACGAAGTACTTCGGCTTCGAGTTGGGGAAGTTCGTGCTCCGGGGCCGGGTGAACCTGAACGAGGACAGCGGAGAGTACCTGAACGGGGAACTGTGCTCCGCGCTCACGGCGGGAGTGCCCTTCTTCCCGCCGGGAGCCGGTCTGCTGCCCTTCCCCGGAGGAGTCAACATCGGCGGCGAGGGCCGGCTGTGGCGGTGGGGGAGCAACATGGGCTTCGGGCTCGCGGTCAACGCCCAGGTGGTGCCCATTGCCGTGGAGTGGCCGGTCCGGATCGAGATGAACATCGGTGCCACCCTGGGCGCAGCCCTCTCGAGCCGGTCGGGGGGAATGTGCGCCCGGCCTTACGTGGAGGGCACATTCGGGGATCTCACCGTCCGCAACGACATGCTGGCCGGCGTCCAGGTGTACAACGGGCCAGGAGGGCCGGGGATCAAGGCCCGGTATCTTGTAGACGCGCCGGTCGTTCAGAACACGTTCTGGGTCTACTTTGCGCCCCGCGAGGTGTACAT
Source organism: Deferrisoma camini S3R1 (assembly GCF_000526155.1). NCBI lineage: Bacteria > Pseudomonadati > Thermodesulfobacteriota > Deferrisomatia > Deferrisomatales > Deferrisomataceae > Deferrisoma > Deferrisoma camini. The sequence goes on along the minus strand of NZ_JAFN01000001.1, from coordinate 139,948 downwards.
AGGCGTGCTGACCCCGTCCCCCGGCCAGGAGGAGCCGCCTCCGTACCCCCTCCCCGGAGATCCGGCCACCAAACTGTGGTTCCGAGAAGACGGTACCATTGGGGGCGTCGAGGTTGCAGAGGTGGGCGAGTGGGGAGGCTGGGCCGAGGAGGACCCCTTTGGCGAACTGTGCCGGCAGGATCTCACCTGCGGCATCCAGATGGAGTGACCCATGGTTCGGTGGACCGTGCTGGTTGCGGCCGTGTGGGCGGCCACCGTCTGGGGGGCAGAACCCAAACCGGCTCCCCCTGAGGACCTCCGGGTGGAGCGGCTCGACGACGGCCGGGTGTCTGTGACCTGGCAGTCGGTGGCCGGGCCGGTGCTGGAGTACCGGGTGTACCGGGCCGTGGCCGGAAACCCGCCGGCCCTGGTGGCCCGGGTTCCCCCTTCGGACCGGGCCCGGCAGCGGTACGTGGACCGGGTGCCATTGGCCGCGGGGTACACGTACCGCTACTGGGTGGCGGCCCTGGGGCCGGGGGGCGCCGCGGGCGCCCTTTCGAAGCCCGTGGGGTACGAACCCCCGGATCACCGGCCGCCGGCCCGGCCGGTGATCACCGGGCTCTCTGTGCTGGAGGGGCGGATCCGGGTTCAGTGGAGCCCCCCGGCCGACCCGGACGTGGCCGGCTTCCACGTGTACCGGGCGGAAAGCCCGTCGGAAGAGTTCGCCCGGCTCACCGGGCAGCCCCTGCGGGCGCGGGCCTACGACGACACCTCGGTCCTGGGCGGCCGCCTGTACCGGTACGCCGTGAGCGCGGTGGACCGGTCGGGGAACGAGAGCGCCCGTTCCCGGCCCCGCTCGGCCCGGGCCTGGGCCCGCGTCGAGCCCAGACCTCCCCAGGGGCTTTCGGTTCGGAAGGGAACGGAGGGGCCCGCGCTCACGTGGCGCGCCGTGGACTCCCCGGACCTCAGGGGATACGTGGTGTACCGGGCATGGTCCCGGGACGGGGGGTTCGTGAAGATCTCGGGAGTGCTGGAAGAGCCCCGTTTCGAGGATCGGCAAGCACCCCCGACGGGGACGTGCTGGTACCGGGTGAGGGCGCTGTACCGGAGGGGGATCCTGTCCGACCCCTCCGGGCCGGTGGCCTGGTCCCCCCGGCCCGATGGAGGAAAGCCATGATCCGCCGGTGCGGTTCGGTGCTGACGGGAATGTTCGTGTTAGCGGTCTGGAGCGCCCAGGCCGCGGTTCCGGGGCTACGGGCCATCGGGATCGGGGGGAACGGATCGGGCGGCGCACAGGAGAGCGGGGTGTGGGTTTCGGGCACGGTTCGGCAGGCGGACGGTAGCCCTGCCGCCGGGGTCACCGTGCGGGTCTGGCGCCCGGGCCGGCCGGCCGGCGGGGGCGGGTACCGCGAGGTTCAGGCCGACAAGGCGGGCCGGTACCGGGTGGTCCTGCCCGAAGGGGCTTGGCGGATCGCGCCGTGCGGATCGCCGGCCGGGTACGTCCCGGCCTATTGGGACGTCACGGTGGAGCAGGGCCGGGTGGTGTCCTTCCTCCAGGTGGACCGGGCCAACCCCGAGATTCGCGCAACAGACCCGATAGGCTTGGCCCAAGGGTTCCGCGGCGGGGAGCGGATCGTGCTGGAGGGAGAGGGGTTTGGGTGCGCGGGGCGGGTGCAGGTGGAGTTGGAGGACGGCCGGGAGTTCGAGGTGACCGAATTCGAGGAGCACTCCGACGGGCGGATCCGGTTCCGGTTTCCCGAGATCCCGGGCGCCGACCCGGTGGACGGGGCCTGGTTCTCGTTCGTGGTGGGGCCGGCGCGCGCGGGGCCGGTGTGGGTGGGGAGGATCGAGAGACTCCCTTCGCCGGGGCGTTCCCGGGAAGGCGAGACCATGGAAACCGGCACCGGTCTCCGGTTGCCGGCGACGGGCCCGTCGGTCGAACCGCTGCCTCCCGGCGCGACCGGGGCGCCTCCCGGACCGCTGCCGGTCCCCGGGCCGGGAGGCGGGAAGAAAAACCCCATCCAGTGACGAGTTCCGGAGGTGGACCATGAGGCGCTGGCGCCGACTCGCAGCCGCAGCAGCGGGGTTGCTGGGCCTGGCCGGGTGCGGCGCAGGCCCGGGCGACGGCACCGCGCGGGTGGTGGTTTCCCTGCACGCCCGCAGCGCACCGCGGGCCGCCGGGGCGGTTGCCGGGCTCCCGGCGGGCATCACCCGGATCACCGTGACCTGCGCGGCCGAAGGGATGGACCCCGTGTCGGCCGAGGTGCCCCTGGACGGCACGCCGGTGGTGCTCACGGTCCAGGCCGGACCGGACCGGACCTTCTCGGCCGAGGTGTTCGCCGGTGAGATCCTCCGGATGCGGGGGACAACGGTGGTGGAGTACCTGTATGCAGGTTCCAGGGTCTCGGTGCGCATTCCCCTGGAGGATCTGGCCTCGGTCACGGTGGCCCCCCCGGTGCCCACCGTGGAGGCCGGGGGCACGGCTTCGTTCACGGCCGAGGTGGAGGCCCTGCCGGACTCCGCGGTGACCTGGGCCCTGGAGGACGTGAGCTGCGGGCCGGAGGCGGGATCGGTGTCGGCGGACGGAACCTACACCCCCGGAAACCCTTCAGAGGAGTGCCAGGTGCGGGTCGTTGCGACAAGCGCGGTCGACCCGTCCGTGCGGGGGGAAGCGGTGGTCACGGTGCAGCCCTCCGGGGCTGCCGCCCCGGTGCAGGTGAGCGTAACGCCTGCCCAGGCCACCGTGCCGGCCGGAGGCACCCAGGCGTTTGAGGCCGCGGTCACGGGGGACGAGAACCGGGCGGTGAGCTGGAGCGTGTTGGACGCGGACGGCGACTGCGGGGGGGAGACCGGGACGGTGTCGGCCGACGGCGCGTACACGGCGGGCAACCCGGCGGAGGACTGCGACGTGGAGGTGCGGGCCACGAGCCAGGCGGACGGGGCGGCCTGGGCCGAGGCCGTGGTGACGGTGGACGTTCCCGCCGGGATCACGGTGGAGCCGGAGCTGGCAGTGGTGCTCGAGGGCACGTCCAGGCAGTTTTCGGCAACCGTTCAGGGAGACCCTTCGGGCGCGGTGGAGTGGCTCCTGGGCGAAGGGGATCCGGGCGCGGTGGACGGATCCGGCCTGTACACGGCGCCGGACAGCGTCCCGTGGGACGGAGACCAGGCCAGCCTGACTGCGCGCCTGGCAACCGACCCGTCCGTGTCCGCCACGGCCCAGATCGTGCTGTTCGACGGGTGGTTCGACACGAACAACTTTCCCTCGGTCTCGAACCCGGACCTGTGCACCGACGCGGACGCGCGTGACCCCGTGGGCATGGCCAGCGATGGTGTGTCCGATCTGTGGATTCTGGACGACGACGGCACCGTGTTCCGGGTGGACGTGCACGGCAACGTGCAGGAGTGCTTCCGGCTGAGCGGGCTGGACGGGATACCGAGGGGGTTGGCGTACGACCCGGACACCGCGGGCGGCCCCTACCTGTGGGTGGGAACGGCATCCGGATGGTTGTACCGCCTGACCACAACGGGCCAGCAGTTGGAAGCGCTGGACCTGACGGCCCAGGGGGTGCAGTGGGCCGACGGCCTGGCCTGGGACGGAAGCCACGTGTGGGTCTCCGACCCGGGGCAGGACGCGATCTTCCGGATCGATCCCCAGACGGGGCAGGTGACCCAGACCCTGGACTATGCCGCGTACGACCCCTCGTTCGGAGGCCTCGGCTGGGATGCCGCATCCGGAAAGATCGCGGCCGCCACCGGCCAGGAGGTGTTCCTGCTGGATCCGGACACCGCCGAATGGACCGCCGCGGCGAGCCTGGGTTCCAACGACGGCGACGGCCTGGCCGTGCTCGGCCCGTACGTGTTCGGGGCGGACCGGGGGGACGAAGAGGTGCGGGCCGCGGCCTTGGAGCGCGCGGGACTGCCCGTTTCCATGCGGCTGATCCCCGGTGCTACCCCGCTCACCCTCTCTCCCGGTGAGCAACGGGCGTTTTCCGCCACGGTGTGGAACGCGTTGGACCGTTCGGTGACCTGGGAGTTGACCGACGCGGACGGCGACTGCGGGGGGGAGATCGGGGCGTTCGACGAGGCCACGGGCGCGTATACGGCCGGGGAGCCCGACTTAGACTGCGACGTGGTGCTCACCGCCACGAGCAACGCCGACCCCACCGTTTCGAGGAGCGTTACGATCCTGATCGACGTTCCCGTGAGGGTTTCCATCACTCCGGATGCGGCCGCCCGGCCGGGAGGCACCGAGCAGGTGTTCACCGCCGAGGTTGCCGGGACCTTGGACACCTCGGTCACCTGGGAGTTGACCGACGCGGACGGCGACTGCGGGGGAGAGATCGGGGCGTTCGACGAGGCCACGGGCACGTACACGGCCGGCAGCCCGGGGCAGGACTGCGTCGTGAATCTCGTCGCCACGAGCAACGCCGATTCCACGGTGCAGGTGGCCGTCCCGATCGCCGTCTCGCCGCCAAGCCCCGGCTTCGGGTACCGACCGCTGTCGCCCGGCCACAAGGCTTGGGCCGTGTGGGGCACCGGCCTGGACGACCTCTACCTGGTCGGCGGGTGGGGCCCGGCCACGTACGATTGGCCCACGGCCGCGCTCCACACCACCGACCGGGGGATGACGTGGAGCGCCCACGAGATCGACGGCCACGCCATGGACGTGTGGGGCGCGGGCCAGACCGTGTACGTGGCCGTTTACGCGGGGCAGGTCGAGAAAACCACGGACGGGGGCGCAAGTTGGGCCCAGCTTCCGGTTTCGGTGAACAACGGGCTGCTCGAGTGCGTGTGGACCCCCGACGGAACCACGGTGTTCGTGGGGGGGCGTTATAACTGGTACTCGTGGTACTACCCCGCCATGATCGCCCGGAGCGCCGACGGCGGCCAGACCTGGGCGGTGGTCTACCAGGGGAGCACCAGCACCCGGATCTACGACCTGTGGGGATCCGGGTCCGCGGTCTACGCCATCGAGGCGGGTGGGGGCAACTGGAAAGTCCTCAAGAGCGCCGACGGCGGCGACACGTGGCAGGACGTGAGCCCGCCCGGAAGGGATTCGTGCGCCCAGACGTCCACCTTCCACGTGGTGGGCCTGGACGCGGACCGGGTGTATGCGAGCGGGTGCTGGCAGGTGTTCTACACCGAGGACGGCGGGGGCACGTGGACCGACGTTTCGGCCGAGGAGTACGTACACGACTTGGCCGTGACCGAGTCCGGGGATCTCTACCTGGCCGGCGGGTCCGACGTGTTCACGAGCACCGACTCGGGCCAGACCTGGTCCGGGCTCGGCACGGGCCTCACCCCCCGCCACGTCCTGCCCGGCGCCGGGGGCGAACTCGCCGTGGTGGGGCCCGAGGCCGGATCCAGCCGCTCGGGCCTGTGGATCTACCCGGACCACGACACGGATTACGACGGAGACGGATTGGCAGACCTCCGCGAGACCGGCACGGGAGCGTACCGGCACCATGGGGACACGGGCACCAACTCCTACCGGGACGACACCGACCGGGACGGAGTGGGGGACTGGGAAGAGACCATGGCCGGCACCGCCATGGACGACTCGGCCCAACCGGCCTACTCGGTGACCGGCAGCACCGCCCCTGCGGGGGACGAGTCCGCTCCCGTGGTTGAGAGCCTTTCGTCCTGCGACGAATGCACCGTGACCTACGATCTGCCCTGGACGTTTCCGTTCTTCGGAACGGGGTACACCCGGATCACCGTGGACGACAACGGGAACATCTGGCTCGGCGACCGGAGCAGCCCGCCGGGGCCGGGGTTCGACCTCGAAAGCACCGGGCCGGCCATCGCGGTGGAGAACGGGGACTTCTCCGCGTACAACGCCGGGGAGGTGCGCGTGCACCAGGAAGGCTCGAACGCCTACGTGGCGGTGTGGTGGGTGGACGTGGAGACCAAGGCCCAGGAGGGAGCGGACAGCGACTTCAACACGTTCGGTGCCCGCCTCTACCCCGATGGAACCATCGCGTTCATCTACGTCCGCCTTGACGGAACCGGCATCGAGGACCGCGGTTCGGGCATCTCGGACGGCGCGGGCAACTTCGTCTCCATCACCCGGGCCCTGGGGCCGCTCTACGGCATTCTCCAACAGAGCAAGGGAGATCTCATGTTCCGCTTCACCCCACGATGATCAACAAGAGGAGGTGCGAGATGAACGGGAGGCTGATCTCTCTTCTGACGATCTGTGCTGTGGGCGGGCTGCTGGTCCTGGGGGGCGCAGCCTGCGGCGGTGGAGGGGGTGGGGGGGGCGGCGCGGGGGACACCGGCGGAAGCGGTTCCGGCGGGGCGCTGGCCTCGGGCGATCAATCCGGGGGGGATGGGGGAAGCACCGAAACCGGAAGCGGCGGGACGTCAGGGGGAGGGGGCGGCGGCCCGGCCTCCATCGTGGGCACGTGGACGTGCCAGATGACCGCCTACGACGGAACGCCTGCCGGGCAGGGGAGCCTCACCTTCACGGCGGACGGGCTGTTCCAGACCGCGCAGGGCACGTGGAACTATCAGTTGACCGGGGGCGGGCAGTTGGTCGTGAGCGGCAGCGGTGGGCAAGGCACGTACCAGGTGGACACCCTTACGGACACCACCCTCGTGTTCCGTTATTCGGACGGATCGACCTTTTCGTGTCAGCGGAACGAAGGCGGGTCCGGGCAATCCTCGGGGGGTACCGGTGTGCAACCTGGCGGAGCGGACACGGCCCTCCTCTACGGCACGTTCTGCCACTTTTCCGGATCGAGCATCGGGGGCACGTATGGCCAGATGACGTCCATCTCTTTCGACGGCCAGGGCCGGTGGAGCCTGGGCGGGGAGACGTACTCGTCCGGGTCCGCCGGCACGTTTTACGGCGGAGGGGCCCAGGACTCGGGCACCTACTCCGTGCAAGGCCAAACGATCTACTACCAGACCTCGGACGGGTACCAGGGCACGGCACAGGTCTACGTGCAGCAACCCACGGGCGAGATCACCGAAATCGTGCTGGATGGAGACGTCTACGCAAAAGAGCTGTGCAACATGTGACCTCCCACGCCCCCCGAAGGCCCGGACGATCTCCAACGGCGTATGGCCCGGCGGGATCAAGCCCCTTTTCTCCCCGGCAGAGGAACCACGGGATGCCGCTTGCCAACGCCTCCCGATTGGAACAGCCAAAGGCGTGAAGGGGCCCGATCCCCCTCCCCGGACCGAAGAAGGCCGGGGGAGAGTCGCCGTGGCTCACCATTGACGCGGCGTCTTCCGCGAGTACGCTCACGGCCATAGCGTTTCCTGCGTTGCCCTCTCCACAACACGGGACTGCGGGCGGTCGCCCCCGGTCGCGTTTTCAGGAGACAAAACCATGGGATGGATCCGGACCGTCGCTCTGATTGTGTCGTTGGTCGTGGGGCCGGATGTCGTTCGGGGCTCCGACACCGGCACCCCCACCGCCGTGACCGGAGTGAGCCTGCCTCCGGACTACCGCACCTGGACGGCGGTGGCCCCCAGCCTGCGCACGGACAAGGGCCACATCCGGATGATGCTCGCCAACCCTGTGATGCTTGAGGCGTACGGCAGCGGTACCCTCCCCTTTCCCGACGGCTCGAAGATTGTGAAGCTCGTGTACAAGGCGGTCCAGAGCGTCGAGTGGGAGGGCGCCACCGTGCCCGGGGGGCCGGTGAGCATCGAGATCATGGAGAAGGACTCGAAGCGCTTCGCCGACACCGGCGGTTGGGGGTTCGCCCGGTTCCGCCCCGACGGCACGCCGGTGAACGACATGAAGCTCTACGTCACCTGCTTCCCCTGCCACCAGTCGAACGTCCAAGGCCACGACTTCGTGTTCACCCGCTGGGCCCCGTGACGGCCCACGGCCCTGCCCCTGCCCCCTGGCGTCGGCCTCGCGATCCAGGCAGAATGCGGCGCCATGGAGACCGAGCGGCGCCCCCCTTCCCTCGTCCTATCGCTGGCCACGGCCGTGGCCGCCCGCACCGTGATCAACACGGCCCGGCGGCTGCCCTACCCGTTCGCCCCGGACCTGGCCCGGCACCTGGGCGTGCCCCTGGCCGGGATCACCGCCATGATCGCGGCGTCCCAGCTCGCGGCCCTGCTGGGGCCGGTTGCCGGACCGTTGGCAGACCGCAGGGGCCCGCGGGTGCTGCTCCTGGCGGGCATGGCGTTGACCGCGGCCGGCATGGCAGCGGGGGTCCTCGACACCTACACGGCCGTGTTCGCGGGGGTGTTGATGGCGTCCGTGGGCAAGGCGGTGTTCGACCCGGCCGTGCAGGCCCACGTGGGGGCCCGGGTGGCATTGCCGGCGAGGGGCCGGGCCGTGGGGCTGGTGGAGACGGCCTGGGCCGGCAGCACCCTGGTGGGGATCCCGGTCGTGGGCTGGGTGGCGGACCGGGCCGGCTGGCCCGAGGCGTTCGGGTTCCTGGCCGGGCTGGGGGTGCTGGGCATCGCAGGGGTCGCCTGGGCGTTCCCGCCGGCCGCCGACCCCTCCCGTGCGGGCCGCCGGGGGAACCCCGCGGGAGTTCTGCGTGAACCCCGTGCCCGGGCGGCCCTGGCCTTCGGCTTTCTCGTGAGCCTGGCCAACGACAACCTGTTCGTGGTGTACGGTGCCCTGCTGGAGAGCCGGTTCGGCCTGGGGTTGGCGGCGCTGGGCGCGTCCACGGCCGTGGTGGGGCTGGCCGAGCTCTCGGGCGAGGGGCTGACCGCGGCCGTGTCGGACCGCATCGGGCTCACCCGGGCCCTGGGCTGGGGCACCGCGCTCACGGCCGCGGCCTACCTGGCCCTCCCCCTCTCGGTCCGGGCCCTGCCGCTGGCCCTGGGGGCCCTGTACGGCGTGTTCGTGTGCTTCGAGTTCACGGTGGTCACCTCGTTCTCGGTCTGCACCGAGGTGGCGCCGGGGGCCCGGGCGACGTTCCTGAGCCTGTACTTCGCGGTGCTCGGGCTCGGCCGCATGGTGGGGGCCCTGATCGGCGCGCCCGTCTGGGCCTGGGGAGGCATCTGGGCCACGGCCGGGGTGTCGGCCGGCGTGACGCTCTTGGCCGGAATGGTGCTCTCGCGCTCGGGGCTCCGGCTCGCGCCGGCGGCTCGCAGCGGCTGAAGCGGGGGGAGCCCGAGCAACCGAACCTTCACGGAGTCGCTTCATGTGCACCCTTCACCTTTGGTACCAGGTGTTTCACGGCAAACCGGTGGTGTTCGCGGGAAACCGCGACGAGAACCTGGACCGGGCATGGGACCCGCCTACCCGGCTGGTGGACACGCCCCGCATCCTGGGCCCCCGGGACCGCGTGGCCGGCGGCACCTGGCTGGGGGTGAACCAGGACGCGGGCCTGCTGGTCACCCTGGCCAACCACGAGGGCACCCTGGCCAAGGGGCCCAGCGCCTGCAGCCGGGGCACCGTCGTGCTGGAGACCCTTCGCCACGCCTCGGCGGACGAGGCCCGGCGGTTCGCCGAATGGGTGGCCCCGGCGTGCAAGGCCTACACCTTGCTCATCGCCGACCCGGAGCGGGCCTACGTGGTGGACCACGCGCCGGGGAGCACCCAGACCTACCGGCTGCTCCCCGGCTGTCACGTGATCACCAACGCCCGGTTCCGGGTCCCCGACGATCCCAAGGCCCGGCGGTGCCTGCGGCGGATGGAGGAGGTGGCCCGGGAGGGCGACCCCGGTCCGGACCGAATGTTCCGGTTCCTCGCGGATCACGACCGGGACAGCCCCGAAGCCACCCCCCTGTGCATCCACCCCGAGCCGGGCTCCCGGTTCGGCACCTCCTCGGCCAGCGTGATCCACCTGGCCCCGGATCGCCGGCTCGCAGGGTTCTGGTTCGCCCCCGGCCCCCCCTGCTCCACCCCTTTTGCGCCCTTTCTCCCTTGACTCGTGCGGGCCCCGGGTGGTAGAAGTCCGTTTTCCCGAAGACCTGGAAAACCAGCACAGAAACGGGAGGAGGACCCCGTGGCGAATCACAAGTCTGCCCTCAAGAAGATCAAACAGGACGAGAAGCGCCGCCTCCGCAACAAGGCGGTTCGCACCCGCTACCGAAACCTGATCAAGGCGGTGCGCATGGCCGTGGCCGCCGGTGACGTGGAGCAGGCCGAGGCCGCTCTCCAGAAGGCCGCGCCCTATCTCCACCGGGCCGTGATCAAGGGTGTGATCCATCGGAACAAGGCCGCACGCCACATCTCGCGGCTGACCCGGCAGGTCCAGGCCCTGAAAACCCAGCAGGCGGCCTGATCCTCTTCGGAGCATACGGAACGACCCCGGCTGCGGCCGGGGTCGTTTTTTGGGCGAAAACCATACCAAACAGTATTTGCATGTGCCCATGTGACACAAACACTTCCTTTTTTGTGCCTTTGTGATAGGCTGGAGTAGCCGAAAAGAAAGGGCCCCACCCCCACCACTCCTCCAACCCGCGTTTGGTGTCCCATGTGGATCTACGACACAGCCGGTCGACTCCGGTTTCCGGAACCGCTCCCTTCCCCGTCCTCGGACGCTTCGTACGCCAGCCCGGAGCTCCTCGTGACGCGGGCCTACTGCCCCGCCGGCCACCCTTTGATCCGCCCCGACCACCCCAGGTTCCGGGGCCGGCCGGGCATCGGCCTGCTGTGCCGGGACGGCCGGACCGAGGGCCGGGTGTTCCTCAGCCCCTTCGGCGGGGACAAGCGGAAGGTCGTGGAGGCGCCGTTTCGGTCCGGAGCGGTGCTCGGGATCTGCTGCCCGGAGTGTCGGGCCGAGCTTCCGGTGCTCGCCCCCCACGACTGCCGTGCCGGTGCGTCGTACGTGGCCCTGTTCCTGACGCCGTCGCCCCGATGGAGCGACGTTCTGGCCCTGTGCAACGTGTGGGGATGCCCCGCGGCGTTCCTGCGGCGCGGCGAGCAGGTGGTGGCCGAGTTCCAAAACCAGATCCTGCCGGAGCCCGGGTCCGCTTGAGAACGGCCCACCTACCACCCGCCCAGGGCGTGGATTGAGCCCCCCGGCGGCGGTGCCACCGCCGCTCACCCCCGGTAGAACCGGATCCCCCGGTAGTAGCAGCAGTTGGGCTCGGACAGGTCGTTGAAGAAGGTGCGCTCCTGGCCGTCCTGGAACCGGATGCGCACCAGGGACGGCCCCCCGTCGAGGGTGGAGGTGCGCACCTCCACCACCCGGCCCACCCCCCAGGCGCGGCAGTCGCGGTGGTACACCAGGTCGCCGACTTTCAGGAACAGACGCTTGGGCATGTTGCGAAAAGATCCCGGGGCCTCGGCCCCCCTACAGGAGGGCTTTCACCGCCCGGTCCAACCCCTCCAGGGTCAGGGGGAACATGGGGAACAGGCCCGCCACCGTGGCGATGGTGTCGTAGTACCCCCACGAGTCCTCCGGGATCGGGTTGAGCCAGGCCCGCTTGGGGAACGCCTCGGCCAGGGCCCGCAGGCGGTCGATGCCCTTGACGTTGGAGCGACGCATCCGCTCCAGCGTACCGTTGGGGATCAGCAGTTCATAGGGGGCCATGGCCGCATCGCCCACGATGATCAGCCGGTAGCGCCGGCCGTACTCCCGGATCACATCGTCGGTGGGCACGAACTCGTCGGCCTCCAGGTCCACGTACAGGTTCTCGTAGATGCAGTTGTGGAAGTAGAAGGCTCGGAAGTCCTTGAAGTGGTTGATGCCGTGGGCCGCGGAGAACAGCCGCTCCGACAGCTCCCGGTACGGCTCCATGGACCCGCCCGTGTCCATGGCCAGGAGCAGCCGCACTTGATTCTCCCTCTCGCGGGTGAACACCAGCTCGATCTCGCCGGCGTTGCGGCAGGTGCGGTCGATGGTGGCCTCCACGTCCAAGACCTCCTCGCTGCCCGTGTGCCGGAGGTCCCGGAGCTTCTTCAGGGCCACCCCGATCTGGCGCACGTCGAGCGTGAGGTCGTTGCGCAGGTTTCGGTACCTGCGCTGGAACGCCTGGAGCACGGCGCCCCCCCCTCCCCCGCCCTCCGGGTCGAACGAGATGCCGCTGGGGTGGCTGCCCCGGCTGCCGAACGGGCTGGTGCCGCCCGTGCCGATCCAGTGGTGGCCCCCGTGGTGGGCCTCCTTCTGGGTGCGGAGCCGGTCCTCCAGCTCCCGCAGCAGCTCCTCCAGGCTGAGGCGCCGCATCCGCTCCAGCTCCTCGGGCGGGAGCCGCAGGGGCGACCGGGGATCGGACAGCCACTCCAGGATCTGCTCCTTGGTGGCCAGGTCGTCGGGCAGGCCGCCCCCCCGGAAGCAGTGGGCGAACGCCTGGTCGAAGGCGTCGTAGTGGGCCACGTCCTTCACCAGGAGGCTGCGGGCCAGGTAGTAGAAGTCGGTCAGGCTGTCCCGGTGCAGCCCCTTGGCCAGGGCCTCGGTCAGGGCGAGCCACTCGGTGGGGCTCACCGGCACCCCCAGGGCCTTGAGGGTGTAGAAGAGGGGCAGGAACATGGCCGGCGCCCGCGGCCTCACCGGAAGTAGCGCCGGCCGGCCGTGCGCACGTCCGCCGGCCGGGACGACCGGCGGGCCAGGGTGTCCACGTCCTCCTGGAGCTTGATCAAGGTGCCCAGGAACGGCACCCGGTCCGGGGCCACGGTGGCCTCGTCGGGCAGGCGGGCGCCGCTGGCCAGGAGCACCCGGATCCAGTCCAGGAGCTCCGAGGTGGAGGGCCGCTTCCGCAGGCCCGGGACCTCGCGCAGGGCGAAGAAGACCTGCAGGGCTCGGGCCAGCAGCGCCTCGGGAAGCCCGGGGAAGTGCACGTCCACGATGGCCCGCATCTGGGCCTCGTCGGGGAAGTCGATGTAGTGGAACACGCACCGCCGCAGGAACGCGTCGGGCAGCTCCTTCTCCGCGTTGGAGGTCACCACCACCACGGGCCGCTCCCGGGCCTTCACCTCGTCGCCGGTCTCCAGCACGACGAAGCGCATCTCGTCGAGCTCCTGGAGCAGGTCGTTGGGGAACTCGATGTCGGCCTTGTCGATCTCGTCGATCAGCAGCACCACCCTCTGGGGGCTCGCGAACGCCCGGCCCAGGGGGCCCAGCTTGATGTAGCGGCGGATGTCGCGCACGTCGCCGTCGCCGAACCGGGCGTCGTTGAGGCGCTGGACGGTGTCGTACACGTACAGGCCGTCTCGGGCCTTGGTGGTGGACTTCACGTTCCACACGATCAGCTCGAGCCCCAGGGCCCGGGCGATGTGGTGGGCCAGCAGGGTCTTGCCCGTTCCGGGCTCGCCCTTGAGCAGCAGCGGCCGCTCCAGGGCCAGGGCCACGTTCACGGCGTCCTGCAGGGCCCGGGAGGCCACGTAGCCGTCGGTGCCCCGGAACCGCCGGAACTCGGCGTCGGACAAGGGTTGGTAGGCGGGTTCGCTCATCGATCTCTCCAGGGATCAGGGGAAGGAGGGCCGGCGGGGCCCAAACGGATCACAGGGCCCGGTGCTCCTCGGGCCGCAGGGGCACCAGGCCGGACCGGGCGGCATCCAGCAGCGCCAGGGCCTCTTCCTTCTCGCCGGGCATGCGCACCTTCAAGGGCAGGTAGTTGGAGGCGTGGTTGGCCATGAACAGCCCGTGGGTCATGTGGGTGGCGGCCAGCATCTCCCTTAGCTCCTCGAGGAGCTCGGGGGGCGAGGGCACGTGGTGCTCGCCCCGGGCCACCTGCCCGGCCAGCTCGGTGCCCTCGCACACGATCACCGACAGCGCGCCCACGTACTCCGGGTCCATGGCGGTGAGCACCCGTCCGGTCTCCCGGGCGTGCTCCAGGCTCCGGCCCGGCGGCGCGATCCCCAGGAGCACCGTGACCGACAAGAGGATGCCGGCCCGCCGGATCCGGCGGGCCGCCTCGATCATCTGGGCCGAGTCGGAGTCCTTCTTGACGTACCGCAGGGTCTCGTCGTCCCCGCTCTCCAGGCCCAGGTACAGGATGCCCAGGCCGTTCTCCCGGAGCCAGCGCAGGTCCTCGTCGGTCTTCTTCCGCACGGCCCGGGCCGTGGTGTAGGCGCCCACCCGCTCCACCCAGGGCAGATTCTCGCGGATCGCCGGCAGCAGCCACCGCCACTCCCGCATGGGCATGATCAGGGCGTCGCCGTCGGCCACGAACAGCCGCTTCACCCCCGGGTACAGGCGGGCCGCCTTGTCCAGGTCGGCCTCGATCACGGCGCGGTCCTTGATCCGGAACCGGCCCTTGGTCTTGTAGCTCACGCAGAAGGTGCACCGATTGTGGGCGCACCCCACCGTGGCCTGCAGGATGATCGAGCGGGCCTCGCTCGGCGGCCGGTAGATCGGCCCCACGTAGTCCAGGGTCTCGGGAATCCAAAGGGAGGACATGGGTTTGTTGGGTCTCCGGTCGTCGGTCGCTGGTTCTTGATCGCCCGTCATGGGTCCGGCCTGCCGGGGTGGGTTCGAGGGCCTTCCCTCCCCCAGGCTCCGCGGGTGGAACGCTCCGGTACGGCTCCCACCGACGACCGAAATCATAAATCGTTTTCCCCCGGGGGGAAAGCCGGACGCCCTTGACACGGGAGGGGGTTATGGGGAACAACGTCTACTTCGGTCAGGTTTTCCGGCAACCTGGTCGCCGGTCGAAACCGATGAACCCCGGAGATCCCGGCCCGGCGCCGAGACCCCGGGGGGCCATGGAGCCTGCCGGGCAGCCCGACAACGGCCCGGAAGTGCCGATGGTCCACGAATTCTCGACCGATGACCGTCGACGGGCGACCGTCGACCAAGACCACTGGGAGGCGCCGATGGAGGTCACCCCTGAGGAACTGCGCGGAATCCCCCTTTTTGCAGGCCTCGACGGGGCCCAGCTCGAGCGGGTGCGGGCGATCGCCCGGGTGGTGGAGGCCAAGCGCCGGGACGTGATCTTCCGGGAGGGGGACCCGGTGGAGGGGATCTTCATCCTGCTCCGGGGCCGGGTGAAGCTCTACCGGCTCGGCGCGGACGGCCGGGAGCACATCCTCCACGTGGTCCGGCCGGGTCAGACCTTTGCCGAGGCGGCCGTGTTCATGCCCGGCGGCTACCCCGCGTTCGCCGAGGCCCTGGAGAAGTCCCGGGCGCTGCTGCTGCCGAAGGCGGCGTTCATGGGGTTGCTGCGCGACGACCCCGCCATCAGCCTGGCCATGATCGCGGCCCTCAGCCGCTACCTGCGCCAGTTCGTGGACCGGATCGAGGATCTGTCCCTCAAGGACGTGCCCGCGCGCCTGGCCCGGTGGTTCCTCTCGACCTCGAGGGAGAAGGGCCGCGACTTCTGGGACCTGGACATCACCAAGGCCGAGCTGGCCAGCCAGCTGGGCACCGCGGGCGAGACCCTGTCGCGCACCCTGAGGAAGTTCCGGGAGGCCGGGTGGATCGAGGTCCGGGGCCGGTTCGTGAAGATCCTGGACCGGGGGGCCCTGGAGGCGGTGGCCGAGGGCGGGGAAAACGGCCTTCGTTGACCCGGATCAAAGCAGGAGCCGGAACACGGGGTACAATGGGAGGCGAGAACGCGGCACCGGCCCCCGGGCCGGGCCGACAGCCCCCAAGGAGATCGCCATGAGCAAGTGCCCCGGCCAAGACACCCAGATGTGGGGCCACGACGCCATCTTCGACGTGGAGTGCCCCAAGTGCCACAACCTGATCGAGTTCTTCAAGGACGAGGTCCGGCGCCGGTGCAAGAGCTGCGGCGAGGTGGTGTTCAACGACCGCATGGACCTGGGCTGCGCCAAGTGGTGCCCCTCGGCCGCCTCGTGCGTGGGCCCCGACGCCGTGAAGGCCATCGAGCTGTCCGAAGCCCGCAAGGCCCGGCGCGAGGACCTGAGGCTGCTGCTGGATCAGGTTCCCGAGTCCCAGCCCGAGGTCCGCGAGCTGTTCAAGACCCTGTTCTCCGAGTATCGGGGCGAGGACCGGGTGTTCGACACCAACCGCCTCTACACGGTGCAGGAGCGCGACCCGGAGCTGTTCGAGCGGGCCACGGCCGCGTTTCAGGCGTTCCTCCAGGCCAAGCAGGCCCTGGCCGCCCGCGAGGCCGAGGCCCGCGCCCGCACCGAGGAGATGCTGCGCCACGACCAGAGGCGGAAGAAGCCCGAGGGCCCCTCGGAACACCGAGAAGGGGCTTGACAGACCCGGGACCGGTGCGCCATCCTGCCGCCCGTGTCCGGGCCCCAGGCCCAGAAACCAAAGCGGAAGGAGGACAAAAATGGCGTATGTGATTCTGGACAAGTGCGAAAAGTGCGGCGACTGCGTGGACGAGTGCCCGGTCGAGGCGATCACCGAGGGCGAGGACAAGTACGTGATCGACCCCGACGTGTGCGTGGACTGCGGCACCTGCGCCGAGGTCTGCCCGGTGGACGCCCCGGTGCCCGAGGACGAGGCCTAAGCCCGATCCCCGTCGCCGGAGAAAGAGCCGGGGTCCCCTGTGACCCCGGCTTTTTCGTTCGGGCCCATGAGCGAGCACGACGTCGTCCGCCGGTTCTTCCGGGTTCAGGGGATCGTCCAGGGGGTGGGGTTTCGGCCCTTCGTGGCCCGCACCGCCCGGGGCCTGGGCCTCGTCGGCCACGTGGAGAACACGACCCGGGGCGTGGAGGTGGAGGTCCAGGGTTCGGCCCGGCAGGTCGAGGCGTTCCGCCGGACGCTCCTGGAGCGCCCCCCGCCCATGGCCCGGATCCTGGCCGTGCACGAGGAGCCTCGCCCGGCTCGCCCCGAGGCGGGCTTCGAGATCCGGGCCAGCCGGGAGGACCCCGTGGCCGCGGCCGTGGTACCCCCCGACATCGCCACCTGCCCCGCCTGTCTGCAAGAGCTGTTCGATCCGGCCGACCGCCGGCACGGCTACCCCTTCCTGAACTGCACGGACTGCGGCCCGCGGTACACGATCATCGCGGCGCTGCCCTATGACCGAACCCGCACCTCCATGGCCGGGTTCGCCATGTGCGACCGGTGCCGGGCCGAGTACGAGGACCCCGACTCACGCCGGTTCCACGCCCAGCCCAACGCCTGCCCCGAGTGCGGGCCGAGCCTGTCGCTCCTGGACGACCAGGGTTCGGTCCTGGCAGGCGACCCCCTGGACGGAGCCGTGGAGACGATCCGCCGGGCGGGAGTCCTGGCCGTGCTGGGGCTGGGAGGGTTCCATCTGGTGTGCGACCCCTTCTGCGAGGCCGCGGTGGCCGAGCTGCGGCGGCGCAAGCACCGGCCCGCGAAGCCGTTCGCCCTGATGGTGCCGGACCTGGCCGCGGCACGGGATCTGGCCCGGGTGCCCCCGGAGGCCGAGGCCCTGCTCACCGGGCCCGAGGCTCCCATCGTTCTCGTGCCTGCGCGGCCGGAGGCGGGTTTGGCTCCGTCGGTGGCGCCGGGTCAAGACCGGGTCGGCCTGTTCCTGCCCTACACCCCCCTGCACCACCTGCTGTTCCGGCGAGGAGGGTTCCGGGCCCTGGTGATGACCAGCGGCAACCGCAGCGACGAGCCGATCCTGGCCTCGTGGGACGAGGCCAGGGACCGGCTGGCCGGGGTGGCGGACCGGCACCTGGTCCACGACCGCCCGATCCTTCACCGGGTGGACGACAGCGTGACCAAGACCACGGCCCGGGGCCCGATCCTGATCCGCCGTGCCCGGGGCTACGCCCCTGCCCCGATCCCCCTGGCCAACCCATCGGGCCGGGTCCTCCTGGGCCTGGGCGCGGAACTGGCCAACACCTTCTGCGTGGTGCGGGGCGACTTCGCCTACCCGGGGCCCCACGTGGGGGACCTCAAGAACATCGAGGTGGAGCAGGGGTACCGCCGGGGGATCCGGCACCTGCTGGACCTCCTACGGGTGGAGCCGCAGGTGGTGGCGCGGGACCTCCACCCGGGGTACCGATCGAGCCGATACGCTCAGACCTGGGCGGCCCGGGGGGCGGCCGTGGTGGAGGTACAGCACCACGAGGCCCACGCCGCGGCCGTGATGGCCGAGCACGCCGCCTGGGACCGGGACGCCCTGGTGCTCACCCTGGACGGGCTCGGCTACGGCACCGACGGGACCCTGTGGGGGGGAGAGATCCTTGCGGGCCGGCCCGGGGCCTACCGCAGGGTGGGCCACCTGGCCCGGGTGCCCCAGCCGGGGGGGGACCGGGCGGCCCGTGAGCCCTGGCGGATGGCGGCGAGCCACCTGCGACGGGCGATGGGGGCTGCCTGGGTCCGCCTGGACCTTCCCTGCTTCGCAGACCTCTCGCCGGTGCTTCGCGACGGGCTCGAACGCATGATGGAACGGGGGGTGAACGCACCGGCCACCTCCTCGTGCGGCCGGCTGTTCGACGCGGCCGCCGCCATCCTGGGGTTCCGGGGCGCCATGAGCTACTCGGCCCAGGCCCCCATGGAGCTCGAGGCCTTAGCGGCCCGGGCCGCCGGCCCGGCCCCGGCCTACCCCGACGGGGAGGTCCGGAGAGAGGGGGAGGCCTGGGTCCTGGACCCGGCGCCCCTCGTGCGGGCCCTGGCCGACGAGGCCGCCGCGGGGGGCGACGTGCCCCGGGCCGCCCTGGGGTTCCACCGGGCCCTCGCCCGCCTGTTCGCCCGGGGGGCCGAGGCCGCCGCCGGGACCGAGGAGGTCGGGGAGGTGTTCCTGGCCGGGGGCTGCCTCCAGAACGCGGTGTTCCTCGAGCTCTTGTGCGGAGAACTGGAGCGCCGGGGACTCGCCCCCCGCCTCCCCCGGCTCCTCCCCCCCAACGACGGGGCCATCTCGTACGGCCAGTGCGCCTGGGCGGCAGCCCGCCTCGGCGGCGTCACCCCATGAGGGCCTCCAGGGCCTCGGCCGCGCGGATGACGGCCGCGCGGCCCTCCTTGACCGCCTCGCCCCCCCGCTCGAACTCCATGAGCCCGATGTGGGCCAGCCGGGGGGTGATCAGCACCTCGGGGGGGTCCCCGGCCATGCGGCTTCGGGTGATCCGGGCCTGCATGATGTTCACCGAGGCCACCACGGTCTCCACGATCCCGGGCCGATCCTTGGGGCCCAGAACCGAGGTGAGCACCTGGCCCGCCCGGTCCCGAAAGCCCTCGGGCAGCCGGGCGGCCGCCTGCCGCACCCACTCCGTGACCGGCCCCCGGCTCAGCAGCCCCTCCTCCCGGTCGGGGCGGACGTGGCGGCTCACGATGTCGGCGTTCAGGTCCACCGCGATCACCGCGTCGGCGCCCAGGGCTCGGCACACGGCCACCGGCACCGGGTTGGTGAGGCCCCCGTCCACGTACCACGCCCCGTCCACGTGGGCCGGGGTGAACAGCCCGGGCACGGCCACCGAGGCCCGCACCGCCTCCACCACCGACCCGGTGCGGAACCACACCTCCCGTCCGGTGCGCAGGTCGGTGGCCACGGCCGCGAACGCCACGGGCAGCGACTCGATCGGCGCGTCGGCCACGTGCTGCAAGAAGAAATCCCGAAGCCGCTCCCCCTCGATCAGCCCGCCGCCCGTCAGCCGGATGTCCAGGAACCGGATCACGTCCCACCGGGTCAGACGCCGGACCCAGGCCTCCAGGTCCCGGGTCTTGCCCAGGGCGTAGGCCGCCCCCACCAGGGCCCCGATGGAGGTGCCGGCCACCACCTGGGGCCGGATGCCCCGGCGCTCCAGCTCGCGGATCACCCCCAGGTGCGCCCATCCCCGGGCCGACCCGCTCCCCAGCGCCAGACCGATCTTGAGCTGCTCGGGCATAAAGACCTCTTCCTTGGCGGGCGGCTCGCGAGATGCCGGGTCAGGTCACGGTGGTGACCCGGTAGGGCCCGGTCAGGGTCTCCACCGTGTCGTGCATGGTACCGACCCGACCCACCCGGAGGGCCTCCTGCTTGCCGAAGAACTTCAAGCAGGTCCCGCAGGACAGCAGTTCCACCCCGGCCCGCTCGATCTCGGAGAGCACGTCCAGCACCGGCGACCCCTCGGTGGTGAGGTGCACGCCCCGGTTCAGGAACAGGATCCGTGCGGGCTTCGCCTCGGCCTGGGCCACGGCAGACAGGAACGAGCGCATGAGGATCGGCCCCAGCTCGGGCTCGGCGCCGATCGCGTCGGAGAGGACGAGGAACGCCGGCGTGGTTCCAGACTCTTCCGGAGTCGGGCCGAGGTCCAAGGGCGCTGCGCGGTCCAACCGATCACCCATTTCTCCACCTCCTTTCTCCAACCTCGGGATCTGTTGGACGTTCTGCGCCTGTTCGGCCGATCGGGTCAAATCGGAGATTCCGATCCGGGCCCGCCGGCCCATCGAAAAGCGCCGGTCACGGCCCCACGAGAGGTGCGGTGCCCTCGTCCACCAGCCGGGCCACCCACCGCTCGATCTCCGCCTCGTCGCCGGGCACGAACCCGATCTTCCGGTAGCGGATGCGGCCGGTCCGGTCGATGAACACGATATAAGGGATGGTGGTGATCCCGCCGTAGGCCTTCCGGATCTCCGCGTTGGCGAGCGCCACGGGGAAGTTCACGGGGTTCTCCTGGAGGTAGGCCCGCACCGCCTCGGGGTCGCGATCGAGGGCCACCGAGATCACCTGGAGCCCTTTCGGCCCGTACCTCTTCTGGAGCTCCACCTCGTGGCGCAGCACCCGTTTGCACGGTGCACAGTAGGTGGCCCAGAAGTCCAGGAGCACCACCGCGCCCGGGTAGTCGGCCAGCCGCACCGTGTCTCCGTCGAGGGTGGAAATCGCAAACCCCGGGGCCTGGCCGGGGCGGGGCCGGCGTTCCCCGCCCCCGCACCCTGCGGCGAACAGCCCCACCCCCACGAGCACCAGAGCGATGGTCCAGACCCTACGGCGTGCGCCCACTCGACCTCCGCCTCCATGTGACTTCCGCTAGAAGGCTGGGAGGCTGGAAGGCTAGAAGGCTTGAAAACCTCCCGGATTCCCACACGTTCTAGGAACCACCACACCTCTTCGCCTTCACCTCACGGCCCGGGAAGCATGGTCTAGTCTCTAGTGTTCCGTTCCGCAAAAACGCTTGCGGATTGCGTGGGTGGGGCTGGGGGCTCCGACGAAGCGCGACGGCCGAGCAGCCCGGGCCGCCCGGCGCCAGGGGAGCGGCCGCGGCGCGAGCGCTGACGCGCCGCAGCGGACCGCGCCGAGGCGGCCCCTGCGAGGCCGTTCAGCGAAGGCGGGGCCCCCAGCCCCACCCCCTGGGAAAACCACGAGATTTCGGAAACGCGACACGAGTCTCTAGCCAGCCCCCCAGAGGGATCTCTGTTCGAACGCAACTCGGTATCAGTCCCGCCTGCGCCGCCGACGGAGGAACTCGTAGCAGAGCACGCCGCAGGCCACGGCCACGTTGAGGGAGCTCACCTTTCCCCCCATGGGCAGCGACACCATGCGGTCGCACCGGCGGCGTACGTTGGGCCGGATGCCCTCGTGCTCGCCCCCCAGCACCAACACCGCCGGGGTGTCCAGGTCCACGGAGTACACGTCGTCGCCCTCGGCCGCCGCGCCGTACACCCAGAGCCCCTCGTCCCGAAACCGGTCCAGGGTGCGGGCCAGGTTGACCACCCGGGCCACGGGCACCGTGGCCACCGCACCGGCCGCGGCCCGCGCCGCCAGCGGCCCCAGGCCGGCCGCCCGGTCCTTGGGGATCACCACCCCGGCCGCTCCGACCCCGTCCACGACCCGGAGCACCGCCCCCAGGTTCCTGGGGTCCTGGACGCAGTCCAGGGCCACCACCAGGGGCACCGGAGCCTGCCCCACCCGGGCCAAGAGGTCTTCCGGGTCGGCGTACGACCACCCCCCCACCTCCAGGGCCACGCCCTGATGGCGCTCGGACCCCACCCGGGCGGTGAGCTCGTGGCGGGCGCACTGCCGCACCGGCAGCCCCAGCCCCTCGGCGGCCGCGATCACGTTCCGGGGCACCCGGCTCCCCCGGGCCACCCACAGGGCCCGGGCCGTGTCGGGGGCGTGGACGAGGTGCTCGCGCACCCCCCGCCGTCCGAGCACCCAGTCGCTCATGCCCCCCGCCCCAGGGCCTCGGCCACCTCGGCCACCAGGGCCCGGGCCGCTGCCACGGGGTCGGCCGCCTCCCGGATGGGCCGGCCCACCACGATGTGATCGGCCCCGGCCGCCATCGCCCCGGCCGGGGTGGTCACCCGGGCCTGGTCGCCCCGTCGGGCCCCGGCGGGTCGGATGCCCGGGGTCACGATGACCGCCTCGCTCCACGACGCCCGGATCGCCGGGGCCTCCCGGGCCGAGGCCACCACCCCGTCACACCCGGCCAGCCGGGCCAGCCCGGCCAGCCGCAGCACGGCCTCCTCCGGAGGGCCCTCCAGGCCCACGGCCTCCAGGTCGTCCGGGCCGTGGCTGGTCAAGACGGTGACGGCCAGGACCCGCGGCGCGGGCACGCCGGCCTCCCGGGCCCCCTCCCGGGCGGCCTCGGCCGCCCGGGCCATCCCCGCCCGACCCGCCAGGGCGTGCACGTTCACCAGCCGCACCCCCAGGCGGCCCGCCGCCCGGGCCGCGCCGGCCATGGTGTTGGGGATGTCGTGGAACTTGAGGTCCAGGAACACCGGCCAGCCGTCCGCCACCAGGTCCTGCACCAGCCCGGGGCCGGCCGCCACGAACAGCTCCAGCCCCACCTTGAGGCCGCCCACCTCGCCCCGCAGCCGCCGAGCCCAGTGCCGGGCCTCGTCGGCCGTGGGGGTGTCAAGGGCGAACCAGATCCGGTCCCGGGCGGTCACGCCGGGGTCCTCCGGGCCTCGACCCACTCGGCAGCCCAGGCCGCCACCTCGGCCAGCGGCACCCGGTGCTCGGCGCCCGTGGCCCGCTCCTTGACCTCGGCCACCCCTTCCTTGAGGCCGCGGGGCCCCAGGGTGATGCGCAGGGGCACGCCGATCAGGTCCGCGTCCTTGAACCGCACGCCGGGCCGCTCGTCCCGGTCGTCCACCAAAACCTCCACCCCCCGCTCCTCCAGGCCGGCGGCGATCTGGTCCACCGCCCGGGCGGTGGCCTCGTCCCCGGGCCGGATCGGCAGGATCAGCACCTCCCAGGGCGCGATGGGCACCGGCCACACGATGCCGTTCTCGTCGTGGTTCTGCTCGATGGCCGCGGCCACGGTGCGCCCCACACCGATGCCGTAGCACCCCATCACGAACGGCCGCTCCCTGCCCTCCCGGTCCAGGAACGTGGCGCCCATGGTCTCGGAGTACTTGGTGCCCAGCTTGAAGATGTGGCCCACCTCGATGCCGCGGCGCACCGTGACCGGCTCGCCGCACCGGGGGCAGGGGTCGCCCTCCTCGATCTCCCGCAGGTCGGCCCAGCCGGCCACCCGAAAGTCCCGGCCGGCCACCGCGTTGCGGTAGTGGTGGTCGGAGCGGTTGGCGCCCACCACGTACCCAACCCCCTCCTGGAGGGCGTGGTCCAGGTACACCGGCACCGACAGCCCCACCGGCCCCGCGTACCCCACGGCCGCGCCCGTGACCCGCTGGACCACCTCCTCCGAGGCCAGCTCGGCCGTGTTCGCGTCGACCAGGTTCTTCACCTTGATCGGGTTGACCTGGTGGTCCCCCCGCACGCACACGGCCACCGTGCCCTTGTCGGTGTCGAACAGCAGGGTCTTGATCGTGTGCCGGGGCTCCACCCCGAGGAACGCGCACACCTCCTCGATGGTGCGGCACCCGGGGGTCTCCACCAGCTCCATGGCGCCGGGCTCGGAGCCGGCCCCGGGCCGCTCCGGCGGCCTCACCTCGGCCTTCTCCACGTTGGCGCCGTACCCGCAGGCCCGGCAGGCGGCCACCGAGTCCTCGCCGGAGTCGGCCAGCACCATGAACTCGTGGGAGAAGCTGCCGCCGATCGCGCCGGTGTCGGCCTCCACGGCCACGAACTCCAGGCCGCACCGGGCGAAGATGCGGCGGTAGGCCTCGTACATCTTCCGGTAGCTCTCCTCGGCGCCGGCGTCGTCGGCGTCGAAGGAGTAGGCGTCCTTCATGATGAACTCCCGGGCCCGCATCACGCCGAACCGGGGCCGGATCTCGTCCCGGAACTTGGTCTGGATCTGGTACAGGTTCACGGGGAGCTGGCGGTAGGACTGGATCTGTCCCCGCACCAGGTCGGTGATCACCTCCTCGTGGGTGGGCCCCAGGCAGCACTCCCGGCCGTTACGGTCCTCGAACCGCAGGAGCTCCGGCCCGTAGTAGCTCCACCGGCCCGACTCCTTCCACAGGTCGGCCGGCTGCACCGCGGGCAGCAGCACCTCCTGGGCCCCGGCGCGGTTCATCTCCTCACGGACGATCCGCTCCACCTTCCTCAGCACCCGCAGGCCCATGGGAAGGTAGGAGTAGATGCCGGCCGCCAGCTTTCGGATCATGCCGGCCCGGAACATTAGCCGGTGGCTCACCACCTCGGCCTCGGCCGGGTCCTCCCGAAGCGTCGGCAAGAACAACGTCGAATACCGGTCCATGGGTGCACTCCGTGTAACTTCGGTTGTTGGTCGTCAGTCTTTGGTCGCTCGTCGTTGGGGCTGTAGGGACGAAAGAGCCCTCAGGGACGGAAGAGACTTGGCCGCCTCTAACCACCGCGCCGCCCTGCATCCTCCTCTACCAGGGCCACGAGGGCGTCCACGATCTCGGCCTCGGGGACCTTCCTCACCACCTCGCCCCGGCGGAACAGCAGCCCCACTCCCTTGCCGCAGGCCACCCCCACGTCGGCCTCCCGGGCCTCGCCGGGACCGTTCACCTCGCAGCCCATCACGGCCACGGTGAGGGGGGCCTGCACGTGGGCCAGCCGGCGCTCCACCTCGGTGGCGAGCCGGACCAGGGCCACCCGGGTGCGGCCGCAGGTGGGGCACGAGATCAGGTTGATGCCCCGCTGCCGCAGCTCCAGCGCGCCCAGGATCCACCAGGCGACCCGCACCTCCTCCACCGGGTCCCCGGTGAGGCTCACCCGCACGGTGTCGCCGAGGCCCAGCCAGAACAGGATCCCCAGGCCCGCGCCGCTCTTGACCGCTCCGCGCAGCGGCGTGCCCGCCTCGGTGATGCCCACGTGGAACGGGTAGTCGCACCGGTCGGCCAGGAGCCGGTACGCCGCCACCGTGTGGGGCACCCGGGAGCCCTTGAGGCTCACCTTGATCTCCCGATACCCCAGGTCCTCCAGGATCCGGACGTGCCCCAGCGCGCTCTCCACCAGGGCCTGGGGGGTGGGGCCTCCGTGGCGGGCCAGCAACTCCTTGGACAGGCTGCCCGCGTTCACGCCGATCCGGATCGGCACCGCCCGCTCCCGGGCCGCCCGCACCACCTCCTCGACCTTCCACCGGGCACCGATGTTGCCCGGGTTGAGCCGGAGCCCGTCCACCCCGGCCTCCAGGGCGGCCAGGGCCAGCCGGTGATCGAAGTGGATGTCCGCGATGAGCGGAACCTGCACCCGCCGACGGATCTCCCCCAGCGCCCGGGCCGCCTCCTGGTCGGGCACGGCGCACCGGACGATCTCGCACCCGGCCGCACGCAGCCGCTCGATCTGGGCCACGGTGGCGTCCACGTCCCGGGTGTCGGTGTTGGTCATGGACTGCACCGACACGGGCGCACCGCCCCCCACCGTCACCGGGCCGACCCGCACCGGCCGGGTGGGCCGCCGGGGAGGCCGGAGAGGGGCTGTCGGGCCAGGCCCGTTGGGCTCTATCATGGCCTCCTCACCAGTGGCACCGCATGCACACGTCCCGGTCCGGGATCACCAGGCCCCGCTCCCGGGAGACCACGGGGTCCTTCATGATCCGCCAGGGGAAGTAGTGGCTCCCCGGGCCGTGGCAGGCCTCGCACTGCACGC
Source organism: Deferrisoma camini S3R1 (assembly GCF_000526155.1). NCBI lineage: Bacteria > Pseudomonadati > Thermodesulfobacteriota > Deferrisomatia > Deferrisomatales > Deferrisomataceae > Deferrisoma > Deferrisoma camini. Next base: position 114,322 of record NZ_JAFN01000001.1, on the reverse strand, counting down.
CCCGCAGGTCCTCGGGGCGGGTGTCGGCCCGGCGGGGCAGACCGTACCCCGTGGTGTGGCACCGCAGGCACACGGGGTTGTCCTTGTCCTCGTCCGGCAGCACCTCCCAGGCCTTGGCGTGGGCCGAGCCCTCCCACCCGTGGAACACCCGCAGCTTGGGGTTGGGGCTGTTGCGGTTGTGGCAGGGCTTGCACCACTTGGCCCCCAGGTACCGGAACACCGGTCCCGAGTCCACCCGGTCGGCCGCGCCGGCCGCAAGGGCGCCGGCCAGGATCGCCCAGATCGCCCAGACCGCCGCCCGCCTCACCGCAGCTCCTCCTCCGGGGCCTCCCGGACATAGGTGGCCGTGTCGTGGCACGACGGGCCGCAGGTGCCCCCCGTGCTGAACCGGATGAACCCCATGGGCACCGGTTCCTTTTCGGGCAGCCGAACCCACGGCACCACCAAGGCGGGCCGGTCCGAGGCGTGCACGTCGTGGCACTCGGAGCAGGTCACCCCGCGCTCGCCCTGCACGTGGCGGGCGTGGAGGTTGTCGGTGCGGGTCCGGAACCGGGTGCCCAGAAAGCCGGGGTCGGCGTGGAGCTCCGGAGGGTGGCACCGGTCGCACAGGGCGTAGGCCCCCTTCTCGTACCGCGCGTACGCCGTGCGCGGGAACCCGGCCCGCAGCCCCCGGTTCTGGAACCTGGGGTCGGGGTGGGTGAAGTGACACATCAGGCACTTCCCCTCCCGGGCCGGGCGGTGCACGGTCTCCCCCCGGCGCTTGTCGGCGTGACACCGGCCGCAGTTGCGGGTGCGCTCGCCCTTGAGGAACCGGGCGGTGTCGGAGGAGTGCACCTCGTGGCACGAGGTGCACAGGGTGTTGCGGGCCACGTGCTCCTTGTCCACCGGGTGGCAGCGGTAGCACAGGTCCGGCACCCGCTTGACCAGGAGCTTTCGCTGGTCGCTCGTGTGCACCCGGTGGCAGTCGGTACACCGGCCCTCCCCCACCGGCTCGTGCACCTCGTCCCGGGCCGCCATGTTTTCGTGGCAGCCGTAGCACAGGTCCGGCACCGGCGCCTGGAGGTTGGGCCCCACCGGGTCCCGGTGGATGGTGTGACACACCGTGCAGTCGTCGTCGGCCACCGGGGCGTGGAACCAGGTGCCCGAGAAGAGCTGCTTGTGGTCCGGGGGCGGGGCCGCCCAGGCGGCCGCGGCCGCGATCCACACCGCCGCCAGCCCCCACCCCCAACGGCGGCCCATCAGAACAGCCTCCCCTGGGCGGGGAGCGGCCGGCCCAGGTGCTCGTAGGCCTTCTCGAGGGCCACCCGGCCCCGGGCGGTGCGGGCCAGGTACCCCTGCTGGATCAGGTACGGCTCGTACACGTCCTCCAGGGTGTCCTTCTGCTCGCCCACCGCGGCCGCCAGGCTGTCGATGCCCACGGGCCCCCCCTTGAACCGGTCGATCACCGCGGCCAGGAGCCGCCGGTCCATCCGGTCGAGCCCGGCCGCGTCCACCTCCAACGCGGCCAGGGCGTGGTCCGCCACCTCCCGGGTCACGGTGCCGCTGTGGTGGATCTCGGCGAAGTCCCGCACCCTCCGGAGCAGCCGGTTGGCGATCCGGGGCGCGCCCCGGCTACGCCGGGCGATCTCCCAGGCCCCGTCCTCGGTAATGGGGATGCCCAGCACCCCGGCCGACCGGGTGACGATCCGGCACAGCTCCTCCGGGGTGTAGAACTCCATCCGTCCCACCACCCCGAACCGGTCCCGCAGGGGCGCCGTGAGCAGGCCCGACCGGGTGGTCGCCCCCACCAGGGTGAACCGGGGCAGGTCGATCTTGATGGACCGGGCGCTGGGGCCCTGGCCGATCAGGATGTCGAGCTGGAAGTCCTCCATCGCGGGGTACAGGATCTCCTCCACCACCGGGCTCAGGCGATGGATCTCGTCGATGAACAGGACGTCGCCCTCTTTCAGGTTGGTGAGGATCGCGGCGAGGTCGCCGGCGCGCTCCAGGATCGGCCCGGCGGTGCACTCGATGCCCACCCCCATCTCCTGGGCGATGATGTGGGCCAGGGTGGTCTTGCCCAGCCCCGGGGGGCCGGCGAACAGCACGTGGTCCAGGGGTTCGCCCCTGCGGCGGGCCGCCTCGATGAACACCCGGAGGTTCGCCCGGAGCCGCTCCTGGCCGATGTACTCCTCCAGGCGCGAGGGCCGCAGGCTGGGCGCGGCGGGCGCGTCCTCGGCCAGCGGCTCGGGGGTCAAGATCCGGTCCGGCTCGGTCATGGACCTGGGCTCCTCACCGGCGGGCCGCCAGCATGCGCAGCGCCGCCTTCACGGTTTCCTCCACCCCCTCGGCCCCCTCGTCCCGGGCCCGGCGCACGGCATCGGACGCCGTGCGGGCCGGGTAGCCCAGCGCCTCCAACGCGGCCGCCGCCTCGGACGAGGGATCGGGCCGGCCGGCCGGGCTCGCTCCCGCAGGAATCGGCTCGGAGGGGACCATTTTGTCCTTCAGCTCCAGAACCAGGCGCTGGGCCAGCTTCTTACCCACCCCGGGGATCGCGGTCAGGGCTGCGTGGTCGGCCCGGGCCAGGGCCGAGCGAAGGTCGGCGGCCACCAACCCCGACAGGATCCGCAGCGCCAGCTTCGGCCCCACGCCCGTGACCCCCTGCAGGGCCCGAAACAGCTCCTCCTCCTCGGCGGTCCGGAACCCGTAGAGGTGGATCTCCTCGTCCCGGATCAGGGTGACCACCCGCAGCCGGCACCCCTCGGGCCGGCGCGACAGGGCCTGGTAGGTTCCCAAGGGGACCCACACCCGGTAGCCCACCCCTCCGGTCTCGACCACCACCTCCCCCGGGGCCACCAGCTCCACCTTACCCGCCAACCGAGCGATCATGCGAGGCCTTTCGTGTAACTTCGGTCGTTGGTCGTTGGCCTTCGGCCAGCTAGGATGTTAGGACGCTGGGAGGCTAGGATGCTAGGACGCATGAAAACCTGCTTGATTCCAGAGTGTTCCAAGCATGGCCCCGCCTCTTTGGCGCCACCTCACGGTCTCGGGGGGCATGGGGTCTGCTGGAGAGCCGCGTGCGGCTCCTTAGCTCGCCGCGCAGCGCCTCCAACGCTCGCACCGCGAAACCGTTCGATCCCCGGCCGGACTGCCATGAAACCACCGTTGGTGCCCCGTGCCTGCGCGGCGAATCTCAATACCCGGCTTCGCGCGCGGCCGGAAGCGGACCCCATGCCCCGCCGCCGAAACTGTGCGGGGATCGGTTCGAGTTATTTCTTCGCAAACAGGTCGCCTCGCGGTCTACTGGAGCTGAATTCTGTCTTCTGACTCCTGAATCGCGGGCCCCACGCCACAGGCGCTGGAAAGGCGCGCCCGCGTTGCCCCTCGCACCTCTACCCCCGCCCTCCCAAGGCGCGCTGGGTCCGGGCCGTCTGCAGGTGGCAGATCGCCACGGCCAGGGCGTCGGAGGCGTCCACAGGGGCGGCCCGGCCGAGGCCCAGGAGCCGCCGCACCATCTCCTGCACCTGGCGCTTGTCCGCCGCGCCGTACCCCACCACGGCCAGCTTCACCTGCATGGGCGAGTACTCCACCACCCGCAGCCCCGCCTGGTGGGCCGCCAGCAGCGCGGCCCCCCGGGCGTGTCCCAGAGTCAGAGCCGACCGGGCGTTGCGGGCGTGGAAGATGCCCTCCACCCCCACCTCGGCCGGGGCGTACGCCTCGAACACCTCCAGCAGGCCCGCGTAGATCCGGCCCAGGCGTTCCGGCAGGCCGTCCGCCGCCCGGGTCACGATGACCCCGTGGGCCACGTGGCGCAGCCGGTTTCCCTCGATCTCCACCACCCCGTACCCGGTGCGCCCCGTGCCGGGATCGATGCCCGCGGCCCGCAGCCTCATGAACCGGCGATCCGCTCCATCTCGGCGTCTTCGATGTCGAAGTTGGCGTACACGTTCTGCACGTCGTCGTTGTCCTCGAGCATCTCCATCAGCCGGAGCATCCGCTCCGCATCGGCGCCCTGGAGCTTCACGGTGTTCTTGGGCAGCATGGTGACCTCGGCCGACTCGATGGGCACCCCGGCCTGCTCCAAACCGGAGCGCACCGCGTCGTACTGGTCGGGTTCGGTCAGCACTTCCCACACCCCTTCCCCGTCGCGCACGTCCTCGGCCCCGGCCTCCAGGGCGAGCTCCAGGAGCTGCTCCTCCGACACGGCCGACTTGGGCACGGTCAGGTACCCCTTGGACTCGAACAGCCAGGCCACGCACCCGTTCTCGCCCAGGTTGCCCTTGTTCTTGCTGAAGGCGTGCCGGATCTCGCCCACGGTGCGGTTGCGGTTGTCGGTGAGCACCTCCACCAGCACGGCCACCCCTCCGGGACCGTACCCCTCGTAGGTCACCTGCTCGTAGTCCGCCCCACCGGACTCGCCGGTCCCCTTCTTGATCGCCCGCTCGATGTTGTCTTTGGGCATGTTGAAGGAACGGGCCTTGTCGATCGCGTGCCGGAGCCGGGGGTTGCCCTCGGGGTCCCCGCCGCCCAGCTTGGCCGCCACGGTGATCTCCTTGGCCAGCTTCGAGAAGATCTTGCCGCGCTTCGCGTCCTCGCGGGCCTTCTTGTGCTTGATGTTCGCCCATTTGCTGTGGCCAGCCATCGTTCGTCCTCCGAAACCGTTGGGGTCGCCGCCGCCCTCCCCGCAGCCGTCTGAAACGCCTCAAGGTAACAAAACCCCGGCCGCCAAGGAAAGGACTGGGCTGCCCGGCACCGCCCCCGGGAGGTGTTGACGGGAAACGACGCGGGTGCTAATCACCGGGGTTCCCGCTGGCCGCCCCCGACCCGAGGAAGCGCATCCATGTGACTTCGGTCGTCGGTCGACGGCCGACGGTCTTCGGTCGGGGGCCTTTGGCCTGCTGGGCGGCTCAAGGGCTAGAAAGCTGAAAGGCTAGGAGGCTAGAAATTTGAAAGCCTCCCCGATTCCAGCACGTTCTAGTGTTCCGTTTCGCAAAAACGTATGCGGATTGCGTGGGTGGGGCTGGGGGCTCCGGCGAAGCGCGACGGCCGAGCAGCCCGGGCCGCCCGGCGCGAGCGGTGCGGCCGCGGCGCGTGCTCTCACGCGCCGCAGCGGACCGCACCGAGGCGGCCCCTGCGAGGCCGTTCAGCGGAGGCGGGGCCCCCAGCCCCACCCTTGGAAAACCACGAAATTTCGGAAACGACACACTCGTCTCTAGACCGCCCCGCAGGGGCCGAAGGGGGCTTCCATGCGCCACTTACGCTTTTTTTTGCTCTTGACCCTGCTGCTCACCGCGGCCGTGGCCTCGGCCGGTCAGACCTTCTATGTCACCGACCAGCTGGAGATCACCCTGCGGTCGGGCCCGGGCCTGGGGTACAAGATCCTCGCCATGCTGACCACGGGCACGGCGCTGGAAAAGCTGGGCGAGCAGGAGGGCTGGGCCCAGGTGCGCACCCCCGACGGCCAGGAGGGCTGGGTGGTGGCCCGGTACCTCTCCGGCGATCCCCCCAAGGGGCCACGCCTCGAGGCGGCCGAGGCCGAGCTGCGAAGTCTGCGCAAGGAGCTGGCAGACCTGAAGGCACGGGCGGCCGAGTGGAAGCAAAAGGCCGAGCGCTCGGGCTCCCAGGCCCAGAGCCTGGAGCGCAAGCTCGAAGCGGTCCAGAAGGAATTCGCCGAGTGGAAGGAGGCCCACAAGAACGCGGCCCAGCTCAAGGCCCGGGCCGACGCGCTCGAGCAGGAGAACGCGGCGGCCCGGCAGGAGCTGGACCGCCTGCGGACCTATGCGGCACGGCTCGAAACCCGGGAGCGGTTCTACTGGTTCTTCTCGGGGGCCCTGGTGCTGCTGGGGGGATGGATCCTGGGGTACCTGTACGCCTCGTCCCGGCACCGGGCCAAGACCCGGGCCAAGTTCCGTTTCTGACCGTTTGGGGCCTTCGGCCTGCTAGGCGGCTCTCGAACCGCGCCAAAGCTCGGGGGGCATGGGGTCTGCTGGAGAGCCGCGCGCGGCCGTATCAGGGGACAGAATTCAGGAGTCGGTGGACAGGGAGAAGGCTCTTCGGTGCGTCGAGAGAATCCCCCGGGACACCGATCTGCTTCTCGGGATTTCCTGTCTTCTGTCCGCTGAAATCTGGTTCCTGAAACCCATGCCTCCCCCCCAGAAAGAGCGAGTCTATTTTGCCGCCGGGTTACTTGCCGCTTCCTAGCCTCCTAGCCTCCCAACCTCACAGATACTCCCGGATCAGGATCTCGGCGATCTGCACGGCGTTCAGGGCCGCCCCCTTGCGCACGTTGTCCGCCACCACCCACAGGTTCAGGCCGTTCTCCACGCTCTCGTCCTCGCGGATCCGGCCCACGTACACCGGATCCTTGCCGGCCGCGTCCACGGCCAGGGGGTAGAGGTTCTCGGCCGGGTCGTCCACCACCACCACCCCGGGGGCGGCCTCCAGAAGCTCCCGGGCCTCCTGGGCCGTGATCCTCTTCTCGAACTCCACGTTCACCGCTTCGGAGTGCCCGTAGAACACCGGCACCCGCACGGTGGTGGCGGTCACCCGCACCGAGTCGTCCTCGAAGATCTTCCTGGTCTCGTTGACCATCTTCATCTCTTCCTTGGTGTACCCGTTGGGCAGGAAGACGTCGATGTGGGGCAAGCAGTTGAACGCGATCTGGTGCGGGTACACCTGGCGGGTGGGCTCGCGGAAGTTCAGCAGCTCCCGGCTCTGGCGCTCCAGCTCCTCGATGGCCCGTTTGCCCGTGCCCGACACGGCCTGGTAGGTGCTGACCACCACCCGCCGGATCCGGGCCCGGTCGTGCAGGGGCTTGAGCGCTACCACCATCTGGATGGTGGAGCAGTTGGGGTTGGCGATGATCCCCCGGGCCTTGTAGCCGGCGATGGCGTGGGGGTTGACCTCGGGCACCACCAGCGGCACATCCGGCTCCATCCGGAAGTGGCTCGTGTTGTCCACCACCACCGCGCCGGCCGCGGCGGCCGCCGGGGCGAACCGGGCGCTCACCGAGCCCCCGGCCGAGAACAGGGCGATGTCGATCCCCTCGAAGCTCTGGTCGGTGAGCTCTTGGACCCGGACCTCGTCCCCCCGGAACCGCACCTCGGTGCCGGCGCTCCGGGCCGAGGCCAGGGGCCGCAGCTCCGCCACCGGGAACTCCCGCTCCTCCAGCACCCGGATCATCTCCGTGCCCACCGCCCCGGTCGCTCCCACCACCGCCACGTTGTACGATCGCTTCATGGCATGACTCCTCATCAACTTTGGGCCCCCGGCCCGCTGGAAGGCTCAAAGGCTTGAAGGCTGGAATGTTATTAACCCGGCGGATAAACAGGCGCTATCGCTCCCTGGTCGGAGGGGCAAGGGACCTGTCGGAGAGCCGGGCGCGGCCCCTTAGCTCGCCGCGCAGTGCCTCTGACGCTTGGACCGCGAAATGGTTCGGATCCCACATAGTTGCCATGAAACCAGCTCTTCAGTCCCGTGCCTGCGCGGCGAATCTCATGCCCGGCTTCGCGCCCGGCCGGAGGCAGGTCCCTTGCCCCGCCCTCCGAGGTGACGCGCCTAATTTGTCGCCGGGTTACTGGTCTCCAGGCTTCCCCTCCCCAGCTCCCGGGCCGTCCGGCGGTACACCGGCCGCCGCTTTCGGATCCAGGCCTCCTGGAACTGCTTGCGGGCCTCGGTCCGCCGCCCCACCGCGGCCAGGGCCACTCCCAGGTTGTACCGGGCCCACGCCGCGTCAGGGGCGAGGCGCACGCACTCCTCCCACGTCTCGATGGCCTGGCGCCAGCGGCCCTGGCTCGCGTGGAGGATTCCCAGCTCGTTGGCGTGGACCAGGGAGGTCTTCACCCCCGGGCCCACCACCTCGAAGAACAGGTCCCGGCGCTCGTGCTCCGGCACCAGCGACTCGAGCACCTGCCGGTTCAATTGGCCGAACAGCCGCTTGAGCAGCCGGCCCTGGGCCTCGCGGATCAGGTCGGCCGACACGTCGCCCCGGTAGCAAAACGACGGCACCTGGGTCGTGAGCTTCCGGGGCAACGTGGCCACCACCTCGCCCCGGCGCAGATCCCAGACCCGGTACCGGGCACCCACCGTGCCGGTGTCGGTCCGGCAGAACAGCGGCACCGGCCGGTAGGCCAGCTTCTCCCGGTAGGCCAGCTTCCCCTCCTCGGTCCGCACGAACACGAACTCGCCGGTGGGCTCCGGAGCCAGGGTCTGCTTCTCCTGCTCGAACCCCTCCACCCGGAACTCCACGACCCGGCCGCCCACGACCGCGTCCACGCCGGTGCGCTCGTGGACCCACCGCAGGGCCGAGGGAGACTCGTCCCACCGGACGGTCAACCCGGCGCGCATCAGACGCTCCTCCATGTCGTCCGGCACCACCACCTGGAAGGCCCCGGTCCGGGCCAGCCTCCGGGCCAGGTCCCGCGCCAGATCCCGCCCCCCCGGCCCCTCGAAGGCCACCACGGCCACGGTCTCCAGCCGCCGGTCGTACAGGTCCACCGGCGCCGGCCGCACCACCCTGGCGGTCACCCGCCGGAGGGGCGGGTCCGCGTCGGTCGGCCGGATCGACCGTCCCGTGCACCCCGCCGCCCCGAGGATCAACAGCGCCACGGCCGGCCCCGCCCACGGCGGCACCGGTCGCGCTTTCCGGCTCGGATACGGAGTCGTCGTCCTATTCGTTCCCGCCACCCAGGATCCGTCCCACCACCAGATCGCCCACCTCGGTCGTGGTGTATCCCATCCGGCCGGCCGCCAGGCTCTCGAGCTTGGTGGAGGTGACCCACTGGACGGCCTCCTCCACCGCCCGGGCGGCCTCGACCTCGCCCAGGGTGTCGAGCATCATGCCGGCCGCGCACACGGCCGCCAGGGGGTTGATCACGTTCTTGCCCGTGTACTTGGGCGCGGACCCTCCGATGGGCTCGAACATGCTCACCCCCTCCGGGTTGATGTTCCCGCCGGCCGCGATGCCCATTCCGCCCTGCACCATGGCGCCCAGATCCGTGATGATGTCGCCGAACATGTTGTCGGTCACCACCACGTCGAACCACTCCGGGTTCTTTACCATCCACATGCAGGCGGCGTCCACATGGGCGTAGTCGCGCTCCACGTCCGGGTACTCGGCGCCCACCTCGTTGAAGGTTCGCTCCCACAGGTCGAAGGCGTAGGTGAGCACGTTGGTCTTGCCCACCAGGGTCAGCTTTTTCCGGCGGTTCCGGCGGCGGCAGTACTCGAACGCGAACCGGATGCACCGTTCCACGCCCTTGCGGGTGTTGATCGACTCCTGAATCGCCACCTCGTCGGGAGTGCCCTTCCTGAGGAACCCGCCCGCCCCCACGTACAGGCCCTCGGTGTTCTCCCGGACCACCACGAAGTCGATGTCGTCGGGCCCCTTGTCCTTGATGGGGGTGTACACCCCGGGGTAGAGCTTGACGGGACGCAGGTTCACGTACTGGTCCAGGGCGAACCGGAGCTTGAGCAGGATGCCCTGCTCCAGGATGCCGGGCTTCACGTCCGGGTGTCCGATCGCGCCCAGCAGGATCGCGTCGGCCCGGCGCAGTTCGTCGATGGCGCCGTCGGGGAGCGTCTCGCCGGTCTTCAAGTAGTGGTCCCCGCCGAACGGATAGGTGACCGTCTCGTAGGCGAACCCGAACCGCTTCGCGCACGCGTCCAGGGCCCGCAGGGCCTGGGCGATCACCTCGGGTCCCGTGCCGTCCCCCGGAATCACCGCGATGTCGTACTTCCGCTCTGCCATGTGTCCTCCGTTTGGTCCGTGATCGTCATGGGAAAGCCCGTACTTGTACACGCCGCCGGGGTCGGAGTCAAAGGTAAAGTTTCTTTGAAAACGCGAAACATGCCGCGGGGTTTCGGAACGTCGGCGCCCCCGCCCGCGACGCCGTTCCTTCGCGCGAACGGCCGGTGGGCGGGGCTTTTTTCGTCCGGCTGCACGTAGGCCACATTCTTTCTTTACAGTTCTTTGAGCCGCCGTTACAATGCGGCCGTTCCGTTCACCGCGGGGGGTCACCGCGGAGAGAGAACGTGTCCGTTGCTCACCGTATCCTGTACGTGGAAGACAACCCCGCAAACTACAGGCTCGTGGAACGGATGCTGCGGGATCAAGGATACGAGGTGCTCCACGCCCGCGACGGCTTCGAGGGGGTGCGGCGGGCCATGGAGGAGCGGGAGCGCCTCGATCTGATCCTGCTCGACATCAACCTTCCGGGGATGGACGGGTACGAGACCGCCACCAAGCTCAAGGCGCTGCCCGGCTTCGACCGCATCCCCGTGGTGGCCGTCACGGTCAACTCCATGGCCCACGACCGGAAGCGGTCCCTCGCCGCCGGGTGCGACGGCTACATCCCCAAGCCCATCTCCCCCGAGAACTTCCCCGACCAGATCCGCTCGTACATCCGCGGCCGAAGGGACCGGATCCAGCCGGCCGACGAGCGGGTGTACCTGCGGGAGCACGCCCGCCGGCTGGTGGACCGGCTGGAGTCGAGCCTGACCGAGCTGCAGGTCACCCACGAGCGGATGCGCCACGGCGACAAGCTGGCCACGATCGGCGAGATGGCGGCCGGGTTCGCCCACGAGCTGAACAACCCCCTGGCCAGCATCTCGGCGTCGGTGGAGCTCCTGCTGGCCCGGACCCCGGAGGACAGCCCCCTGCGCCGGCACCTGGAGATCATCTACCGGAACGCGGCCCGGCTCCAGCGCCTGGCCTCGGGCCTGACCTCGTTCGCCCGACCCTCGGACGGCGACCGGGTGATCCTGTCGGTGAAGGAGGCGGTGGAGGAGGCGGTGCTGGTCACCCAGCACGAGTTCCGCAAAAGCCACATCTCGTTGGTGGTGGAGATCCAGCCCGGCCTGCCCCCCTTGGAGGCGAGCCCCGACCACCTGCAGCACGCCCTGGTGAACCTGCTTCGCAACGCGGCCCAGGCCGTGCGGGCCAAGCTGGCGCGCGACCCCGACGCCGAGGCCCAGGTCCTGGTGAAGGTGGCCCTCGAGGGGGACCGGATCGTGGTGTCGGTCACCGACACCGGCATCGGGATCCCGCCGGAGTTCCGGGACCGGCTGTTCACGCCGTTCTTCACCACCAAGCCCAAGGGCCAGGGCACCGGGCTCGGGCTCTACATCGTGAAACAGATCGTGGACGACCTGGGCGGGCGGGTGGAGGTGCGCACCCTGCTCGGCCAAGGCACCACCTTCCGGCTCCACTTTCCGCCCGCCCGAGAAGGGGCCTGCGCCTGATGGGGACGGCCCGCCGCCTCGCCGAGCCCCCCTCGTCCCTGCCCACCCTGCCCGCGGTGGCGGCCCGCATCGTCACCCTGTTCGCCTCGCCCGACTACCGCATCGCGGACGTGGTCCAGGCCCTGGAACACGACCCTCCGGTCACTTCGCGCGTTCTCAAGCTCGCCAACTCGGCCTACTACGGGTTCGCCCGCCGGGTGGACCGGCTGGAGCAGGCGGTGGTGCTGCTGGGAGGGGTCACGGTGCAGGCCCTGGCCCTGGCCACCGGCGTGCTGGACCTGTGGCGCGACGCCCCTCCCGAGTCGGTGCGGGGCCTGTGGATCCACGCGTACCTCACCGCCGAAGGCTCCCGATACCTGGCCCGGCGCCGGCCCGACGACGTCGGGCTCCACCCCGACGCCCTGTTCCTGGCCGGGCTCCTCCATGACGTGGGAAAGATCTGGTTCCTGGCCCAGGTCCCGGAGGAGTACTCCGAGCTGCTGGCCCGCGCCAAGGGCCCCGAGCTCCGGGGGGAGGAGGCGGGACGGTTCGGGGAGCACCACGGCACGGCCGGCGAGACCCTGCTTTCGGCCTGGGGGTTTCCTCCTTCCACGACGGCCCTGGTCGGGTTCCATCACGGCCCGACCCTGCGCGCCGACCTGCGGCAGGCCCAAGCCCTGTTGGCAGCGGCCAACGCTGCGGCCGGCGGCACCCCGGCCGACACCGAGGTCCCCCAGGCCCTGATGGAGGACCTGGCCGACCACCTGGAAGCGCGGCGGGGCGCTGCCGAGGCGTTCGTGGACGCCCTCGTCTGAAACACCGGGAGATCCGCCCATGTCCGACGCCATGCCCTCGGCCGAACGCAAGCAGGAGCTCTACGCGCGGGCCCTCCGGTCCACCACCCGGGAACTGGAGGCCCGGATCGAAGAGCTGGCCGTGCTCCGGGACCTCGGGGCCCTGTTCGAGCGCTCGGCCGATTTGGAGCGCCTGATCTCCTACGCGCTGACCCTGGTGTTCCGGCTGTCCAAGGCCCAGAACGCCTCGGTGCTGCTCCTGTCCGAGGCCGAGGGGGAGCTGGTGCTGGCCGTGGCCGGGTCCCGCACGGATCGGGCCCCGGCCTACTACGGGTTCCGGGGATATCCCCGAGCCATGTTCACCGTGGGCGAGGGGGTGGCCGGCTGGTGCGCCGCGGCCGGGCAGCCGGCCCTGCTGGACCGGGCGGCCGAGGATCCGCGGTTCGCGCCGCGGTCCGACGGGGTGGCGGTGGGATCCCTGGCGTGCTTCCCCCTGGTGGTCCAGGGCCGCTGCGTGGGCGTGCTGAACCTGAGCCACCCCGACGCAGGGGGGCTCGATCTCCACAACGCGAAGGCATGGGCGATCCTGGCCAGCCACCTCGGCGTGGCCGTGTCCCACGCCCTGCTGTTCGACCGGGTTCGCGAGGCCAACCGCCGACTCGAGGTGCAGGTGCGCGAGCGCACCCGCCGCCTGGAGCAGCTCAACCGGGAGCTCAGTCGGGCCCGAAGGGAGCTGGAGGCCCAGAACGAGGTGCTCCACGACCGGGTGGAGGAACGAACCCGGGAGCTCCAGGCCGCCCTCGAAGAGCTGCAGGTCCAGAACCTGCGGCTCGAGGAGGCCAACCGGGTCAAGGACGAGTTCCTCAACAACGTCAACCACGAGCTGAAGACCCCGCTCAACGCGATCATCGGGTACGCCGGGCTGCTCCTCCAGGAACTGGGGCCACGGCTCGACGACGAGCACCGCACCGACCTGCAGCTGATCGAGTCCAACGGCAAGCACCTCCAGTCCATCCTGGAGAACATCTTCTGCCTCAAGGACATCGAGGCCGGCAGCCTGGAGCCCGAGCGCCAGGCCGTGGACCTGAACGAGCTGGTCTCATCGGCGGTGCGGTCGGTGCGGCCCCGGGCGGTCGAGAAGGGCCTGGATCTGGCGTTCGAGCCCATGGATGTGCCGCCGGTGACGGCCGACCCCACCCTCCTGCTCCGCATCCTCTACAACCTCCTGGACAACGCCGTGAAGTTCAGCGATCGCGGCGCGATCCGGGTGCGCACCCGCACGGCCCAGCTGGACCCGGAAAACCCCCAGGCCGAACCCGGCCCAGGCACCGCGACGATCACCGCGGCGGTGGTGGAAGTGGCCGACCAGGGCCGGGGGATCCGGGCCGAGGACATGGAGCGGGTGTTCCAGAAGTTTCACCAGGCCGAGCCGCCCACCCGCAAGACCGAGGCAGGCTCGGGCCTGGGGCTTACCATCGCCAAGAACCTGGTGGAGCTCCACGGCGGCCGCATCTGGGTGCGCAGCCGGCCGGGCACCGGCAGCACCTTCTCGTTCTTCCTGCCCCTCGAATCCTGAAGGCCCGCCCGGGCCGAGATTGACACGCCCCGCCGATCGCCCGTACCCTACGTGCCAAATTCCACAAGCTCGACCGGATATCTCCTGCGACGCTTCCCACCGAGGAGGGCCCCGTGAACCGCTGGGACCGAAGGTCGTTTCTGAAGCTGGGCGTTGCCGGCGCGGCCGGCGCGGCTCTACCGGCCGGGGCCGGCCTGCGGCCGGTCGAGGCCCCTCACCGCACTCTGCGCAAGTTCCGCAACCCCAAACCGTCGCTCTGCGGCATGTGCCCCGCCCGGTGCGGCCTCATCGCGTTCCGCGACGGGGACCGGGTGGTGCAGATCGAGGGCAACCCCGGCTCGCCCACCAACGAGGGCGGGCTGTGCGCCCGGGCCTTTGCCGAGCTGGAGCGGCTGTACGACCCGGAGCGGGTGCTCCGGCCCCTGCGCCGGGTCGGACCCAGGGGGTCGGGTCGGTGGGAGCCGGTGTCGTGGGACGAGGCCCTGGGTCGAATCGCCCAGGCCGTGGGAGGGCGGTCGGTGCTCCACCTCTCCATGGACCGGTTCCTGGTGGGCGACCTACAGGAGACGCTGGGCTGGACCGACGTGCTGCTGGACCGGGACCTGCCCGGCCGCCCCGGGCCCCGGTCCGACGCCGACCTCTACGGCGCGCCCGTGCTCGGCCCCGACCTGCGCCGGGCCGAGACCATCTACCTGGTGGGCGCCCCGCTCATGGACGGCCGGTTCCGGGTGCCCGAGGTGCGCAGCCTGGTGGAGGCCCGGGCTCGGGGCGCCCGGGTGGTGCTGCTGGCCGAGGCCGTGGGGGCGACCGGTTCGGTGTGCGAGTGGGTGCCGGTGCCGCCGGGGGCGTCCGCCTGGGCGGCTCTCGGCATGGCCAAGCTGCTGTGGGACGAGGGCGGAGTGGACCGGGAGGCGTTGCGGAAATCGGCCCCGACCGTGGCCGACGCCCTGGACGAGGCGCTCGCCCCTTACGACGCCGGACGGGTGGCCGAGCGAACCGGCATCACGCCCGAGCGGCTCCGGCGACTCGCGATGACCTTTGCCGGCCGCCGGCCGTCGGTGGCCGTGGCCCAGCCGGGCACCCCCGAGGCCGCGGCCGCCGCGGTCCTGAACCATCTGGTGGGCAATGTGAACCGGCCCGGGGGCATCCAGACCGCCCGGGGACCCTACTTCTCCACCCCGGCCCGGCCCACCCGCACCCCGGAGGAATGGTGGCGGTCCTTCCTGGAGGGCGCTGACGCCCCCCTGGACCTGTACCTGGCCGCGGAGGCCAACCCGGCCTACGACGGCCCGGACCCGAACGCGGTGTCCCGGGCCCTGGCCGACCCGGAACGGGTGAAGCTCGTGGTGGCCGTGGACACCCACCTCACCGAGACGGCCTCGATGGCGGACCTGGTCCTGCCCCTGGCCACGGCCTACGAGTGCTGGGACCTGGTGGAGGGGGCGCTGCCGGACGGCCGGCCCTACCTGGCGCTGCAGCAGCCGGTGACCCGCCCCGCGTCGGAGCCCGACAAGCTCCGGGACCCCACCACCGAGCACCTGGCCCTGTTCGAGCCCTGGCCCCGGCCACTGGGCGAGGCCCGGGGCATCCCGGACCTGATCCTGGAGCTCGCCCGGCGCGCGGGGGAGCGGGGCCTGCCGCCCACCGTGCCCGCCGTTCTCGACGAGCGGCTCCGCAAGTCCTGGGGACCCGGCAGCTTCCAAGCCCTGAGGCGGCGGGGGATCTGGGTGGCCGAGGAGCCCAAGGCCCCCAACCCCGTCCAGCCCCCGAGCCTGGGGCGGCGGCTGGAGGCGCCGGCCGCGGAGGAGGGGCTGCTCGGCCGGGTGACCGCGCCCAACGTGCTTCCCCGCACCTACGCCAACACCCGCCGCAACCGGGAGATCGTGCCCGTGGGCGAGGTGCAGGTGGCGGCCGGAGCGGCGGAACGGCTGGGCCTGCGCACCGGCGACACCGCCGTGGTGCGCTCCGGGGAACGTCACGCCCGGTTCCCGGTGCGCGTGCTCCGGGGGCTGCACCCCCGGGCCGTGGTGCTTCCTGACGGGTTCGGCCACCGGGCCGGCGGCAAGGCCGCCACCGGCCAGGACCCCAAGGTGTGGTGGCGCCACGCCGGCCCGGGCGCCTCGGCCCGGGGTGTGATGCCCGCGGACGGCGAACCCCACCCCGTGGAGCTCGAACCCGGGGAAGGGTAGAAAGCTAGAAGGCTGGAAGGCTGGGAAGCCAAGGAAGCCACAGCGCGTCCCAACGTCCTAACGTCCCAACGTCCCAGCCTAAAACAGCGTCAACTGCCGGGTCGGGGCCGTGAACGGCTGGAGGGTGGTGCGCTCCAGGTCCACGCCGGCCAGGAAGGGGCTCTCCCCGGGCCGACGGGTCTCGCCGTAGAGCCTGCGCCGGCGGGCCCGGGTGAGCACGAGCACGTCCCGGGCCCGGGTCATGCCCACGTACAGGAGCCGCCGCTCCTCGCCCGGGTCGGACCCCCGGCCCGGCGCCCGGTAGGGTAGGAGCCCGTCCTCGCACCCCGCCACGAACACCACCGGGAACTCAAGCCCCTTGGCCGCGTGCAGGGTGAGCACCGTCACCCGCTCCCCGGGCCGGTACTCGTCCCCCGCCTCGGCCAGTGCCACCCGGTCCAGGAGCTCGGCCACGGTTCCGGCGCCTGCGGCAGCCGCGGTCCAGGCCGCGGCCGCCGGGTCCTCCGGCTCCAGGGCCTCTGCCTCCAGGGCCGCGCTCAACGCCTCGAGGGGATCCGCGGCCGGGGCCGCCCTGCGGAGCCGCTCCCGCAGGCGGCGGCCCGGCCCGGCCAGGAACCCGTCGCCCAGGGCCCGTTGCACCGGGAACCCCGCCCGGCCCAACGCCTCGGCGATCAGGGGCGCCTGGGCCCGGGTGCGCACCAGCACGGCCACCTCCCCGAACCCGTAGCCCCCGACCCGCCGGAGGGCGCCGTCCCCCGCCCGGTGCGACGTCCCCCCCACCAGCCGCTCGACCTCCCGCGCGATCCACTCGGCCTCGTCCCGGTCCGTGGCCGCCTCCACCAACCGCACCTCCGGCCCCGGGCCCCGCACGGCGGCCAGGTCGGGCGCGCCGGGTCCCAGCACGGCCCGGGCGGCCCGGACCACCGGCTCCACGCACCGGTAGGTGCGACCCAGGCGCACGGTGTGGAGGGCCGGCTCCTCCCGGCCGAACCGGTCGAACAGGCCTGGGTCGGCTCCCCGGAACCCGTAGATGGACTGGTCCGGGTCGCCGATCACCGTGAGATCCCCGCCGGGGGGCGCCAGCAGCCGCAGCAGCTGATACTGGGCCGGGTCCAGGTCCTGGAACTCGTCCACGGCCACGAACGCCCACCGGCGCTGCCACTCCTGCCGCACCGCGGGCAGATCCTCCAGAAGCTGGGCGGCCCGGCACACGAGCCCGTCCAGGTCCACGGCCCCCCTCGCGAGCAGGGCCTCCTCGTAGCGCCGGACCACCTCGGGGGCGCCGTCCAGGCCGACCCTTCGGGCCCGGGAGATCTCCTCGGCCAGGGCCCGGGCCTCCCGCCCACTCACCCCGGCGATCTTGGCCACCAGCGAGACGGCCTCGTCCCGGTCCACCACGGAGAACCCCTCGGGCAGGCCGGCGGCCCGGTGCTCCCGGCGGAGGATCTCGAGCCCGAGCCGGTGGAGCGTGCCCACCGTGACCCCCTGCGCCCCCTCCGCCAACTCCCGGCCGAGACGCTCGGCCAGCTCGGCCGCGGCCCGGTTGGTGAAGGTGACGGCCAGCACCTGGTGCGGGGACACCCCGGTGCTCCGGATGCGGTGGGCGATCCGGGCCACCAAGGTACGGGTCTTGCCCGTGCCGGGCCCGGCCACGATCCGCACGGGGCCGGCCGGGGCCTCCACGGCCCGGGCCTGGTCCGGGTCCAGCCCCCCCGCAGGGGTGTCCGGCCGGGCTTCCGGCTCGGGTTCGGGCCGGGGCGGGGCGGCCCGTTTCCTCCGCCGACCGGTGCGAGGGAGCTCGGCGAGCCCGGTGAACAGGCTCCCCTGGCGCTCGATCTCCCGGCGCTCGTCCGGCTCGAAGATCCGCACCACCCCGAACTCGCCGTCGTACCCCCCTTCGACGTGCACCCTTCCTTCCCGCACCCGCACCACGGCCTCGGCCACCACCGGCCCGGCGCACCGGTCCACCTCGGAGGGGTCGGCCCGGAGCAGCACGGTCAGCTCGGGCCCCACCTTCCGGGCCAGCCGGTCCAGCACCCCGGCCACCCGCTTGGTGCGCGGCCCCACCCCCAGGGCCTCGGCCACCACCTCGGCCAGGGGCACCAGGGTCTGGTACGGCCGGGCACCCTCGGGCCGCTCCCCCGGCGGCCGGTCGGCCAGCTCCTCCACCCGGTGCAGCACCCCCACCGTGACCTTGCCGCCGCACTCGGGGCAGCGGCCCCCCGTCTCCCGGGTCTCGGCCGGGGTGAGCCGCACCCCGCACTTGCGGTGGCCGTCCAGATGGTACTTCCCCTCCTCCGGGAAGAACTCCAGGGTGCCCCACAGACCCGGCCGGCCGGGGTCCTCCAGGCTGCGGCGCAGAGCCTCGAAGGAGGGGTCGGCCAGGTCGAACCGGCAGGCCTCCCGGCCCAGGTTCGCGGCCGAGTGGGCGTCGGAGCAGGAGATCAGGGCGAACCGGTCCAGGGCCGATACCCGCCAGTTCATGGCCGGGTCCGACGACAGGCCGGTCTCCAGGGCGAAGATCTCCCCGGCCAGGTCGCCGAAGCACGCCTCCACCGAGTCGTACCCCGAGCGGGAGCCGAGGATGGAGAACCAGGGGGTCCACACATGGGCCGGCACCAGGAACGCCCCCGGCGCGGTATCGAGGAGGATCTCCAGCACCTGGCGGCTGGTGAGGCCCAGGATCGGCCGTCCGTCCGAGCGCACGTTCCCGAGCCGGTCCAGGGCCGAGAGGAACCGGCCCGCGGCCTCGAGGTGGGGCAGGAACACCACGTGGTGCACCTTGCGCACCGCGCCGTCGTGCTTGTAGATGCAGCTCACCTCCCCCTGCAGCACGAACCGCACCGGCCCCCGGCAGGCGGCCGGCACGGCGGCGTCGGCCTCCCGGGCCAGGTCGTCCCGCAGCCGGTAGAGCCCCGGCTCGGCCTCCACGAGCTGGTCGGCGAGCTCGGCGTACCAGGCCGGGTGGGTCACGTCCCCCGTGCCCAACAGGAACAGCCCCTTGCGCTGGGCCCAGGCGTGGAGCTCCGGCAGATTCAGGCTCCGGCTGGTGGCCCGGGAGAACCGGGAGTGGATGTGCAGGTCGGCCAGAAACTCCATGGGGCGATGGCTCATGCTGAGCTGCGTCCAAGCCCGGATCCCTCGGGGGGCGGGGCAAGGGACCTGCCTCCGGCCGGGCGCGAAGCCGAGCATTGAGGTTCGCCGCGCAGGCACAGGACAGGAGAGCTGACTTCCTTGCAAGTCAGTGGAATACGTACCATTTCACAGTCCGAACGTCACAGGCGCTGCGCGGCGAGCGAAGGAGCCGCACCCGGCTCTCCGGCAGGTCCCTTGCCCCTCTGTTCAGGGGGGCAACAGCTTTGAACGCAACTTGGTATCAGCGGGTCTCGGTCCGGATCCAGTCGAGGAACTCGGGGTTGCCGCCCGCGATGGGCAGCGCCACCACGCAGGGGCACGAGTAGGAGTGGAGCTCCTTGACCCGGGCGGTGATCCGGTCCACCCGATCCGCCCGGGACTTCAGGACCAGGGCGGCCTCGGAGTCCTCCTGGACCGCCCCGTCCCACCAGTACACCGACGTGAGCCCGCCGAGCACGTTGGCGCAGGCGGCCAGACGCTCCTCCACCAGGGCCCGGCCGATCCGCAGCCCCTCCTCCCGGGACGGCACGGTCATGTAGATCCACACGCAGTCGGTCATGGGAAACCTCGGGGACTTTCCGCTGGAAAGCTGGAAGGCTGGGAAGCCAGAAAGCCTGAGAACCTCTTCGATCACTGAGTCTTTTGTTAACCCGGCGGACAAACAGACGCTAGCGCCCCCTGCTCAGCGGGGCATGGGATCTGCTGGAGCGCCGAATCTACCATACCTTGCCCCCGGGTTCACGGATGCGTCCCGGCCCGTGGCGGTGCCCGGAAGTCCCCTTGAGCGATCCGCCCGCCGAGGTACACTGCGGCGAGATCCAACCCCACGGCCAGGAGGTGATCATGCCCGTCGAGATCGGCCCCAAGACCCGGATCCACGACCTGCTTCGGGAGCACCCCCACCTGCTCGAGGTGCTGGTGGCCCGGTCCCCCGCGTTCGCCAAGCTGCGGAACCCGCTGCTGCGGAAGACCATGGGCAAGGTGGCCACCTTGGAGAACGCGGCCGCCATCGCCGGCATCCCGGTGGACGACCTGGTGCGCACCCTGCGGCAGGCGGTGTCCGGCCCGCCCCAGGGGCCGGAGGACCGCAAGGAGGCCCTCAAGGAGATCCTGCGCGAACTACACGACGGCGCTCCCGTGGAAGAGGTGAAGGAGCGGTTCCGCCGGGTGCTGGGCGGGGTGGACGCCTCCGAGATCGCGGCCGTGGAGCAGGCCTTGATCGACGAGGGGCTGCCGGCCGAGGAGATCCGGCGCCTGTGCGACGTGCACGTGGAGCTCTTCAAGGAGGCCCTGGAGGAGCGGGACCGGCCCGAGGTTCCGCCCGGGCACCCGGTGCACACCTACATGAAGGAGAACCGGGCCCTGGAGGAGATCGTCTCCCGGCTGAGCCTGGCCCTGGGCCGGCTGCCCCGGCCCGGGGAGCCCGGCGCGGCCGAGGCGCTGCGGGCGGCCGCGCCGGAGTTCGGGGCCCTGCTGGACCGCCTGGCCCGGGTGGACGTGCACTACACCCGCAAGGAGAACCAGCTCTTCCCGGCCCTCGAGGCCCACCACTTCACCGGCCCCACCCAGGTCATGTGGTCCATCCACGACGACATCCGGGGCATGATCAAGGCGGCCCGCCAAGCCCTGGACCGACTGGACCCCCAGGCGTTCCGCACGAACCTGCTCGACGCCCTCAAGGCCATCCGCGACATGATCTACAAGGAGGAGCACATCCTGTTCCCCGCGAGCCTCGACCTGCTCTCCCGCGACGAGTGGGCCCGCATGGCCCGGGGCGAGGCCGAGATCGGGTTCGCCTGGGTCGAGCCCGCCCCGGGCTGGCCCGATGCGGAGGCCCCGTCCCCTTCGGAGGCTCCCCCCGGTCCCGGGCCCGCCGCACCCCCGGAGGACCTCACCGGGGCCGCGGTCCGTCTCGACACCGGCCGGCTCACCCCCGAGCAGATCAACCTGCTCCTCACCCACCTGCCCGTGGACGTCACCTTCGTGGACGCGGACGACCGGGTGGCCTACTATTCCGAGGGGCCCCACCGGATCTTCCCCCGGAGCCCCGGCATCATCGGCCGTGAGGTGCGCAACTGCCATCCGCCCAAGAGCGTGCACCGGGTCAACATGATCCTCGACGCCTTCAAGGCCGGCGAGCGCGACAGTGCGGAGTTCTGGCTCCAGTTGGGAGGGCGGTTCATCCACATCCGCTACTTCGCCGTCCGCGACGCGGCGGGCCGCTACCAGGGCACCCTGGAGGTGAGCCAGGACGTGACCGACATCCGAACCCTGGAGGGCGAGCGCCGGCTCCTGGACGGGGAGTGACCCCGGAGCCCAGGTGGAGACATGACGACCGAGACGAGAGAACAGGAGGACCGCATGGTGACCGGCTCGGGCATTGCGCCCGGGGT
Organism: Deferrisoma camini S3R1; assembly: GCF_000526155.1. Classification (NCBI taxonomy): domain Bacteria; kingdom Pseudomonadati; phylum Thermodesulfobacteriota; class Deferrisomatia; order Deferrisomatales; family Deferrisomataceae; genus Deferrisoma; species Deferrisoma camini. Next base: position 93,036 of record NZ_JAFN01000001.1, on the reverse strand, counting down.
CGCGCAGGGGATCCTGCGCTTTTTTGTGCCCGCGCCACAGGCGCGGCGGGACCCCGTGGTCCCGGGAGAACCCGAGACGGAGATCGAACGGTTCGCCCAGCACGTGGGCTCGTTGATCGAAGACCTTCGCGAGATGGTCGCCCGGCTGGGGGAGGACTCTGCCTCGCCCGGGGCGGACATCCTGCGCAGCCACATCCTTTTGCTGGAGGGCTCCTCGTTGCGCTCCCGGATCGAGGAGACGATCCGAAGCACCAACCTTGCGGCCGAGGCGGCGGTCGAGCACGCCATCGAGGAGATCGTCCGCGTGTTCGAGGGGTCGGGCAACCCGGTCCTGGTCGAGCGGGCGCCCGATCTGCGGGACCTGGCCATCCAGCTCCGCCAGCGGCTGGCCGGCCAGCAGGCGTCGCTCCTCGCGGGGCTTCCCCAGGACCCGTCGGAGTGCATCCTGGCCACCAGGGAGCTGCTGCCTTCCCTGGTGTTGGAGGCCCACGCCCGTGGGGTGCGGGGCTTCGTGGTGGACAGGGGGACTCCCCTGTCCCACGGGGCGATCCTCGCCCAGTCGTTCGATCTGCCGGTGCTGAGGGTGCCTCGGCTAGAGGCCCTGTGGTCCCTGGACGGTTCCCGGGTCCTCCTGGACGCCGACCGCGGGGAGCTCCTGGTGGAGCCGGCGGCCGCGGACCTGGAGCCGCGCCTTGCCGAGGCCCCCCCCGTGCCGGTGCCCGGCCCCGCGCCTTCGTCCCTGGCCCGGGTGTGGCTCAACGTCATGGATCCCGGGCAGCTCGTGGGGGTGGACTGGACAGGGGTCGAAGGCGTGGGGCTCTACCGCACCGAGATGCTGTTCCTGGGCCGACGTGGAGGAATGCCCGGCGAGGAGGAGCAGACCGAGGCGTACCGACGCCTGTTCGAGCGGTGCGCCCCGGGCCGGGCCACCGTGCGCACGCTGGACATCGGCGGAGACAAGGCCCTCCCCTACTTCTCCCTCGGCCCCCAGGACAACCCCGCCCTGGGGCTCCGGGCCCACCGGATCTACCGCTTTCACCCGGAGATCCTGCTCACCCAGGTCCGGGCGATCCTCCGGGCCGCGGCCGGGTTTCCCGGGTTGCGCCTGCTGTTCCCCATGATCGAGTGCGTCGAGGAGTGGCGGTTCGTCCAGGGCCTGGTGGACCAGGCCGTGGACTCGTTGGCGGCCGAGGGGACCGCGTTCCAGGAGAGGTTCGAGCGAGGGGTGCTGGTGGAGACCCCGTCGGCCGCGTGGTCGTTCCGGCGCCTGCTCGAGGCGGCGGACTTCGCGAGCATCGGCACCAACGACCTGATCCAGTACCTGTTCGCGGTGGACCGCTCCAACCCCAACGTGCTGCGAACCTACGGGCCGGAGCACCCCGTGGTGCTCCAGGTGCTGGCTGCGCTGGCCCGGGACGCGAAAGAGGCCGGCAAGCCCCTGTCGATCTGCGGGAAGGCCGGCAGCGACCTCGCCCTGCTGCCCGCCCTGATCGGGCTGGGCATCACGGACCTGAGCGTCCCCGTCAACCGGGCACAGGCGGTCAGGGCGCGCCTGGCCACCCTGCGGCCGCGGGACTGCCGCCGGCTGGCCCGGCAGTGCCTCCAAGCCGAGACGCCCGACGAGGTGCTCGAGCTGCTGGGCCGGCCGGGGAGCCCCCCGGGGCCGGGCGTCGTCGCCCCCCGGGGAGCCGAGTGGGTGGACCCGGTGTGCGGCATGGCGGTCCACGCCGAGGGGAACCCCCTCACCACCGTCCGCGACGGCCGACGGTTCTACTTCTGCTCGCGGGAGTGCCTCGACGCATTCCTGCGCCAACCCGCAGATCCGGCGAATCAGACAAGATAGGCTCGGTTTTCCCGGAGGGCGGCCCCCCTTCCTCCTGCCCTCACGGGCCCAGCCTGCGCTGGAAGAAGTTGTAGAGCGGGGTGAACACGAGCCCGATGTAGGCGCCCCACAGAAAGCTCTCGACGAACCCGATCGCAAACCCCACCGGGGTGAGCCATCGAAACCCGGGCAGGACGGACTCGAGGAACGTCGTCATGTGCAGGCTCTCGGGCACGATCAGCCCGTAGAGGATGCAGACGAGGTAGCTGAACAGGGTGAACGAGCTGAGGGACCAGGTCACGACGCGGATGTTGAGCATGGCGCTTCTCCTAATGGAGGGCCGAGGGAGGGAGGGGCGGCCGTGGTGCCGGGAGGGGGCCTGGCCCCGGCCGGGCGAGAGATCAGCACCCTCGGCGGCGCTTTCCGGCCGGGGCCTCCTTGGGTTCCTCGATCTTGGGTTCCTCGATCTTGGGCTCCCCGCCCTCGGGCTCCCGACGGCTCCCGCCGCCGCATCCGCCCCCTCCGCCCCCTGTCCGGTGCATCCCCCCGTGTCCGGATCGCCTTCGGCGCGAACTTCGCATCCAGAACAGAACGCCCACGATCAGTGCGATCCACAGCCAGTTGGTCGTCAGGAACTCTCTCATGATCTCGTCTCCTGCCGTGCGGGTCGGGCCGCACGGCCCGTCGGGGAGGGGTCAGGCGTCGCGGTCCTCGGCCGACCCAGGGGTGAGCAGACGCTTCCAGTCGCCCCACTTGGGGAGGAACATGGGCACGGTGCGGCGGTACTCGGCGTAGGCGGTCCCGTGCTTCTCGAGCATGGCCCGCTCCTCCTTCCGGGCGAGCCGGTAGTAGGCCCACACGATGACCGGGAACAGCACCAGGGTCGGAATGGTGGGCCAGTGGATGAGCTGCCCGAAGATGGCCAGGAAGATCCCCGTGTACTGGGGGTGGCGCACGATGGCATAGAGCCCCTTGGTGGCCAGCTCGCCCTTCTGGGTGGCCCGGTACACCTCGCGCCACCCCTCCACCAGGAGCGAGATGCCCAGGAACACCACGGTGTACCCCACGAGCATCTCGATCATGGCCCCTGCATCGCCCCACCCGAACAGCGTGGCCCACAGGTGCCCGCTCTGATGGAGCCACGGCACTTTGATACCGAGCCACCCGGTAAGCAGGTAGATGGTGAGGGGGAAGCCGTACATCTCGGCGTAGAGCGCGATGATGAACGCCTGGATCAGCCCGGCCCGGCTCCACTCCTTCCAGCTCGCCGGCGCCAGGTAGCGGTACAGGACCCACGAGACGATCACGACCATGACCGCGGTGAGCCCCCAGGTTCCTCCGATCGGTGGACCGGTCGTCATCGGGTTTCTCCTCGCTCCTGAGCGGGCCGGCCCGACCACGGCGGGGCAGCCGGGGGCACCGGGGCCTGGGCGAGGAGCGCCTCCCACGACGCCGGCAGGGCGCACGGGGCGGCCTCGTCGGTTACGGTGCAGCACTTGCGCAGAACCACCAGGGTCATGAGGCCCCCGAAAAAGGTCACCAGACGCGACCGGGAGCAGGAGTGGTAGGGGCGCTCCCGGCGGGGGAGGAACCGGAAGGCGAACCTGCGTCCCATGGCCGCCTCCACCAGGCGGGCGCCGAGCCGGCCGATCCCCCCCTCCGGAAGGCTGCAGAAGGTGTAGATCACGACGCCGTCGTCCTTGATGACCCTCAGGAACTCGGTGACCGCCTTCTTCGGGTCCGGGGTGGTCTCGATGGCCCATGTGGACACCACCAGGTCGAACGTGCGGTCCGGGTAGGGGAGCCGCGCCATGTCCCCCCGGATCAGGCGAACCCTCGGGTCCCGGAGCTTTCGGCCTGCCACCCGGATCATGCCAGGGGAGAGGTCGAGCAGGTCCGCCCTACGGACCCGGTCGCTGGACAGGAGCAGGGCGGTGGTCGCCCCCGTGCCTCCGCCGGCGTCCAGGACCAGGGCGTTCGGGGGCAGCAGCTCCGCGACCTGGGCCTGGAGCTCCTCCCGCACCGCGGTGGAGACCGACCGCCACACCCGCTCGTACGCGTCGTAACGGGGCGCCACGCGGTCGTAGGCGTGCCGCGCGTCCGCCACCGGCCGGGGGCGAAGGAGGGCGGTGTAGGCGAACAGGTCCGAGAGGACCTTCTTCCCGATCTCCCCCAGGAACCACGCGTGGCTTCGCTCGCCCCGGAGCACGTCGAAGTATCCCTCGAGCACGCTCGGCGCGCCGGCCGCGATCCGGTTGAACGCATCAGGAAAGGTGTACACGAACCGGGCCAACCGGTGGGCCGTGCGAAACTCGCGCCCCATCTCCCGGTCGACGGCGTGCTCGTAGGGCGAGAGGTCCGCCGTGCCGCCGGCCAGGGCGGCCTCGATCACCTCGGCCGCGATCCCGCCGCAGCGGATCGCGTAGTAGATGCCCTCGCCGATGAACGGGTCCACCAGCCCCGCGGCATCCCCCACCAGCAGGACACGGCCCCGGACCAGGGGCCGCCGCTGGGTGTAGACGGGCAGGGTGTACCCGTGGCGGGCCTCGGACCGGATCCCTCCCAGGATTCGGTGCCGGGACAGGAAGTCCCGGTAGAGGCCGTTCAGGTCACCGACCTTCCCCACCATGCCCCCCACCCCGATGGACAGGTGGTCTGCCTTGGGGAAGATCCATCCGTACCCGAAGGGAACCGTGCCGAACTCCAGGATCACCTCGTCGGCCAGATCTCCCAGCGCCCCGGCGTCCACGCCCACCTCGGCCTCGATCAGAACGGCCTTCCAGCCCCGGTGGCGCAGTCCCACCGCGCGGGCCACCGCGCTGTTGACCCCGTCCGCCCCCACCACGACCCGGGCCCGGTACCGGCTCCGGTCCGTGGTCACGGTCACCCCATCCCCCTCCTGGGCGAGGGACAGGAACGCCTCGCCCTCCCGGATCTCGGCACCGGCCTCCCGGGCCAGGGCCAGGAGGCGGGCGTCGAAACGAAGCCGGGAGACCATGTAGGCCACGGGCCGGGGGCTCCGGGCGTGGGCGGCCTCGCCGCCCCGAAAACAAAGGGTGGCGCCATGGATCTCGCGTTCCACCAGGGGCGGAAGCTCGCCGCCCAGCAACTCTTCCACCTTGGGGGACAGGCAGCCGCCGCAGGGTTTGTAGCGGGGGAACCGGGCGCGGTCCAGTCCCAGGACACGCAGGCCCTTCGCGGCCAGCGCCCTCGCCGTGGAGGATCCACCGGGGCCGAGCCCGACCACGATGGCGTCGTAGATCGTGTCGTTGGGCATCATTATCACTCCCGCGGGCCTGGGCGGGGCACCCTCCCGCCAGGGCGGCACGCCGGCCCGCTCGGGCCGGGGCAGCACCGTTGGGCCTTAGCCCGCATTGTTCATGAGCGTTCGTCGCGAAACCGTGGAGCGCGCGTCAGATCGGGGCAAGCACGAGCGCACCCGGAGCGCGGGCGTACCGTCGACACGTCGAGCCCCGAGGCGCGAGCACGCCACGAGAGGGCGGGGAAGCGGCGGTTGCGGCAGAAGGCTCCTCGAATGATGCGGCTAGAGTACTCGCCCCTCTCCAAGAAGCAAGCACCGTTCCGGGGAGCGGGCGCCGGCGGCCGGGGCCCTCCCGGCCCGGAGGTGCACAGAGTCCTGCAGGGTGGGGAGTAGTCGACAGTCGAGGGGGGCCTGCGCTATGGGGCCAGAGGGTGGGGCGGATCCTTCCGGAAACTTCGGGCCGCTGGGCAGCTAAGCGGCCGGGCGGCTCTCGAACAGCCGCGCCGAAGCTCGGGGGCCTGGGGCCTGGTGGAGCGCTGGACGCCGCTCCTTGGATTGCCCCGCCCCCGGATGCGTATCCGACGGATGGCAACTTGGTATCAGACAACGGCACACGAAGGCGCGGCGATCGGATGCTGCGCTCGCGGCCGGCCTCACTCCCCTAACTTCAGAACGACCAGGAGGGCCTTACGCACCCATACCCCGTGATCCGAGCGGCGCACGAACACCCACTCGCCCGGGGTACGCAGGGCGTCGACCGGCCGGCCCTGGGCCTCCAGGAGCAGATCGCCGGCGAGCTCGTGCCCCCCGGCCAGGCGCACCTCCACGGGCACGGCCCGAGCCCAAGGAGCCGGCTGGGAGCCGGGGTCCCGGATCTCCACCGCGGCCACCTGGCCGGTTCCCACCAGGCAGAACCGGCCCTCGACGTCCCGGAACGGCACCACCGGGCCGGCCTCCTCCAGCAGCTGCCACACGGGCTGGGGGCCGGCGCCGGCCGGAGACACGGGCGACACGAACAGGTCCCCCTCGGCCCGGGTGCCGTCCGCCAGGTACAGCCGGACCCGCAGGGGGGTCTTCTCCACCCGCAGCCGGCTCATGTGAGCCCCTCCCGCTCCTCCTCCGAGAGGAACCGGACGAACGGCTCCTTCACCACGGCTTTCTCGTAGGCCTCCCGCGGCGCGATGATCTTCTGCTCGAGCAGGGCCAGGATCGCGGTCTCCAGCGACTGCATGCCGTGCTTCTTGCCGGTCTGGATCGCCGAGGGGATCTGGTAGGTCTTGCCCTCCCGGATCAGGTTCGAGATCGCCGGGGTGACGACGAGCACCTCGAGGGCCGCGACCCGGCCGGGCTTGTCCACCCGACGAAACAGGTTCTGGGCCACCACGGCCTTGAGGCTGTCGGCCAGGGTGGAGCGGATCTGGGGCTGCTCCTCCGCGCTGAACACCTCGATCACCCGGTCCACGGTCTTGGCCGCGTTCTGAGTGTGCAGGGTCCCGAACACCAGGTGGCCGGTGGCCGCCGCCTCGATGGCGAGCGCGATGGTCTCCTTGTCGCGCATCTCGCCCACCAGGATGATGTCCGGGTCCTCCCGCAGGGCGGCCCGGAGGGCCACGGCGAAGCTGCGGGTGTGGGTGCCCACCTCCCGGTGGCTCACCAGGCACCCCTGGCTCTGGTGTACGAACTCGATCGGGTCTTCGATGGTGATGATGTTGTCCCGCCGGTTCCGGTTGGCCTCGTCGATGATGGCCGCGAGCGTGGTGGACTTGCCCGAGCCCGTGGGGCCGGTGACCAGCACCAGGCCCTTCCGAAGGTAGGCCAGCCGGCGCACCGCGTCGGGCAGCCCGAGGTCCTCGCAGGTGAGGACCTGGGAGGGAATGGTACGGAACACCGCCGCCGCCCCGAACTTCTGCACGAAGTAGTTGGCCCGGAACCGGGCCACCCCCTCCAGCTCGTAGGCGAAATCCACGTCGCCGGTCTCCTCGAACCGGGCCCACACCTCGTCCGGGGCGATCTCCCTGAGCAACTCCCGGAGCCCCTGGTCGGTCAGGGGCTCGGCCTTCAGTTTTTTGAGCTCCCCGTGGATCCGCATGGCCGGCAGGTTGCCCGCGACCAGGTGCAGGTCCGAGGCCCCCTGCTGGACCATGGCCCGGAAATAGGCGTCGAGTCTCGGCATGGCGTCCTCCCGCGCTTTTTCACCCGCGTGCTGCTCATCGGCCCAAGGGAGTCGGGCCTTGAGGCCGGAGGGTAGCAGGAGTCCACACCCTCCCGCCCTTTAGCTCCTCTAGCCTTCCGATCGGCCGAGGGCCCAAGCCCGACGACCGAAGTGACCTGGAAGCCCCCTTCGGCCGCTGCGGGACCCTACAACGGAGAAGGGTCACGTGCGTTGGTCCGGGGCCGTGGCTGGCGGCGGGCATGGGGCCTGCTTCCGGCCGCGCGCGAAGCCGGGCACTGAGATTCGCCGCGCAGGCACGGGGCACCGGCGGTGGCTTCATAACCGTTCGGCGGGGCACGAACGAACTCACGGTGCGGGCGTTGGAAGCACTGCGCGGCGAGCCAAGGAGCCGCGCACGGCTCTCCAGCAGACCCCATGCCCCCGAGACCGTGAGGTGGCGCCAAAGAGCCGGGGTCACACTTGAAACGCTCTGAACTCATGTAGGTTTTCATGCGTCCTAGCGTCCTAGCCTCCCAGCGTCCTAACGGACGTTACATGGAAGCGGGCCGAAGGCCCCAGACCGACGACCGTTGACCGCAGACCGTCGACCGAAGTGACTGGGAAGGGTTGACACCCCCTGCAACGAATGGCACTCTGACCGCGTTTCTCCTGTTCAAAACGGCATTTGGTGTGGCAAGACCTTACGGAACGTCCACCCAAGGGGAAAGGAGGATCGCGATGAGAAGGTGGGGAACGACCGCAGTCGCGCTGGCCGCCGGAGCAGGGCTTCTCTGGACGACCGGGTGCGCCGGGCAGCAGGTGGTGAAGGAAGGACCGGTGCCCTGCGCGCCCGAGGGCAAGATCGAGAAGCAGATCGCGCCCGAGGTGAGCTTGGAGGAGCTCACCTGCTTCATCAAGGACTACAAGAAGACCCCGTCGCTCCACTTCAAGGTGAGGATCAAGAACGTGTCGTCCCAACCCCACCGGTACCGGGTGAACCTGTTCCTGGACGACGGCAAGGCGGTGGGCGGTCTGATTCCACGGAAAGGCAAGCCGCCGGTGGTGAAACCCGGCGAGGAGGCCAGTTTCACCTACCCGGTCAAGGGCCTCACCCGGCCCCCGGCCAGCCTCACCGTGCTCGTGAAGACCCTGGGCGACTGATCGCCACGATCCGGACAAAAAAGGAGGAACTCCCATGCGGAAGAAGGCGGCGTTGTGGGCGTTGTGCGCGGCGGTGGCCCTGGCCGGCCCGGCCGCGGCCCGGACCACGTTCATCTCGATCGGCACCGGCGGCACCGGCGGGGTGTACTACCCTTACGGGGGCGGCCTGGCCGAGATCTGGTCCAAGTACGTGCCCGGCGTGAAGGCCGTGGCCGAGGTCACGGGCGCCAGCGTGGAGAACGTGAAGCTGGCCCACAAGGGCGAGACCGTGATCGGCGAGGTCATGGGCGACGTGGCATACCAGGCATACCGGGGCATCGGCAAGTTCCAGGGCAAGCCCCAGAAGATCCTGGCCATGGCTTGCATGTACCCCAACGTGCTCCAGATCGTGACGCTGAAGGGGTCGGGGATCCAGAACGTGACCGACTTCAAGGGCAAGCGGGTGAGCATCGGCGCACCCGGCAGCGGCACGGCGTTCATGGCGGAACTGGTCCTGAAGACCCTGGGCGTGCCCCTGGATAGCTTTAACGTCTTCCGGCTGTCGTTCAACGAGACCGCCAACGCCCTGCGGGACGGCACCATCGACGCCGGGTTCTGGGTCGTGGCGCCGGGCACCAGCTCCATCATGGACCTGGCCACCACCCACGACATCGAGATCGTGGGCTTCACCCCCGAGCAGCAGAAGAAGGTCGAGCAGGCCTACGACTACTACTCGGCCTGGACCCTGGAGGGAGGGGTGTACCGGGGCGTGGACCAGCCCGTGCCCACCCTGAGCGTGTGGAACGTTATCATCTGTCAGAGGGATCTACCCGAGGACCTAGTGTACCAGCTGACCAAGACCCTGTTCGAGCACACGGACTACCTGGAGCAGATCCACCCGTTCGCCAAGTACACCACCCCCGAGAACGCGGTGGGCAAGTCCCCCATCCCCTTCCACCCCGGCGCCATCCGGGCGATCGAGGAGAAGGGGATCAAGGTGCCCGCCAAGCTGCGGCCCTGACCCGGCACGAGGGATGAGACGCCCCCTGGCCCGGCCGGCGCTCACCGCGCTGGCCGGGCTGTTTGCTGTGATCCTGTGGGTCTGGTCCGCCGGCCCGGGCGGGGTCGAGCTGGCCGTGGTCCCGGTGCGGGGGGGGCCGCCCCTGTGGGTGGGCCTGCTTGACCCGGGGGAGCGGTTCACGCTCCACTATGTGCACTCGGTGGACCGGGAGCCGATCTGGGAGGTCCACTCGGTGGACGCGGCGGGCCGCATCTACGTGGAGGACGAGCGGTTCGTGATGGTGGGCGCCGGCATGGGCGACCTGCCCGGCCGGGGGCGGTGGACCGGGTCGGGGGGGCTGCAGGCGATCGAGGGCATGCACTACCCCGTGGGCGAGTTCGTGCTGCGGGTGGGGAGCCCCGGCGTGGACCACACCATCGAGTGGAGGGGCACCGCGGTGAACCTCTCGGAGCGGGTGCCGGGGCAGCCGGTCCGGTTCACCACCCGGCCGGTGCCGCGCCTCACCCGTTGGGTCCGAACCCTGCTGCGGCCCGCGGCCGACCCCCTTGTTGCCAACCCGGCGACAAGATAGGGAGGGGGCTGGCCCCGGCGCCCTAGCAGGCCCCACGCCCGCGGGCCGACGGCGGTGCCATCGGGGGCCTCTTCCAGGGGTTGGTGCGCGCTACCAAGCTGGAATCACGAATGTCTTAGCTGCCTAGCCGCCCAGCGGGCCGAAGGCCCCAGACCGACGACCGTGGACCGTAGACCGAAGTTACACGGAAGGATGCCTGAGATGGACCAAGCCACGCCGTTTTCCCGTACCGTCGGCCGGGTGGTCACCGTGCTGGCGGTGGCCCTGAGCCTGTTCCAGCTCTACACGGCCGGGCTCACGGCGCTCACGGCGCTGATCCAGCGGTCGGTGCACCTGGGCGCCATCCTGTGCCTGGTGTTCCTCATCTACCCCCCGTTCCGGAGGGTGCGCAAGGACCGGCTCAACCTCTGGTGGGTCCTCGACCTCGGCCTGATCGGGCTCACCCTGTACTGCGTGCTGTACCTGGACTTCAACCTGCTCGCGATCTTCGAGCGCCAGGGCGACTGGCTGCCCCAGGACGTGTGGGTGGGGGTGATCGGGACGCTCCTGGTGCTCGAGGCCTGCCGCCGGGTGATCGGGTGGGTCATGGCCGGAATCTGCGCCCTGTCGCTCCTCTACGCGTACTTCGGGCCCTACATGCCCGACGTGATCATCCACAAGGGCTACAGCGTGGAGCGCATGGCCACCACCCTGTGGCTCACCACCGAGGGCATCTTCGGCATTCCCATCGGGGTGGCCGCCACCTTCGTGTTCATTTTCGTCCTGTTCGGGGCGTTCCTCGAGGTGAGCGGCGGGGGGAACTTCTTCATCGACCTGGCCCACGCCCTCACGGGGCGGTTCAGCGGAGGCCCGGCCAAGACCGCCGTGATCGCCAGCGGGTTCATGGGCTCGGTGTCCGGGTCGGCCGTGGGCAACGTGGTGGCCACCGGCTCGTTCACGATCCCCATGATGAAGCGGGTGGGCTTCAAACCCCACGTGGCCGGAGCCATCGAGGCGGCCGCCAGCACCGGCGGCCAGCTCATGCCGCCCATCATGGGGGCGGGCGCGTTCCTGATGGCCGAGTTCACGAACACCAGCTACCTCGAGATCATCAAGGTCGCGTTCGTACCGGCCCTGCTGTACTACTTCACCGTGCTGCTGTTCGTGCACTTCGAGGCCAAGAAGACCGGCCTCCACGGCCAGGCCAAGGAGAACCTGCCCAGGGCCTCGAAGGTGTTGGCCGAGAACCTTCACTTCCTGATCCCGGTGGCCGTGCTGGTGGCCGCGCTGCTTGCCCACGTCTCGCCCATGAAGGCCGGGTTCCTGGCCGTGGTGAGCGTGTGGGCGGCGAGCCTGATCCGGTCGAAGAGCCGCATGGGGCCCCGGAAGCTCCTGGAGGCCCTGGAGAAGGGCGCCCGGGGCGCGGTGGTGGTGTCGGTGGCGTGTGCGGCGGCCGGCATCATCGTGGGCATGGTGTCCCTGACGGGCATCGGGCTGAAGTTCAGCGGGCTCGTGCTGGAGTTCTCGTTCGGTCACGAGATCCTGGCCATCCTTCTGATCGGGCTGGCATCCCTGGTGCTCGGCATGGGGCTTCCGGTCACGGCGTCGTACATCGTGCTGGTGATCCTGGCCGGCCCGGCCCTGGTGGAGCTGGGGGTGCCGCTCATGGTGGCCCACATGATCGTGTTCTGGTACTCCCAGGACGCCAACGTGACCCCCCCCGTCAGCCTGGCCAGCTTTGCCGGCGCGGGCATCGCGGGCGCGCCGCCCATGCAGACCGCGTTCGTGTCGTGGAAGCTGGCCAAGGGGCTCTACATCATCCCCATCGTCATGGCCTACCGGCCCCTGCTCATGAACGGCCCCCCTATGGAGGTGGCCGCCACCATGGTGGCCACCGCCGCCGGGCTGGCCGCGTTCGCCGCGGCGCTGGACCGGTACCTGTTGCGGGCGGCCACCTGGGTCGAGACGGCCCTGCTGGCCGGTGCGGCGCTCGCCTGCTTCTGGCCGTCGCTGTGGACCGACGCGGTGGGGTACCTGCTGCTGGCCGCGGCCGTGACCTCCCAGATCCTGCGGGGCCGGAACGAGGCGCCGGCAGCCGCGTGAGTGCGGGGAAGCCTCGTCAGGCCCCTGCGGGCTAGAGACTAGAAACTAGATTTTGGGCCGCACGCGGCTCTCCAGCAGACCCCATGCCCCCCGAGGTCTTGGCGTCGGCGCTCAGGAGTCGCCTGGCCGCCCAGCGGGCCGAAGGCCCCCGACCGACGACCGACGACCAACGACCAACGACCAACGACCGAAGTCACATGGACGGATTCCGCTTCACCCTGCCCTACTCGCCCCGAATCCAGGACATCAACTACGGCGGGCACGTGTCGTATGCGGCGGTGCTGTACTACTTCCAGGACGCCCGGATCGCGTACCTGGCCCGGCTCGGTCCGTTCTCCGAGACCGACGTGGGCGAGGGGTGCGCCCTCATCATCCCCGAGGTGCACGTGCGGTACCGGGCCGAGATGTTCCTGGGCGACCCCCTGGAGATCGGGGTGCGGGTGCGGGAGATCCGACGCTCGAGCCTGACCATGGAGTATCGGATCGAGCGGGAGGGAGAGGTCGCGGCCGAGGGGGAGACCCCGCTCGTGGTGTTCCACTATGCCTCCCGGTCGGTACGGCGGGTGCCCGATGCCCTGCGCACGGCCGTGGCCGGTTTCGAGGGGCTGCCGGTGCCGGCGTGAGCCCCGAACCGACCGGCTGGCTGCTGGCCGTGGACGTGGGGCTCCGAACCGGGCTCGCCCTGTTCTCCCGAGACGGCCGGCTGCTGTGGTGCCGGACCCGGCATCTGCCGGACCGCACGAGGCTCCGCCGGGCGATCCGGGGGCTGCTGGCCCGGCTGCCCGACCTTCGGTGGGTGGTCCTGGAGGGCGGGGGGCCGCTGGCCGAGCTGTGGCACCGCGAGGCCCGGCGCCGGGGTTTGCGGGTTCGGATCACCCAGGCCGAGGTGTGGCGCAGGGACGTGCTGTTGCCCCGGGAGCAGCGAACCGGAGCCGGCGCGAAGCGCTCGGCCCTTTCGCTGGCCGAGCGGGTCGTGAGGGCATCGGGCGCGCCCCGGGCCACCCCGCTGCGGCCCGACGCGGCCGAGGCCGTGCTCCTGGGCCGGTGGGCGTGGGAACGCATCGCGAGGGACCCAGATGGAACCGACGACCTGGCAGAGGCTGACCGTATCGGCCCCCCCTGAGGTGCGCGAGGCCCTGGCCGCCCTGCTGGTGGACTGGGGTGCGGCCGGCACGGCCGAGGAAACCGGGGCCCTGTCCGCCTGGTTCCGCCCGGCCGACCGGCCGGGGGTCCAGGCCCGGCTGGAGCGCTACGCCCTGGACCTGGGGGCGCCCGTGGGGTGGCGGTGGGACGACGAACCCGAGGACGGTTGGCGGGACCGGTGGAAGGCGTTCTACCGCCCCGCCCGGGTCTCGGAGCGCCTCGGGGTCTGCCCCACCTGGGAGGAGTGGCCCGGGAAGGATCCGAGGGTGCGGGTGATCCGGCTCGACCCGGGCCGGGCCTTCGGCACCGGCACCCACGAGACCACCCGGCTGTGCCTGGGGCTCCTGGACCGGGCGCTCTCGGCCCGGCCCGACGCCCAGGTCCTGGACGTGGGGTGCGGCTCGGGCATCCTGTCGATCGGCGCCCTCCTGCTGGGCGCCGGCAGGGCCGTCGCCCTCGACATCGACCCCCTGGCGGCCCAGGCGGCCCGGGAGAACGCCCGCCGCAACGGCGTGGCCGACCGCCTGCGGGTGGTGGCCGGGGACCTACGGGCCGTGGGCGGGACCTACCCCCTCGTGGTGGCCAACATCCTGTACCAGGTGCTCCTGGGGCTCGCGCCCGAGCTCTCCGCCCGGGTCGAGCCGGGCGGCACCCTGATCCTGTCGGGGCTCCTCACCCAGGAGGCGGCATCGGCCGAAACGGTGTACGGGGCGCTCGGGCTCCGGCCCGAGACCCGGGAGGTGGAGGGGGAGTGGGCTGCCGTAGTGTTGCGGAGAGCTTCTTGACCCGGTGACAAGGCAGGCGCGCTTCCTGGGGGGGGCGAGGGACCTGCCTCCGGCCGGGCGCGCTCCCCCTTCAGCCGCTGGCGGCCCGGGCCTCGGGCGCCTCGGGCTCCAGGTCGGGCCAGCGGGGGGCGTTGTCCAGGAACACCCGGGCCACCTCGGGGTCGAACTGGGTGCCCGCGCACCGCTCGATCTCCTCGTAGGCCACCTCGTTGGGCAACCCCTGGCGGTAGGGCCGATCCGAGGTCATGGCGTCGAAGGTGTCGGCCACGGCCAGGATCCGGGCCCCCAGGGGCAGGGAGTCGCCCCTGAGCCCGTCGGGGTAGCCCCGGCCGTCGATCCGTTCGTGGTGGTGCCGGATGATGGCCAGGGTCTCCCCCATGGCCCGGATCTCCCGCACGATCTCGGTGCCCACCTCGGGGTGCCGCTGGATCAGGCGGAACTCGTGGTCGTCCAGGCGGGCGGGCTTGTTCAGCACGGCGCTGGGCACCCCGATCTTTCCCACGTCGTGGAGCACGGCGGCCCGCACCACCACGTCCACCTCGGCCGGCGGAAGGCCGAGGGCCTGGGCGATCAGCCGGCTGTAGTGGGTCACCCGATCCGAATGGCCCCGGGTGTAGGGGTCCTTGGCCTCGATCGCCCCCGCCAAGGCCCGGATCGACTCGTTGACCGTGCGCCGCAGCCCCTCCAGAAGCCCGGCCTTCTCCAGCGCCACCGCCACCTGCCGGCCCAGGGTGACCACGAGCCGTTCGTCGTGGGGCCCGAACCGACCGGCCGGGTCGTCCCCCCCGAAGTTCAGCACCCCCAGGGGCTCGTCCTGGCCGAACAGCGGCACGCTCAGGATCGACCGGGGCCGGTACCGCACCACCTCTTCCGCCTCCGCGAACCGGCCGTTCTCCTGGATGTCGGACACCAAGATCGGCCGCCGCTCGGCCAGGGCGTGCCGGGCCACCCGGCTGTCCTCCAGGGGGAACTCGAGCCCCCGGATCCGCTCGCGTCGCGGGCCCACGGCCTCCACCACCCGCAGCCGGTCCGGCCCGTCCAGGAGCAGGAGCGACCCGGTGGTGGCCCCCAGGAACCGGCTCATCTCGCCCAGGGCCACGTGGAGGGCCTGCTCCAAGCTCTCGGAGCCGTGGAGCTTCTCCACGATGCCGTAGAGAATCTGGAGGCGTCTCTCGTGGCTTCGACGCTGGGCCCGGTCCTTGCGGGCCTCGGCCTCCAGCAGCGCCACCCGACGGCGGTCGGCTTCCTCCTGGAGCCAGCGGGCCGACAGGTGCTCGGCCAGGGAACGGCGGAGGGCGCCGGTAGCGGGAAGCGGCAGGGTGAGGCAGTGGTCGGGGCGGGCCCATGCCCCGAGGTCGTCGTGGCCCGGCAGGGTGTCGGCCGGGCCCTCCAGCACCAGGAACAGGTCCGGGGCGGTGCGGAACAGGTCGTCCACCTCGTCCCGGCCCCATCCGTGGCCCCAGGCCGCAAAACACACCGCGTAGGGGTCGTCCTCGGCCCGGGCCACCTCGATCCGGTCCAGGGCGGCGCGGGGCCGCGCCTCGGTGTCCACCCGGTACGCCCCCGCCGGGAACGCACCCGGCCGGGCCTCCCGCGAAACCCAGAGAATCCTCGCCACCCTTCCCGCCTCCATGCGACCCCTCCCCTGCGTTCCACCCAACCCGACCCTTGTGCGGATCGACCGGACGGACCCCGGACTTGAGCGGTCGACCGGGCCTTGCGCTTTTTCCGATCTGCCCTACATTCCCGGTCTGTATCCTTTCGGCCGGGCGAGCATCCAACCCGGCGCAGGCAAGGGCAGACCGATCGACATCGCACAGGGAGGAGGTCCCATGGGCCGCAAGATCACCCAGTTTGCCGTGAACCACCCCAAATGGGTCGTTTTCCTGGCAGTGCTCGTGACCGCGATCTCGCTGGTGCGGGTTCACACGATCCGGGTGGACACCGACCCCGAGAACATGCTGAGCGAGCAGGAAGCGGTGAGGGTGTTCCACAACCAGACCAAGCGCGAGTTCGCCCTGTCGGACATGATCGTGCTGGGCGTGGTGAACGAGAAGGACCCGGACGGGGTGTTCAACCCCGAGACCCTGGGCAAGATCTACCGGATCACCGACGGCATCAAGAAGATCCAGGGCGTGGTCACGGCGGACCTCATGGCCCCGAGCACGGTGGACGACATCCTCCAGGCCGGGCTGGGCTCGGTACGGTTCCAGTACCTAATGGAGCGGCCGCCCAAGGACCGCGCCGAGGCGTTGCACATCCGGGACCGGGCCATGGCCAACCCCCTCCTCAAGGGCACGTTGGTGAGCGAGGACGGCAAGGCCCTGGCGATCTACGTGCCCATCGAGAAGAAGAGCATCGCCCACCGGGTGAGCCAGCAGATCCGGGAGCTGATCGCGGCCGAGCCTCCGGGCTCCGAGCAGTACCACATCACCGGTCTGCCCGTGGCCGAGGACACCTTCGGGGTCGAGATGTTCAAGCAGATGGCCATCTCGGCGCCGCTGGCGGGGCTGATCATCTTCCTGCTCATGCTCTTCTTCTTCCGGAAGCTCACCCTGGTGATCTCGCCCATGGTGGTGGCCATGCTCACGGTGATCTTCACCATGGGCGCGCTGATCAGCACCGGCCACACCGTACACATCATGAGCTCCATGATCCCGATCTTCCTGATGCCGATCTCGGTGGTGGACTCGGTTCACATCCTGTCCGTGTTCTTCGACCGATATCAGCAGTACAAGAACCGGAAGAAGACCCTGCACGTGGTGATGGGTGAGCTGTTCATGCCCATGCTCTACACCAGCCTCACCACGGCGGCCGGGTTCGCGAGCTTGGCCCTCACCCCCATCCCGCCGGTGCAGGTGTTCGGGCTGTTCGTGGCGCTGGGAGTGGGCATCGCCTGGATCTTCACCGTGACCGTGGTGCCGGCCTACATCCTGCTGTTCATCCCGGAGCGCAAGCTCGAGAACTTCGGGGCCACGGCCCACGGCGAGGAGGACGAGGGCCACTCTCCCCTGGCCCGGATCCTGGTGTGGGGCGGCCGCATCACCCGGGAGCATGCCAAGCTGTGGCTGGGGCTCACGGGCGTGGTGCTCGCCATCTCGGCCTACGGCATCACCCGGATCCAGATTAACGACAACCCGGTGAAATGGTTCACCAAGAACCACCCCATCCGGGTGGCCGACCGGGTGCTCAACGCCCACTTCGGCGGCACCTACGAGGCCTACCTGGTGCTCCAGCCCCCGGCCTCGCCCGAGGCCCTGCGGGCCGCCCTGGAGCCCGTGCGCACGTTTCTGTCCAAGGAGGCCGACGCAGCCGCGGAGCCCCAGGTGCGTCAGGTGGTGGGCGAGCTCCAGGCGAAGCTGGCCGAGCTCGAGGCCAAGGAGGCCCAGGCCGACGAGCCGAACCCCGTGCGGGTGGTCGAGGCCCTGGCCAACGAGCTGAACCGGCTCTACGACACCGTGCCCGAGGACCAGGCCGCCGTGCTCGACACCCTCGACACCCTGGCCGATGGGCTTGAGGACCAGCGCACGGCCCTGCACACCTTCAAGAGCCCCGAAGTGCTCCGGTGGGTGGAGGGGTTCCAGAAGTACCTGTCCAGCCACCAGATCGTGGGCAAGACCAACGCGCTCACCGACGTGGTCAAGAAGGTCTACATGGAGCTGCTGGGGGGCAAGCCCGAGGCCCTGCGCATCCCGGACACGCCCCAGGCCGTGGCCCAGACCATCCTGTCGTTCCAGGGGAGCCACGACCCCGAGGACGTGTGGCACCTGGTGACCCCGGACTTCCGGAAGCTCAACATCTGGTTCCAGCTCAAGAGCGGCGACAACAAGGACATGGAGGCGGTGGTCCGAGAGGTGGAGCGGTACTTCCAGGAGAACCCGCCGCCGGTGGAGCTCTCCCACGCCTGGGCCGGGCTCACCTACCTGAACGTGGTGTGGCAGGACAAGATGGTCAAGGGCATGCTTTCGAGCCTGCTGGGAAGCTTCGCCATCGTGTTCGTGATGATGGTGTTCCTGTTCCGGTCGGTGCTGTGGGGGCTGCTGTCGATGATCCCCCTGTCGGTCACGATCGCGCTCATCTACGGCCTGATCGGCCTCGTGGGCAAGGACTACGACATGCCGGTGGCGGTGCTCTCCAGCCTGACCCTGGGCATGAGCGTGGACTTCGCCATCCACTTCATCGAGCGGGCTCGGGAGCTGTTCCGCGAGACCGGGTCCTGGGCCAAGACCGCCGCGCTCATGTCCATGGCGCCGGCGCGGGCCATCACCCGCAACGCCATCGTGATCGCGGTAGGCTTCCTGCCGCTCCTCCTGGCGCCCCTGGTGCCCTACAAGACCGTGGGCTTTTTCCTGGCCACCATCATGGGCGTGTCGGGCGTGGCCACCCTGGTGATCCTGCCCGCCATGATCCAGGTGCTGCGGGGCCCCCTGTTCCGCAAGGAACGGCGGGAGCTCGAGCAGAAGACCGCGGCGTGAACGCGACCGACGACCGGAGACCGATATAACAAGACCGACATAAAAAGGAGGTTCATCATGAAGCGTTTCGCAGTGGCAGCCGCGCTCAGCCTGCTCGTGTTCCCCGCGATCGGGGCCCAGGCCCTTTCCGTGGACGAGATCGTCCAGAAGGCCAACCTGGCCAGCTACTACGCGGGCGACGACGGCATGGCCCGGGCCGAGATGATCATCTACGACAAGCAGGGCCGGACCCGGGAGCGGGAGTTCACGATCCTGCGCAAGGACAAGGAGGACGGGGGCGAGCAGTTCTACTACGTGTACTTCCACCGGCCGGGCGACGTGCGCAAGACCGTGTTCCTGGTGCACAAGTACCTGGATCGGGACGACGACCGGTGGCTCTATCTGCCGGCGCTCGATCTGGTGAAGCGGATCGCCGCCTCGGACAAGCGCACCAGCTTCGTGGGGTCCCACTTCTTCTACGAGGACGTGTCGGGCCGCAGCCCGGCCGACGACACCCACACCCTCAAGGAGGAGACCGACCGGTACTACGTGCTGGACAACGTGCCCAAAGACCCCTCCACCGTGGAGTTCGCCCACTACCTGGTGTGGATCGACAAGACCACCTTCCTGCCCATGAAGGCCGAGTACTACGACGGCCAGGGCAAGGTGTACCGTCGGATGGAGGTGCTGGAGGTCAAGGAGATCCAGGGCATTCCCACGGTGACCAAAGCCAAAATGAGCGACCTCAACACGGGCGGGTACACCGAGATGACCTTCAAGAAGATCGAGTACAACAAGGGCATCCCCGACAGCATCTTCACCGAGCGCTACCTGCGCAAACCGCCCCGGAGGTACATCCGGAGGAGGTAGGCGGGGAGGCGGGGACGTTAGGACGCTGGGACGTTAGGCGGCTGGGAGGCTCGCCGCCCAGCCGCCACGACCAACGACTCACGACTCACGATTTACGATTCACGACCTACGACTTACGATTTACGGCCGTTCCCAACGACCGACCACAGGAGCCGTTCCATGCGCAAGGGGATCTGGATCGCACTGCTGGCAGCCCTGGCCGCCGGGCCGACCGCGGCCCAGGATCTGCCGTTCCATGGGTTCGTGGAGGCGGCCGCCGCCTCCCGGGTGGCGAACGACGACACCACGGCCGACGACATGCTCTTGGAGGAGGCCCGGTTCCAGGTGGATCTGATCCACGAGGTGGATGCGGCAACCATGGAGTTCCGGGCCGACTTCCTCCACGACGGGGTGGCCGGAGAGAGCCAGTTGGACGTGCGCGAGGCCAACATCGTGCTGACCCCCCTCGAGAGCCTGGACCTCAAGATCGGCCGCCAGGTGCTCACCTGGGGCACCGGCGACCTGATCTTCCTGAACGACCTGTTTCCCAAGGACTGGCAGAGCTTCTTCATCGGCCGGGACGACGAGTACCTGAAAAAGCCCTCGGACGCGGTGCGGGCCTCGTGGTACGGCGAGGTGTTGAACCTGGACGTGGCCTGGATGCCGGTGTTCGAGGCCGACGGGTTCATCTCGGGCGAGCGGATCAGCTACTGGAACCCCCTGGCCGACCGCCGGTTCGGCCCGGACGACCCCACGATCGATCCGGACGAGCCGGACCGGAGCCTGGGGAACGGGTCGGTGGCGGCCCGGCTCTACGGCACGCTCGGCGGGTGGGAGACCGCCCTGTACGCCTACCGCGGCCACTGGGGCCAGCCCAAGGGGTTCGACCCAGCGGCCAACCGGGCCTACTTCCCCCGGCTCGAGGCGTGGGGCGCGAGCGCCCGGGGCGCCGTGCTGGGCGGGATCGCTGCGACCGAGTTCGCCTGGTACCGGAGCCTGGACGACAAGGGCGGAAACGACCCCACGATCCCCAACTCGCAACTGCGGTGGCTCGGCAGCTTCTCCCACGAGATCGCCCGGGACCAGACCCTGGGTCTTCAGGCCTACCTGGAGAGGGCGGTGCAGTTCCCGGACGTGGGATTCACCGACCAGAACCGATGGTGGCTCACGGCCCGGTACACGGGGCTGTTCCTCCAGCAGAACCTGACCCTGTCGCTCTTCGCCTTCTACTCGCCCACCGAGGACGACGCCTACCTGCGGCCCAAGGCGAGCTACAAGGTGTCGGACGAGGTCCTCGTGACCCTCGGGGGCAACGTGTTCCTGGGCGCCCACGACGACACGTTCTTCGGCCAGTTCGAGGACAACACCAACGTCTATGCCCGGGTGCGGTACAGCTTTTAGGCCGCCATGCCCTCACACGATCCCGAAGACATCCGCCGCCTGTTCGAGGCGTTCTACGCCCTGCCGGCCCGGGACGTCATGGACCCGACGTTCCGGGCCGCGGCCTTTCTGCCGCCCCACATGCCGGTTCTGGACGCCGTGGAGGTGTTCCAGTCGGTGGACCACGCCTGGATCGTGCCCGACCCGGCCCGCCGGTTCGGCGTGCAGAGCATCCTGCTCCGGAGGGACCTGCTCCGGGCCATGGAACCCACCCACGAGTCCTACTCCAAGTTCCTGCGCCTGCGGTTCCGCAGCCTGGCCCACGGAGCGGCCGACTGCACCTGCTGCCTCGTCGAGGGCCGGGTTCTCCATCGGGTGGGGCCCGACACCCCCTGCCGGGACGTGGTGCACCTCATGGAGTCCAAGGGCGCCCTGTGGCTGCCGGTGATCGAAGGGGACGAGCTGGTGGGTGAGATCGGCTCGCTCCAGGTGATCCGGGCCCTGCACCGGCTCCGCTCGGGGGCGGGCCGGTGAACCCGGCCGCGTTCCTCGGCACCCTCGCCCTGGCCCTGGCCGCGGCAAAGGTGCTCGGCCAGGCCTTCGACCGGCTCAAGCTCCCCCCCATCCTCGGCCAGATCCTGGCCGGGGTGCTCCTCGCGTCCTTGCCCGGCTTCATGCGGCCGGTCCTCCACAGCGAGGGGTTCGGAGCGCTGAGCGACCTGGGGCTCATCTTCCTCCTTCTGATCACCGGCACCGAGTCGAGCCTCCGGGACATCCGCCGTGCCGGCGGCCCCTCGGTCCTGGTGGCCCTGGGCGGGGTGACGGTCCCGTTCTTCCTGGGGCTGGTCGCGGCCCGATGGGCCGGGTTCGACCTGGCCCAGGCCCTGGCCACGGGAGCGCTGTTCACCCCCACCAGCATCGGTATCACCGCGGTCACCCTGCTGGAGGCCGGTCGGATCCGGACCCAGGTGGGAGCCACCCTGGTGGGGGCCGCCATCCTCGACGACGTGATCGCCCTGTCCCTGCTGGCCGTGGTGCTCGGCACCGGCAGCCCCCAGCGGGTCCTGTTCGGCGCGGTCGTGTACTTCGCCCTGACCGGTGCCTTCGTGTGGAAGGCCCTGCCCCTGGTGTACCGGTCGTTCCGACGGATCCACCTGCCCGAGGCCCCCCTGACCTTCGTGGTGATCGTGGCCCTGGGGCTGGCCGCCCTGGCCGAGACCGCCGGCCTCGCCGGCATCACGGGCGCCTTCGTGGCGGGGCTGGCCGTGCGCGAGACCATGGGCGAGGAGAAGCTCATGGACCGGGTGCACGCCGTGGCCTACGGGGTGTTCATCCCCCTGTTCTTCGTGGGGCTCGGGGCCGACCTCGACCTGGGCGGCCTCAGAGGGCTCGGCCGGGTGGGCCCGGTGCTCCTGGCCGCCAGCTTCGTGGGCAAGTTCCTGGGATCGGCTGCGGGCGCCTTGGCGGGGCGGCTCCGGCCCGTGCGGGCCCTTCAGGTGGGCATCGGCATGCTGCCGCGGATGGAGGTGTCGCTGGTGGTGGTGGCCGTGGCGGTGCGCCAGGGCATCTTCGCGGGGCCCCACGCCGACCTCATGACCGGCGTGGCGCTTCTCAACATGGCCCTGAGCCTCCTGGCCACCCCCGTGCTGCTCCGGTTCGCCTTCGGCCTGGAGCCCGCCGTGGAGCCCCACCACCCCCACGCCGACGACGGGCTCACGCGACGGCGCAACGACACAAAGGGAGAGGGATGATCCGTTGGGCCGTAGCGAGCGTGGCGCGAGTCCCCCATCCCTGACGACGTTCCACACTGCGGCCAAAACTTCAGGTTTCACGCAACGACGCCACGGCGCAACAGAGAGCAAAACCCGTGGCGGGCGTTGCGAGCGTGGCGTGAACCCCCCATCCCTGACGCCCCCTCCAGCCATGGCGGAAACTTCGGGCTCGCGCAACGGCCTACGGCCCCGTTGAAAGGGGGATCCCCGTCCTTTCCACCCACGCGCCGAACCCGGACCGGTCTTCCGAGCGGACCAACAGGTGGGGCTCGATCCGCGGGTCCACAGCACCCGCGATCTCGTAGAGATCGGTGAGGAGGTTCAGGTAATCCACTCGGGCATCCAGGCGTTCGAGGATCAACCCCACGTCGACATCGCTCGTTTCGTGCGCTCTCCCCTGAGCATACGACCCGAACAAAACGGCACGCTCGAACCAAAGGCGACGCCTGGCCCTGAGCGCAAACTCCTGAGCCACCCTTACAGCTTGCTCTTGATCCATGTATGGAACCCCGCGGTGCGTCTCACCAGCTCATCGCATTTGCGCCGGGTCAAGGCCTTCTCGAGGCGGGCACGGTTCTCCGGATACCGCGTCTCCACGTTCAGCGGCTCCAACTCCGCGATCAGCCTCCGGTCTTCCGCGCGAACCTCCTTCTCCGCTCCGATGGCTTGCAGCAGGAGTCGCAAATTGTGCGTTCGCGGGGGGAGTTCCCCCCGGGCCGCTTGGTACCACGCCTTGAGGTCCTTCTCCACCGTCTGATGACACATGAACCCCACGTAGAGGTAACGCCCCGTGCGCAGCATCGCATCCGCTGTGCCCAGGTCGTACTCTGCGAGGTCCACCCAGTACCGGACCGCCTCGTCCATACCACCGCCCCAGCCACCCGCTACCCCCATTCCCCCGGCAGCAGGCTATCAGAAAGAACACTAGACGCAAACTTCCGTCTCACGCAACGACGCAACGGAGCGCAAAACCCGTGGCGGGCGTTGCGAGCGTGGCGTGAACCCCCCATCCCTGACGCCCCCTCCGGCCATGGCGGAAACTTCGGGCTCGCGCGACGACGCTTGACTTCCGTAGGTCGTTCGTCACAGGTCGCCGGTCGTTGGTCGTTCGTCATGGACCGTGGCCGGCCCGGGGTTACACACGACAAACGGCCACAAACCGCGTGGCGTGGGGCCCGTCGGCGTGGAACACACGCTCGCGCTCATTGTGTACACCGTCACAAGAAGGTAAAGTTACGCTCGTGCCGAAACGATCTGGAACAGGGAAAAGGGGTCTTCATGCTTCGGTGCCGTTTCCTTCCACCTCTTTTGCTTTTCGTCGGCTTGGCCTCTTGGGCCTTTGGGGGTCTGCCCGCTCCCCGGTTTCTTCCTGGCCAGCCCATGCTCGTGGGCAACCAGGTGCTCATGATGTGGAACCCGGTGCCCGGGGCAACGGGATACATCGTTTATCGCAACGGTAAGGCCGTCGCCCGGGTTACGACGAACCAGCATCTGGAGCCGGTGCCGAAGCGCTCGGGTGAATACCGCTACCAAATCGCCGCGGTCGGGCCCGAGGGGGTCGAAGGCGAGCGGAGCGAGCCAGGGCTCGTCAAGGTCCGCCATCTGGAGGCTCCCAAGCGGGTCGTGGTGCGGCCCGATCCTGCCACAGGCACCCTCGGGCTGCTTTGGGACCAGGTGGAGGGTGCGGTCATCTATAACGTGTACCGCTCTGCCGCGGGAGAACCGTTTGAGCTGCTGGCCAGCGTGCAGGATGTGACCTACGTGGACGGGGAGGTACGCCCCGGCACCCGGTACCGCTACCGCGTCACCGCCCGCGACGCCACCGGCACCGAGAGCGACCCCAGCCCCGTAGCCGAAGCCGAAGCCCGGCGCCCCCCCAAACGGGGCAAGAAACCCAAGGTATTCCGAGCGCTGCCCACACGCGAGCTCTATCGCCTCGATCGTGTCGGAGATGATCCCCTAACCGAGGTGTCGTTCCTGGGCCTCGACCCGGAGGGCGGCGTGTGGGTGGTGACTCCTCGGACGGGCCGGATCCACCGCCTGGACCCGGCGGGAAACGAAGAACGCGTCTTCGGCCCGTTCACCTCGGACCGCACCGGCTTCATCCTGCGCCCCCACAAGCTCGCTTTCGCCCCAGGCGGGGGACTCTACGTGACCGATGCCTGGAACGGCGTTCTCGCCAGGCTCACGCCCGAAGGGGAGATGACGTGGGCCCGGGGGCTCATCACTCCGCCCCCCCAGGACGAAGAGGTTTGGGAGGATTTTCCAGACCGGGTGAAGAGCCTCCCTCCCACCCCGTCGTCCGTCGCGGTGGTGGGGGACGAGATATGGGTGACCGATCAAAGGTTCCAGCTCTTGTATCGCTTCGCGCCCAACGGAGATCTGCTGGGGTACCTCGCCCATGCGAAGCGGGGCAAAGAGACCTTTCGTCTTCCGGCAGTGGGCGAGGTGGCCGCCCTGGGTGGGGGCAACGTTGTGTTGACGTTCCCCTTGTCCCACTACGCGGCCGTTCTCGACCCGGAGGGGAACGTGGTGGCCGAGTTCGGCACCGGCGTTAAGGGATACATCGGGGGGTTCGTCGGCATCCACGGGGTCCAGCCCTTCGGGGACCACCGGATCCTGTTCACCGATCCGGCCGTGGGCACGCTTCAGGTCTTCGACGTGTCCACCGGCAACTACCTATACCATGTATCCGGCGAGGAACCCCGGCCGGACCCGCAGTACCGGGAACGGGCCGACTTGCCGATCCGCAAGCCGAACATGGCCGTCACCAACGGCAGGGGGCGATTCTGGGTGTACGATGCGGCCACCCGTACGCTGGTGTGCCTGGAACAGGCGGGGCCGGTAACCCCGGCCCTGGGGAGCGAGTAGAGGGGCGCGTAGGTCGTAAGTCGCGGGTCGTTGGTCGTTCGTCGCGCGGCCCCCGTCACCCGTCACGGATCACTCGTCACTGTCTCGATCACGTTGCGATCGTGGCGTGAGAACCCCAACCCCGGACTCACACGACGGCCGGCCGCAAAGACCAAACGAAGGGGGTCCCCATGATCAGACGGCGATTCGGTTTCACGCTCGTGCTCCTGCTCACGGCCGCAGCCGCCCGGGCAGGCATCGAGGGCACGGCCCACGAGACCGAACTGGGCGGCGAGGGCGGCCCGTGCGCTGCCTGCCACATTCCCCATCAGGCAGCCGGGGAGAAGTTCTGGGCCCAGCAACCGGTGTACGAGGGCAAGGTGGGCACCATGAGCGCGCTGTGCGCCTCGTGCCATCACTCCGGCGAGGGTTACGGAGCCCTGATGACCCGGGCCCACGCCGACGACACCGTATACGCCCCGGGGAGCCACGGCCAAAAGATGTTCCTGGCCGACCCTCCGCCGGCCACGGACGTCTCGGCGTCCGGCCTGCCCGACATCGACACCGAGCACGGCTACTTCGAGTGCACCACCTGCCACAGCGTGCACGACGACACCTACCGCCCGTTCCTGCGCGACACGCCCAACGCCCTGTGCGCCCGGTGCCACCGGCTGCGCCACTACGTCTCCGGCGCCGAGCGAAGCGGCATGGGGGCCCAGGAGGGGCTGTGGGGCTCATACCGGGGCGACCGCAACCCCGGCTCCCACCCGGTGGGGGATGACGTGGTGCCCCGGTCCGACGGGCCCGTCGTCCAGATTCCCCGGATCTTTCGCACCCCTTTCTCTCCCGCACCGGGGCAATGGTCCCTGGGGGGGCATTTAAGCCGAGGAGGCCAGGGTGGGGTCACCTGCCTCACCTGCCACGCCGTGCACGGCACGGCACCGGACCCCGACGACGTGACCGTGTCCGGCGAGGTGGTGCCCCCCGCGGCCAGCATGCTGGTGAAAGCCCAGGCCGAGGCCAAGGTACCCGGATCGAAGCGCCCGGTTCCGAACGGCAACGGCGAAACCAGCGCACTGTGCGAGGCCTGCCACGGCGTGGGCAACAACCCCAGCCGCGGCCCCGCTGGCGGCCCCTGGTCCGACGGGGGGCACAACGTGAACCCCGGCCCGGCCGGACGTTACGGCCACCCGGTTGATACGTTCCCTTCGGGCACCGACGCGGGCGTGGAACGGTTCCCCGAGGGTTGGCCCGCCGGCGACCCCGCACTCGCGGGGGCCAACGTGGGGCCCGTGCCCATCTGCGAAACCTGCCACGCCCCCCACCCGGCCGCGGCGGCCGACGCGGGGCGGGGCGACGTGAAGCCCGGAGCGGGCCCGTACCTCCTCCGGGCCGCCCGCACCCTGGACCAGGGCGAACCACTGTGCGACCTGTGCCACACCCGGACCGTGCCGGACCACCACCCCGTACAGAAAGCCTTCGACAGCCGCGGCGTTCCCTACCTCCAGAACGCCACCGCCGGCCAGGGGGACATGCTCACCTGCTCGGTGTGCCACACCTCGGCCCACGACTGGACCCAGCCGGGCTGGGCCGGCCTCGACCCCAACTGGCTCCCCTTCGACAACGGCCGCTCGACCGATCAGGCCGACGACATGTACGACCCCGATATGTCCAAAACGTGCATGGACTGCCACTACTTCATGGACGGCGACGGCGCCAGCGTAAGCCCCACCCTGGGTTCCCAGCAGACCGTGATCGACCCGGCTGACGAGGAGTACGTCCACTACCAGACCCCCGACCGCAGCATGGGCACCCACTACATCGGGCTCATCCACGAGGGGGGCGACTGGCAGAAAGATCCCTTGATCGACATGCTGGACACCGCCCGCACCTGGAAAGACCAGAGCCCCGATGGTTCGTACACCGCGGGGCTCGCGCCGGGGTGGTCGCGATTCGGTGGCGAGGACCGGGACGGCTCACGGGTGCTCGTGTGCGAGAGCTGCCACGAGCTCGAACCGGACAAAAACGGCGGCTTCAAGCACCTGCTGCTCGCGCCTTACGAGGAGGGGCGAAACGGGATGGACGAGTACGCGGGGGACTCGGACGGGCACGACATTTTGTGCGAGGCCTGCCACGGCATCCCCGAGGGCACCCACCCCATGACCGGGATGATCGTGTCCCGCACGGACGAGCCCTTGAACGCCTCGGCCCCCTGGCTTCGCCGGGAGATCCTAGGCCACGCCACCCTCGACCGGGCCCGCAACGCGCTCTCCTGCGACTCGTGCCACCAGCCCCACGACGCGAACCCCAACTCCTACACATACTGTCTCGACGTCCCGGACTTCCTCGACGGAGGCGAGTGGAAGGGCCCCGGCGTCGAAACCGGGGGGCTCTACCCCGCCGTGCTGGCCGAACTGCGTGCGGGCAGCACGGCGTACCTGCAGGCCGACGGGTCACCGGGCACGCACGTGACCCCGCGGGACCGCCTCGGCAACTTCACGGGCGTCTGTCAGCAGTGCCACGCCAAATAGCACCAGCCTTTCGGCACCCGCGACGAGTGCGCATCCCTCGAGATTGACACGCCCGGCGCGCCGCTCGGACTGTCACCCCACCGGACGGGGTCGCGACGACTCGACAATTTTCCGGTCCGCACGGGCGAGTCTCTCGCCCACGCGGCCCTTCACCGACCGCACCGGCCACAACTGCCCGGCTACCGCCATCATCCGCCCCTCTCCGACGCCCCCAGGGGCACCTCAGCCCAAAAAAAACCGGAGGCCTGCTCCAAGCGAGGCCCCGTCCCTCGATGCCGCAAAAAAGGGTCCCCGGAAGGACTTCCCGTCCCACCGGGGACCCTGCTGACGGCCTTGTTTTCGGGACTGGCCCTAGCGAAAACGCGGCAGCCCCCCTACAGTGTCGCCAGCGCGTTCCCCACGAAATCCTTCCGCGGGTTCAGATTCACGAGCCGCACGGCCAGCTTCCCGTCCTTGAAAATCAAAACGGCCGGGGTCACGAACACGTTGAACAGTTCCGAGGTTTTGAACTCGGTGTCGTAGAGTACCGTCGCAATGTCGGTGATCCCATACTTCTTAATGAGCTTTCCGGCGATCTCGCGCCCGCCCACGTCCACCATCACCACCACGAAGTTCACGTCGGGGAACTTCTTCTTGAGTTCCCTCAGCCGACCCAGCTCGTTCCGGCAGGAGCCGCACGCCGACTGGGCCCAGATCACGACGGACTTTCCCTTTTTCCCGACCAACTGAGCAAGGCGTGCGCTCTTCCCGTCGTGCGCGGGAAGCGACACGTCCACGACCGGATCGCCGACGTTCTCCACCTTCGCCGGCTTCGGAGCAGGCTTCTGGGCCTGAGTCTCCTCAGCAGCCGACGCCGCGCCAACCGCGATCCCGGCCCCCAGCACCCCAACGAGCAAAATCGTTCCAATCCGTTTGATCATCGAAACGCTCCTTTATGCTACACAAAACGGACATCCGTCTCGCCCCCCCCGACAAGGGGCAGCGTGGCCCCGTGTGAGGGGCCACGCACTCCCTCCGACCTGCGGGCTACCGGTACTGTGTGTGACAAGCCGCGCAGAGGTCCGTGAAGTTGATGCTCGGGTCGCCCGTTCCCGGGCTGCCCGACGCCCAGCCGGTGTACTGGCTGACGGCCCCACCGACGCCCGACGCGGTTCCCATCTGGTCGGCGTTGAAGCCGTCCTTCAGAATGTAGATCGACGCGCCTGTGTTCCCGGAATGGACGTCGTGGCAGGCGCCGCAGGTCATGTCGTCCGTACCCTGATACACGGCTTCTGTCTTCGTACCGGCCACCGTCCCGGGATCAGCAACGGCGTATGCCGAGGTGTCCGTGTCGAGCGCCGCGCCCGTACGCGACACCGTCGCCCCGGTGGTCGGGTGGGTACCCACCGGGATGCCGTGGCAGCCGAGGCACAGGCCGTCACCCCCGGCAGCCGTGGTAGAGCTTCCAGCCACGTAGTCGTTCGGGTCCGAGGTGCTGGTGGTGTCAGCGGTCCCGCGGTCGGTCTGCACCCGCGCCATGGTATCGTCGAACTCGCCCAGGAGCAGATAGTCCTCGTCGCGGGGGTTCGTGACGGAGTGGCAGCTTTCGCAGAGCACGCCGCCGTCGGTGCTGGCCGGCCCGTTCGCGAACTCGAACACCTGGCCGCCCACCTTCGAGAACGACTCGATACGATTCGACCCCGCATAATCACCGGTGTCCGTGGGCCATTCAGCGGCTCGGATCGGCACGCCGTTCGTTCCGGGCCCGTTCGTCTGGATCCCGGGCACGGACGTGGTGTCCATGTTGGCAAGATCCACCGTCGCGTCCGTGCTGGGGGAGGCCAAGCTCGCCGCCTGGCTCACCCAGTGGGAACCGAGGCCGGTGTCGCTCGCGAGAGCGAACTTGTACGACGCCGGGTTGGCGCTGTGGCACGCCACGCACATGCCGGACGTGGGCTCGTTCGCGTTCGCGCTATCCCAGTTCAAGGCCCGCAGGATGAAGTCGTAGGGCGAGCCGCCACCCGTCGTGTCCACGGCGCCGTCCAGGAGGGTGATCCCCTGGTCTACCGCGTTGTGCGCCTTGTGGCAGGTGTAGCACTGGATGGCGGTGGGCATGTTGTCCGTGGCCGTGGCGTAGTTAGACCACGAGGTCGTGTCGTAGTTATTGGCGTTCGTGCTCGTGGGATCCGCCGGGTGGTGGACCCGGTTCGTAAGGATGGTGCCGGTGTGGCAGCCCTGGCAGAACCCGGAGTCCATCCCCGCATTGGCCGCGTCGGTCTGGGCCAGGATCGGGGTTCCCTCTTGGCCGTAGTGGGTGTCGTGGCAGGACGCACATCCCACAACGTTCCCGCTCGCGCCGGCACCGTACACCGCGGACGTCGTCCCGGTGGTTTCGTTGTTCAGCCAGCTGGCCGAGTCGATCTCGAGATCGTTGCCGGTGACGCTGCCCCGATAGGTGGCGTCGGTGTACACCGGGTGGCTCGGGTCGGTGCCCCCGGGGTTCATGGAATGACACGCGGTGCAAAGGTCAACCGCCCCCGTCACTCCCAAAAGCCCGGCGTTGTCGGTGTCGATCACCTCGTCGGCGAGGGCGTCGGTCGCGGGAACGGAATCCGCCAGTCCGGTCGGCGTGATCTGGTTCGCATCCGGATCCCAGCCGTGCACCACGTGGCAGGTGACGCAGCTGATGTTGTTCGAACCGTCCACGTGCCCACCAAGCACCCAGGAAGGAGCGGTAGCCAACGACCCCGAGTTCGTCGCGGTGTCGTCGTACACGAAGCTGAGCACCGCCGGCAACGTGACCGGGCGATCCGCGCTCCCGGAGTCCGCCGCGATGTTCACGGGGTGGGTCGAGCCACCATCCCCGTTCGAGTTGTCCCACATGAGGCCGGTGCCGCTCCCGCTCAGGCTCTGGTTCACCCGGCCGCTGTGGCACTTGCTGCAGAGGGTAAAAATCGTGTTGCCCGAGGCCAGAAACGGCCGCTCTCCGTCGGCGTTGTTGTGGGGGTTGTGGCACGACGTGCACTCGATGTCGCCGCCGTCCCCCGCGTAGTCCATGCCACTACCGCTCAGGTTGTTCCCGTCCGCAAACCGGCCCGTGTCGAGCGAGCTCTCGGTGTACATGTGGGTGGTGTCGGCAAGGTTGTCATCGAGACCGACCTGGTTGAACATCTTGGTCCCCGAGTTTCGACCCTGCATGAGGGTCGAGTCCAGGTGGCACGTGCCGCACAGGTTCGCGACCACGCCGTACCCGCTCGAGGGCGCCCCGGCCCACAGCCGATCGCCTTTCGCCCCGTGGGGCACGTGGCAATAGGAGCACACCCCCCGGCCCGTGACGCCAGCGGGCGACAGACCGAGGGCGTCCATGTCGTGCTTGGACCCGGTTACGCCGGCCCAGGCGCCGGCCGCGAAGGCCAGCGAGGCCGCAAGGGCCATTACGATCCTGCCTCTCATGGCTTTCCTCCTCTCACGGTGAAGCTTCTCCACGAAAGTTTGTGGTTGGGCTCGGTGTGCCGGCCCGGCCGGTCAGCCCGAGCGGGGCGCCTACCTACGTTTCCTCACCTCCTTTCGCGCGCCCGCACATCTCAGGGGAGAGTTTCCACCCGGACCACGCACACCTCATGCTGCAGCTTGCCGGACCAGAAGAATCTTTGCCCCGACGGATCGAATGCCACGTAATACGACGAGATGTTCGGCACGGGCTTGCCGTCTTTGGCGAAGTTGCCCAGGTAGGTGCCGTCCATCTGAAAAACGTGGAGTTTGGTCGCCATGGTGTCGGTCACGACGACCTTGTCCGGCGCGTACATCACCACCCCATTGGCCCGGCCGATGCTGCCAGGAATCACCCCGAACTTTCCGAACGAGGCCACCGTGTTGCCTTTCTTGTCCAACTCGAAGACCTTCGCCGCCAGGGAATCGGTGCACACCAGCGTGCCCTTCGGGGTGAACGACACCGACGCCACCACGCCCATGCGGTCGGACAGGTCGATCCCGCGCAGCACCTCCGTGGCGTCAGGGGAGGTGATTACGATCATCTTCGCGGCCGAGTTGGCGAGATAGAGCTCCCCGGTTTCGGGGTCCACGGCGATGTCGGAGGCGCCGGCCTTCATCGGACGCGGCAGGATGCCCGCTTTGGCCGCGGCGTCCGCCATCGGCAGGAGGTCGCGCTCCCACACCAGGGCCCCCGAGGGGCTCACTGCCAGCAACCGGTTCCCCGCACTCAGGTAGATCGGGTCTCCCGACGGATCCACGCCCAAGCCCAGCACGCCGTTCAGCCGGTACGGCGCGCCCTCGGGCGGCCACGTGGCGCGGACCTCCAGCGTGTCCGGATCGATCAGATGTACCTTGGCCATCCGTTCGTCCACGACGTAGAGCGTATCGCCGTCGGGGCTAAGAGCCATGTCGCCCGGAAACCCGAAGCCCTGGTCGTTGCACTTGTACTCGGACACGGGCAGGAAAATTTCTTCGACCTCCCCCGCAAGGCCCTCGGCCTGCTTCTCGGGCACCTTCACTTCCACAACGTCCCCTGGCTTCGACTCCACTCCCGACGCATCGCGGGCTGTCACCCGATAGTAGTACGTCTTGCCAGGCTCCACCTTGCCGTCCACATACTTCGTATTCTGCACCGACCCGAGCAGGTTTGGGGGGGCATCCGGGGAGTCGGCCCGATACACGTTGTAGAGTATGGCTCCCTTTGCCACGTCCCAACGCAGGGTCACCCGGGTCGTTGTCGGGCGTGCCACCAACCCCTCCGGTGGCTCCAGTTTCACGATCACCACCTTGCCCGATGCCCTCTCTCCTGCAGCCCCGGTGGCGTCAACCGGCTCCACCTCGATCGTGTAGGTGCCGCCGTCCTGAGGCGCCGGGATCATGTGGTTCACCGCCGGGGTCTCACCGACCTTCTTGCCATTGACGTACACGTTGTACTTCACGGCTCCTGGCACCGGCTGCCACATCACCATAACGTTGGGGCCGACCACCATCGGGAATCCCGGCATCAAAGTCGGTGCCGGCAACCCTGCCCACGCAACCGACATCGCCAAAAGAAACACACCGAACCCCAAAAAAAATCTTCTCAGCATGCCTTTGCTTCCTCCCGTCATTGGCCTCTCACCCCGCATCACACTGTCCGTCACCCCCCGACGCCAGCAGGCCGCCACACGCCCCAGGCCCCCACACGGTGGTTTCTGCAGAAACTGTGCCATCATCTCGTCTCCTTTGCCTCGCCTCCCGAAACCCGTTGTGCCTCTGCCCACAATGCCACGCGACCTCCCACCGGCACGACCGCCATCGCGCCGGAAGGTGTGTGCTTTGCCTCAGCGCAGCGGCATTACACTCATGGCCCGGCCAGCGCGTCCAACACCCGGATCACCTCCTTCCCAGCCGCCCGATCGGGCGAGAGCGCCGCATGCTCGCGAGCACTCAATCCGTCGTCGTCTCTGGCGTTCGCATCAGCCCCCTTTTTAAGTAGCAACTGGACAACCGCAGGGTGCCCACCGAACGCAGCCTTCATCAAGGCGGTCATTCCCAGGGAGTCGGTGACGTCCACGTCAGCGCCCGCATCGAGCAACAGGGCGGCTGCGCCTTCGTGCCCCGCGAAGGCCGCATACATGAGTGGAGTCCGTCCGCCGGAATCTCTGGCATTGGGGTCCGCACCGGCGGCCAACAAAACCCGAACCACGTCGATTGCCCCCGATCGCGACGCGAGCATTAAGGGCGTTTCACCGTTCCACCCCCGCGTGTCTGCGGAAATCCCCTCCCCCAAAAGCCGCGCCACCTCACCAAGCGCCCCCGAGGCCGAAGCATCAAGCAACGGGGATCTCGGCCTCACGTCATAGGCACCGTGCGTCCCTGCCCCACCTGGCACCGGCACCAGGCAGCAGGTCAGGGCTAGACCGATCCGCGCAACAAACCACACCACTCCCAAAAACTTTCGGTTCACGTCATACCTCCAATGGGGGGGAGGAGGGGGACGCTGCTGCCCAGTTGATTCCTGCTCCCTGCCTCACCGCCTCCCCTACCGCCACCACTGCTCTCCACGCCAGGCCACGAGGGTGGAATCTCCCCACCGTATCGACCGCACGATGATACGCTCAAGGCCCCAGTCCGACAACATGTGTTTTCGCTCACATGATGGGTGAAAAGACGCGGGGGCGACCTCCGTGAGGGGTGGCCGGTGACGAGTGACAAGCGACGGGTTTGACGCTTCGCGTCGGCTGGAAGGCCGGAACGCTAGGAGGCCAGAAGGCTTTCTAGACCGGTTTTCTAGCTTTCCTGCGGCCTGCGAGGCGGGCTAGCATTCCAACGATTCACGGAAGTTTCCAACGACCAACAACGAACGACCAGCGGCGGTATTCCCGTGGCGGGTGGCTTTTTGGTCACACGATGAACACAGATCGACACGGATTCCCTGTTGGGAGCGTGGATTCTGTGCCCATCCGTGTGAATCTGTGGCTGGCTTCCGTGACGCGGGGTGAGGGGTGAAGGGGTCAGGCCACGCGGCGTTTGAGCTCTTCGACGCTTCCTTCGATGGAGGTGATCCGGTGCTCCATCTGCCGGAGCACCCGGTCGTACTCGTCGCGGCGCACGATGGCCCGGCCCAGTTCGTCCATGCGCATCCCCAACCGGTCGTACCGATCGATGAAATCGGAACGGACGTTTTCGATCCGCTCCGCGAGTTCTGTTCGGACCTCGTCGATCCGACGGTTTGTTTCGTCGATCCGGTCCGTGAGCTCCGTACGGACGTTCTCGATCCTGTCCGTGAGCTCCGTGCCGACGCCCTCGATTCGCCCCGACAGTTCCGTACGCACGTTCTCGATCCGTTCCGTGAGCTCCGTACGGACATTCTCGATCCGTTCCGTGAGCTCCGTGCTGACGCCCTCGATTCGCCCCGACAGTTCCGTACGCACGTTCTCGATCCGTTCCGTGAGCTCCGTACGGACATTCTCGATCCGTTCCGTGAGCTCCGTGCTGACGCCCTCGATTCGCCCCGACAGTTCCGCACACACGTTCTCGATCCGCGCGGTAAGCTCCGTGCGGACGTTCTCGATCCGTTCCGTAAGCTCCGCGCGGACGTTCTCGATCCGCGCCGAGAGATCCGTACGGACCTCGTCGATCCGCTTGTTGGTGTCATCGATCCGCTTGTTGGTGCCGTCGATGCGGCGGCTCATGTCCGTGAGCTGAGCCTGCATGTCGCCCAACCGCTGGTTCGTGACATCCAGCGCCCCCTTCACCTCGGCCACGCTTCGCTGAAGGGCCTCGAACTGGGGGACCACCCACTCCTGCATCGCCTTCTTGATCACTTCTTCCACGCTCATGCCGCACCTCCCAGGACCCTGCCGGATCAACTTACCCGGCCCCCCGGAGGATGACAAGGCCCCCCTCTCCCCTTCTTTTCTGTCGGCCCGTGGGGCTCCGGGGCTCAGCCCAGAGGAGGCAGCCCCAGGGCCTCGAGGGCCACCCGCCGCACCGGGGCCGGCAGGCCCAGGGCGTCCACGGCCTCGGCCACGGGCCGCCAGAAGCTCGGCCACCCCGTGCCGGAGTCGAACTTGTGCTCCGACAGGAACAGGTCCGTGCCGCACCCGGCGCACCGGTACAGGCCTTTGTCGTGGCGGTCCCAGTGGGCCCCCGAGAACGCCCGCTCGGTGCCCTGCCGCCGAAGCACCCGGTACTGTTCGGGCGTGAGCCGCCTCTGCCACTCGGCGTCCGTAAGTTCCAGCGGCTCGACCTCCGCGAACCCGCCCCGCGCCACCGAGTAGACCCGCACCGTCTCCCCTGCTGCGCCGCCGCCCCCCGCCACGCCCGTCCCCACCCACGCCGCGAGCACGAGCACGCTCGCCGTTCCCACACCGGAATGTCCCATGATTGGCGCCGCCTCATCGTTTTGTTTGGTGCCGGTCGTTCGAGACGACGATGGGTCGGGGAGGCAGGCGCCGCCTTACGCGGCAGGGGAGCGGCTCCGTGGAACGGAGCGTCCCCTCGGCCCCCGGGGGGCCGGGCAAGGGGAAGGAGCGTGATGGGTGACCGGTGACGGTGACGGCTCCGGCGCCTAGCTGCTTAGCCCGGCCGCCCAGCGGGCCGAAGGCCCCGATCAGGCGCTGGCCCGGGACTCGTCGGGGGCGCCCCACAGGCGGGTTCGGTTTCGGCCCGACTCCTTGGCCTCGTACAGGGCGTGGTCGGCCCGGGCCAGCAGCTCCTCCGCCGAACCGGACGCCCCCGGGTACCACGCCGCGCCGATGCTCACGGTCAGCTTGCCCCCCGGCACCGCGTCCTCGCCGGGGAAGCGGGTCCGGGCCACCGCCCGCCGGAGCTTCTCGGCCGCGGCCAGGGCCCCCTCCCGGCCGGTGCGGGGCAGGATCACGACGAACTCCTCTCCGCCGTACCGGGCCACCGTATCGATGCCCCGGGTGTTGCGGGTGAGGAGCTCGGCCAGCTTGCGCAGGGCCGCGTCACCGGTCAGGTGGTCGTTGCCGTCGTTCAGCCGCTTGAAGTGGTCGATGTCGATGATCAGGAGGGCCAGGGGGATCTCGTGGCGGGTGGCGTGGTTCCACTCGGCCCGGAGCCGCTCCTGGAAGTACCGCCGGTTGAACAGGCCCGTGAGCTCGTCGCGCACCGACAGGTCCCGCATGGCCTGGTACAGCCGGGCGTTCTCCAGGGCGATGGCCGCGGTGTCGGCGAAGATTCGCAGGATCTCCATCTCGTGTTCGGGCACCGGCTGCGAGTTCCCTTCCAACGCCAGGAACCCCACCACCCGGTCCCGGGCCCTCATCGGCACGACCACCAGCTCCGCCCCCCCGTCCCGGGCCGGCTGACGCACCTCCTCGCCCCGGAGGACCCTGGTGGCCCACGGCCCGGGCGCGTCCTCCACG
This sequence comes from Deferrisoma camini S3R1, assembly GCF_000526155.1. Classification (NCBI taxonomy): domain Bacteria; kingdom Pseudomonadati; phylum Thermodesulfobacteriota; class Deferrisomatia; order Deferrisomatales; family Deferrisomataceae; genus Deferrisoma; species Deferrisoma camini. The sequence goes on along the minus strand of NZ_JAFN01000001.1, from coordinate 56,376 downwards.
CCGGGGCCCGAGGCTCCGCCCACCAAGGCCAGCCCGCCAGGGACCCGGCCCCACAGGCCGATGCGCACCGAGCGGTCCCCGAACACCTCACGAAGCCGCGCCCCCAACCGGTCCACCACCTCTTGGGGCTCCAACGAGGCGGCCAGGTCCTGGGCCAGCCGGCTCACTGCCTGCAGCTCCCGGTTGCGCCGCTCCAGCTCCTCCTTCTCCCGGCGCAGCTGGCTGGCCTGGGCCTCCAGGGTCCGGTTCATCTCCAGGATCTCGCGGAACGCCTCCCGGTTCTCCACGGCCTCGGCCAGGGCCCGCAGGAACTCGGGGGGATCGAGCGGCTCCTCCAGGTACTCGTAGGCGCCGTTCTTCAGGTAGATCAAGGCCTGACGTGGGTCGGGCCGCACGGCCACCGGCAGGACCGTGGCCTCGGGCGCCGCCCGCCGAAGCCACGCCAGGATCTCCTCGGGGCCGGCCTTCCCGAACGCGTCGGTGCGGAAGGCCACCACGTCCCACGGCCCCGGCGGGGCGAGCTCCGGCGAATCCACGCGGCTGACCTCGAGACGAAACGCCCCCACCCCGGCCTCCCGGGCCGGGACCCAGGGCCCGTCTGGAGCGATCACCAGAAGTCTTCGCAGGGGAGCCATCACGGGGTCGTGGAAGGGGGAAGGATGCCGATCTGACGGATCTCGCGGAGCTTCTTCTCGATCTGGAGGACAACCTCGGACAACCGCTCCTGTTCCTGCTCGTCCTCCAGGATCTCGGCCTCTCGGAGCGCCCGCTGCTTCTTTTCCAGAAGCGACTGGAGCTTCAGGAACGTCTTGCGCAGTTCCCGGTTGATCTCTTCCAGTTCCTCTCGAAGCCCGGAACCCGGTGCCACGGACAACCTCCTTCCAAGTGACTTCCGCTAGGACGCTAGGAGGCTGGGACGCTGGGAGGCTTGAAAACCTCCCCGATTCCCACACGCTCTAAGCATTACCATGCCTCTTCGCCTGCACCTCATGGTCCGGGGGCATGGGTTTCAGGAACCAGAATTCAGCGGACAGGAGACAGGAAATCCCGAAAAGCAGCTCGGGTTCCCGGGGGGATCCTCTCGGGGGACCGAAGAGCCTTCTCCCTGTCCACCGACTTCTGAATTCTGGCCCCTGAAACCCATGCCCGCCGCCGTCACTCGTCACCCGTCACGGCATTGCCTGTTGTCCGGCTCCGCAGGGAGCCTAAAGGGACTTCTCATTTAGAGAGTTTGCCGAACCGTACCACAGGGATCCGACCGAAACAACCGCTGTTTCCGATGGATTCCGCGGATCTTGACTCCCCCCCGACCGTGCCTTAGCATGCCCTGACTCGGAGGCTTCATGTTCCCATCCCGACCCACCCGCCGGTCCGGCGTCCCAACCGGTTCTCCCGCCCGGCGACGCGCCGTGTCGACGCTGCTGCTCCTGGGGCTGGCGTCCCTGGCCGCGGTGGTGACCGGTCTTCCCTTCGCCAAGCGGGTCCCCCTGTACGCGCCCGGCGAGGTCGCCCGGGAGAACGTCAAGGCGCAGCGGGACTTCGCCCTGCCGGACGAGGCCGCCACCGAGGCCCGCAGGGCCCAGGCCGCCGAGCGGGCGCCCGAGGTGTTCGATCGGGACCCCGACCTGCTGGCCGAGGCCCTGGACGAGGCGGCGGCCCTGGTGGACCGGATTCCCCTGCCCTCGGCCGTGAGTCCGGACGGGCCGAAGCCTCCGGACTGGGAGGCCTTGGCAGCCGAGGCGGCGGCCCGCCTGGGGGTTCCGGTCTCGGCCGAGCAGGTCCGCGGCCTCACGGACCCGGCCGCGCGCGCCGGCCTCCTGGGCCGGGTTCGGCGTCTGCTGGAGCCCCTGTTCGACCGGGGCGTCGTGGCCGACCCCACCCCCTTCCTCCGGGACCGGCCGAGGGTCCTCCGGGACCTGCGCACCCGCGCCGAGACCCCCCTCACACCGGCTTCGATGCCGCTCGGGCTGGACGAGGCCCGCGACGGGCTCGCCCCGGAGGGGGCCGCCGGACCCGAGCGCCTGGCACGGGCCCTGGCCCGGAAGGTGCTACGGCCCAACGTGGCCCGCAACGGGGAGGAGACCGCCCGCCGCCGCAGGGAGGCCCGGGACCGGGTGGCCCCGGTCCGGTACCTGATCCGGCAAGGCGAAATGATCGTTCGGGAGGGGGACCGGGTCAGCCCGGAACAGGCCCGGCGCCTGCGTGCCCACGCCCGCCTGGCCGACACCGGAAACGCCTGGCGCCGGGGGATCGGTCTCGTGGCCCTGTGGTGCCTGGGAATCTGGATCCCCTTCGAGTTCGGCCGCCGCAACGTCAAGAAGTTTCGGAGCGCTCCCCGCGACCGGATCCTGCTGGGCGCGACCCTCCTCGTGCTGGCGGCGTTGGAACGGGCCTGGCTCGCCCTGGCAACGGCGGCCTCGGTGCCCGGTGGCCTGGGGGCCGCGGTCCTGGGGGTGCCGATGGCCGCGGGCGTGCTGACCGTGCGGGCGGTCCTGAACTCCGAGACCGCGTTGCTGCTGGCCGTTCCCCTGTCGGTGCTGGGCGGCCTGGGCACCCCCGTGCCGCTGGAGGCCGCGGGCGTGTTCCTGGCCGGGGGGCTCGTGGGCGCCCACGGCGTGGGCAGGGCGGCCCGGCGGGCCGCCTACCTGCGGGCCGGGCTGTGGGCCGGGGTGGCCCAGGCGGCCGTGGCGGCCGGATTCGGCCTCGCGGCCGACGCGCTGCCGGGCCAGATCGGGTGGGACGCCCTGTGGGCCCTGGGCGGGGGGCTGGCCGCGGGCGCGCTCTCCCTGCTGCTGGTGTTCCTGGCCGAGCTGGTCCTGGGCTACACCACGGATCTGCGCCTCACGGAGCTGGCCAGCCTCGACCACCCGCTGCTCCGGGACCTGATGCTTCGGGCGCCGGGCACCTACCACCACTCCCTGGTCACCGGCACCCTGGCCAAGGCCGGGGCCGAGGCCATCGGGGCCCGGGCCCTGTTGGCCACGGTGGCCTCGTACTACCACGACGTGGGCAAGCTCTCCAAACCGGCCTACTTCATCGAGAACCAGCCCCACGGCCGAAACCCCCACGACCGTCTGGCCCCGAGGCTTTCGAGCCTGATCCTAACCTCCCACGTGAAGGAGGGGGTCGAGCTGGCCCGCCGCCACCGCCTGGGCCGGGAGATCGAGGCGATCCTCCAGCAGCACCACGGCACGGGGCTGATCCGTTACTTCCACGACAAGGCCGCCCGCCAGAGGGACGACCAGGTTCACGAGACCGACTACCGATACCCCGGCCCCAAGCCCCAGACCCGGGAGGCCGGCCTGGTGCTGCTGGCCGACGCGGTGGAGGCGGCGTCGCGCACCCTGCCCGATCTGCGGCCGGCCCGGATCCAGGGCATGGTTCAGAACATCGTCAACCGCACCTTTGCCGACGGCCAGCTCGACGAGTGTGACCTCACCCTGAGGGACCTGCACCGGATCGCGGGCGCGTTCGCCCGCATCCTCACCGGCATCCATCACCAGCGGATCGACTATCCGCTCCTGGCCCACAAGGAACGCCGCAGCGATGGAAATCTGGATCCGAAACGACCGGCCGGAACGGATCGACGAGGAGCGGCTCCGCAGGCGTCTGGGGAGCGCCTTAAGCGCCTCGGGCTGTGAGCCGTCCACCGAGCTCTCGGTGTGGCTGTGCTCCGACGCGGACATCCAGGAGCTGCACCGCACCTACTTCGGCCTTGACTCGCCCACGAACGTGATCAGTTTCTCCCAGCGCGAGGGCGAGGCCGGGGCGATGGACCCGGCCGTGCTGGGGGACGTGGTGGTCAGCCTGGACACCGCGGCCCGCGAGGCCGAGGAGGCCGGCTGGCCCCTGGAGGACATGGTGTTCTACCTGTGCCTGCACGGCCTCCTGCATCTGTTGGGGTACGACCACGAGGGGGCCCAGGCCCACCGGGCGGCCGAGATGGAGGCCCGGCAGGAGGAGCTGTTCCAACGGATCCGCCGTGAAACCTGAGACCTGGCTGGAAACCCTCAACTGCGCCGTGGAGGGGGTGCTCGAGGCGGTGCGCACCCAGCGGCACATGCGGTGGCACTCCCTGGCCGCCCTGGCCGTTCTGGTGCTCGCCCCCCGGCTGGGGGTCACGCCGGGGGAGTTCGCGCTGCTGTGCCTGGCGGCCGGACTGGTGCTCGTGGCCGAGCTCATCAACACCGCCTTCGAGTCCCTGGTGGATCTGGCCTGCCCCCGATACGACCCCCTGGCCCGGTCGGCCAAGGACGTGGCCGCCGGAGCCGTGCTCGTGGCCTCGTTCGGCGCGGCCGCCGTCGGGTGGGTGGTGCTCGGGCCGCGCCTGTCGCGGTTCGGTGCGGCCCTTCCCACCGGGCCGGCCGGCCCCATGGCCACGGCCGCGATCCTCCTGACCGTGATCGTGACCGTGGTGCTGCTGAAGGCCCTCCTGGGCCGGGGCGCGCCGCTCCACGGCGGCTTTCCCTCGGGCCACGCCGCGGTCTCGTTCGCCGTGGCCACCCTTCTCGCCCTGCACACCCGGGACTGGCTGGTGGCCGCCCTGGCGGGGCTGCTGGCCCTCATGGTGAGCCACAGCCGGCTCCTGCTGCGGATCCACTCCCGCGGCGAGGTCTTGGCCGGGGGGGCCCTGGGTGCCGGGCTGGCCCTGGCGCTCCACTACCTGGTGCTGCCCGGGGGAATGCCGTGAAGGCCGAGTCCCGGCCCACCGCCTTGGGAATCCTCGTCGAGTGGATCCGGCGCCGGCTTCGGCCCCGCCGGGACCTGGTGCGGCAGATGGAGGACCTGATCGAGGAGGGCACGGCCGAGGGCGTGCTCCAGCCCGAGGAGGAGGAGATGCTCCTCTCGGTCCTTGCCCTGCGCCGCACCCGGGTCCGCGAGATCATGGTGCCCCGCACCGAGATCGTGGCCGTGGACCGGGACGAGCCGCTCCCGGAGCTGGTCCGGCGGATGGTGGAGGAGGGGCACTCCCGGATCCCGGTGTACCGGGACACCCTGGACCAGGTGATCGGTTTCGTGACGGCCCGGGACGTGCTCCGGTACTGGGGCGCGCCCCCCCCGTCCCCCCCTCTGGAGCCCCTGTGCCGGCCCGCCGTGTTCGTGCCCGAGACCCTGACCCTGGAGGCCCTGCTCGAGGAGTTCAAACGCAACCGGGTCCCCCTGATCCTGGCCGTGGACGAGTATGGGGGGGTCTCCGGCCTGGTGACCCCCTCGGACGTGGTCGAGGAGATCGTGGGAGAGATCGAGGACGAACCCGACCTGGATGGCGAAGTCCGGGAGACCCGGGAGGGCCTTCGGGTCTCGGGCCGGGTCGACATGGAGAAGCTCGAGGACCTCCTGGGCCTGGAGCTGGACACCCAGGAGTTCGAGACGGTCGGTGGCCTGGTGTTCCACGTGTTGGGCAGGATTCCCCGCCCCGGAGAGACCTTCCAGTACCGCGGACTTGAGTTCACCGTGCGCGACGCCGATAAGAGGCGGGTCAAAGAGGTCCTGATCCGTCGCCCCCCCAGCGAGGAAGCGTCCGCAGGTGAACCTGGCCGCACCGACTCTCCCTGACCCCCCCCCCACCCCGTTGGCGTGGGTGGCCGCCGACCGGCCGGCCGAGGCCCGGGCCACGGCCGAGGCCCTGAGCCGGATCGGGGTGCGGGCCACGGCCGCCGACGCCCTGGATCAGGCCCTGGCCGGGGACCTGCCCGTGGCCGTGGTGTGCACGGCAGCCCCCCCTCGGCTGCGGGGGGCCCTGGAATGGGCCCGGAGCCGGGCCGCTGCCCCGCCGGCCGTGATCCTGGTGTGCCCCACCCCTTCCGCCTCGGACCTGGAGCCCCGGGTCTACCAGGCCTTCCCGGAAGACGCGCCCCCTCGCGCCCTAGCCTCGGCCGTGCTGGCGGCCGGCCGGGAGTGGCCGGCCTTCGCGCGGGCCTGGCCGTTGGCGGCGGCCGGCCCCGGCCAGCGGGAACTGGCGCAGGTGGCCGCGTTGGTGGAGCAGCACCGGGGCCTCGCCATCCGGGCCGACCGGCGCCGGGCCCTGGCGGAGGCCGTGGGGGTCCGGTTGGTGGCCCGGCTGGTGCCCACGGCCCAGGCCTACCTGCGCCGCCTTGCCTCGGCCCGGTTCCGTGCCCAGGAGCTCGACGCCCTGACCCTGCTGCTGGCCGTGAACGAGACCCACTTCTGGCGACACGCCGGCCAGTTCACAGCCCTGATGACCGAGGTGCTCCCCCGGCTGCGGGGCCGGCCCGCGAAAATCTGGTCGGCCGGCTGCGCCTCGGGAGAGGAGCCCTACTCCCTGGCCATCGCCTGCGTCGAGGTGCTCGGGCCCGAAGCTCCGGTGGAGATCGTGGCCACCGACAACCACGCGCCGAGCCTCGCCCGGGCACGCCGGGGGCGCTACGGGCAGCGGGCCGTGCGCAACATCCCCCCCGAGATGCTGCGCCGCCACCTCCGCCCCCGGGGGGACGGTTGGGAGGTGCCGCCTCACCTCCGGCGGATGGTCCGGTTCGAGCGCCGGGACCTGCTCGCCCCCGACACCCGGGAGTGGGTGCGGCGCAGCGGCCCGTTCGCCGCCGTGTTCTGCCGCAACACCCTCATCTATTTCCGCCCCGAGGCCGTGGCCGAGACCGTGGACCTGCTCTCGACCTCCCTGGACTCCGACGGGGCCCTCTTCCTGGGCCCCTCCGAGACGATCTGGCCCCGCAGACCCGAACTGGAGCCGGTCCGAAGCGCCGGATGCTTCTATTACCGCCGCGTGGCCGCCACCCCGCGGCCCCGCCCCACCCCTGCCGCGGCCGGCCGGGTGCGGGCGGGCCCGGCGGACGATGCGGAGGCCGTCTACCGGGCCGGCCTGGCCCTGCTGGACGTCGAGGAGTTCGAGAGGGCCCAGCAACGGTTCCAGAGCCTGCTGGAAGCCGACCCCACCGATCCCCGGGGCATGGTGGGCCAGGCCCTGCTCCTCGCCAACGAGGGGCGGGAGCAGGAGGCCCTCGTGGCGGCTCGCCAGGCCGCGGCATCGCCGTCGGCTCCGGCCGAGGCGTGCTACCTGTGCGGGCTTCTGCAAGAACGCTCCGGCGACGACGCCGGGGCCCTCGTGCGCTACGACGAGGCCCTCCTCAGGGACCCGGGCCTCGTCATGGCCCGGGTGAACCGGGCGTGGATCCTGCTGCGGCGGGGGGATCGGGCCGCCGCGGCCGCCGAGGCGGGCCGAGCCCTGCAGGCCCTGCGGTCGGGCCTGCGGGTGCCCCGGTGGATGACCGGCGGCATGGAGGCACGGGCCGTGGCCGAGATCCTCGAGTCCAGTCTGCAACTCCCGGAAAGGAGGGATGAGCCGTGAGGTCTGCGCACGCGGATCTGACCGCCTGGCTCGAGGCCCTGCGGGCCGAGTACTGGGACCATCAGCACCAGGCCCAGGACCCGACGGGGGGTCGGCCCCACCTGGTGTTCGAGGCCGGCGGCCGCCGGTTCGCGCTGCCTGCCGAAGCGGGCCGCGGCGTGGTGCGGCGGCCCCGGATCACCCGCCTGCCCGGCCTGCCGGAGTACATCCTGGGGGTGGCCGGGGTGCGGGGCGAAGTGGTGTCGGTGGTGGACACGAACCGGTTTCTCGCCATCCCCGAAGCCCCCGGCGGCCCGGGGGGCTACCTGGTCCTGGTGGCGAGCGGGGACCTGCGGGCCGCGTTCACCGTGGACCGGATCGTGGACGTGGTGCCGGTGCCCCCCGAGGAGGTCCAGCCGATCGAGGCGCCCTGGGCCGGTGCGCCCGAGAACACCGTGAAGGGCCAGTGGAAGGCGGAGGAAGAGGAACCGGTGACCGTGCTCGACCCCGATGGGCTCGTGCGAGGCTCGGCCGTGCCCGATGACCGGCGGCAACCGGGCGGCTCCTGATACCAAGTCGCCATCCCTCGGATACGCATCCGGAGGGGGGACCTGCGGTTCAGGGGTCGGTAATCAGCGGAAAGAAAACAGGGACAAACCGCACCCTCGGGTATCCTGCTCGCTCCCAAATCACCTCGGTCTCCGGTCGACGGTCATCGGCCCCCGGTGTAGCTGCGCTCGTGACCTACCAGGGCTGTCTTCGGAACCCTGACGATTGGCGAAGGAGAGATCCATGATCGGCTCGTTCCGTAAGAGCTTGTCCACGAAGATCGCGGTCTCCACGGCCGTGGTCATGGCGATCCTGCTCGGGCTGGCCAGCACCTACACCGCCTGGGTGCAGCGACGGACCGTGATCGGGCTTCAGGAACGCACCAACCAGGGGTTCGCCACCTTCGTGTACAACACGCTGTTGTTCTCGATGGTGGAGGGCAAGATGGAGGAGCTCCAGAAGATTCTCGAGAACGCGGTGTCCACGGCGGGCATCGAGGCCCTGCGGGTGGTGCAGCCCGACGGAACGGTGCGCTACAGCGGCAGGCCGGGCGAGATCGGCAAGAAGCTCGAAGACCCCGAGATGGCCCGGCTCGTCCAGGCCGGGGCAAGCGCCACGGGGCTGCTGGAGATCCGGCGCTCCGGCCACGTGACGAACGCCGTGCCCCTGCACAACCAGGGCGTCTGCAGCACTTGCCACACCTCCGACGGCCCCTACCTGGGGGCGATCCTGATCGGATTCGACTTCTCCGACTTCGACGAGCAGCTCGTCGGTATCCGCAACCGCCTGCTCGTGCTGTTCTCCCTGACCCTGGTGGTGGTGGTGGCCGTGGTGGTGGGGAGCCTGCGGCTCCTGGTGCTCAGGCCGGTGTACCGCCTGGAGGAGGCGGCCCGGCGCATGGCCGACGGCGACCTCACCCGCGAGCTGACGATCCGGGGCGAGGACGAGATGGCCCGGCTGGGGGGACACCTCAACACCCTGCGATCCCACCTGAGGGAGAGCCTCCAACGGTCGTCCTCGGTGGCCGCGGCCCTGGCCGAGGCGGTGGAGGACCTGCACCGGTCCAGCGAGAACCTCGTGACCATCGCCATGGAGCAGTCGAGCGGGGCGGCCGAGCAGGCCTCGGCCGTGCAGGAGGCCACCACCACGGCCGAGGAGATCGCGGCCACCTCCAACGAGATCTCGGCCAACGTGGAGAGTGTGGAGCAGGTGGCGGAGGAGACGTTCAACGCCTGCGTGCGGGGTCGAGACGCGGTGCGGGAGGCCGTGGCCGGCATGAAGGAGGTCAAGGGACAGGTGGGCGCGATCGCGGCCTCCATGATGGACCTGGGGAAGAAGTCCCAGAAGATCGGCGGCATCGTGGACATCATCGACGAGATCAGCGAGCAGACCCACCTGCTGGCGGTCAACGCCGCCATCGAGGCGGCCGGCGCGGGGGAACACGGCAAGCGGTTCGGGGTGGTGGCCGGCGAGGTCCGTCGCCTGGCCCAACGCACGGTGGAGGCCACCGGCCAGATCAAGGCCCTGGTCGAGGAGATCCAGAACTCGGTGAACACCACCCTGCTCACCACCGAGAAGGGCACGACCACCGTCCGAGCGGGGGCCGAGCGGGTGGACCAGATCGGCGAGAGCCTGGAGACGATCCTGGAGCTGGTGCGCCAGACCAAGGAGTCGGCCAAGGAGATCACCGTGGCCACCCAGCAGCAGGCGACCGCGGGGGAGCAGCTGGTCCTGACCATCACCGACATCAACGACGTGGCCGTGCAGGTGAACCGGTCGGCCGAGCAGGTGGAGAAGGCGGTGATCAGCCTCAAGGAGCTGGCCCGCCGGCTGAAGCACCTGGCCCAGGAGAACCTGGGGGCGCAGGGGTTCACGGTCTGATCCCCCATGCCGGTGGACGAGAAGTACGTCAAGATCTTTCTCGAGGAAGCCGAGGAGCTCCTGGAGCGGCTGGGGCAGAGGCTCCTGCAGCTGGAGCAGGACCCCTCCGACCGGGAGGCCCACCGAAGCGCCATGCGCCTGGCCCACACCGTGAAGGGGAGCGCCCGCATGGTGGGCCTGGCAGAGGTCAGCCGCCAGGCCCACGAGCTCGAAAACCAGCTCCGGGAGGCGGAGGCCGGGGGGTTCGGCCCCGACACGGTGAGCCGGCTGCTCCAGGGCGTGGACCGCCTCCGAGGAGAGCTGGGCCAGACCGGGGCACCCGCCCCGCCGGCGCCCCCCCCGCCCCCCGGCCCGGGCGCCCCTTGCCGGCCGTGCTCGCCGGTCGAGCCCGAACCCCTGCGGCTGCGGGTGCCCACCGAGCGGCTGGAGGGCCTCCAGAACCTGGTGGACGACCTGGCCACCCATCGGGCGGCGATCCTGGCCCGGATGGAGCGGTTCCGCCGGGGATTCCGCCGCCTGGGGCTGCTGCGATGGCAGGACCCGGACCGCCCTCTGGAGCCGGCCGAGATCGACGCCCTGCGGGCCATGGCCCGGATGATCGCGGGCCGGGGCTTCAGCCAGTTCCTGGACGAGCTCGGGCAGCTCGACCACCTGGTCTCCGAGCTCCAGGACCGGGTGTTGACCCTGCGGATGGTGCCCCTGGGCGACCTGCTCGAGGGATTCCGGCGCACCGCCCGGGACCTGGCCCGGGAGCTCGGCAAAGAGGTCGAGGTGGTGGTGGAGGGCCGGCTCACCGAGGTGGATCGCTCGCTGCTCGGGGCGATCCAGGCTCCCCTGGCCCATCTGGTGCGCAACGCCGTGGACCACGGGATCGAGCCGCCCGACGAGAGGGAGCGGGCCGGAAAGTCCCGCCGCGGCCGACTGATCCTCCGGGCGTACCACCGGTCCAATGCGGTGGCCATCGAGGTGGAGGACGACGGCCGGGGCCTCGATCCAGCCCACGTCCGGCGCAAGGCCGTGGAGCGGGGCCTCCTCGACGACGCGGCCGCCCGCGCGCTGTCGGACGAGGAGGCCCTCTACCTCCTATGCCGGCCCGGCTTCTCCACCCGGGAGCGGGTCAGCGAGGTGTCCGGCCGGGGGGTGGGGCTCGACGTGGTGAAGCTGCGGGTCGAGAAGCTCAACGGATCCCTGGTGATCCAGACCGAGCCCGGCCGCTGGTCCCGGTTTCGGCTGCTGCTGCCCCTGTCCCTGACCACCCTGCCGGGGTTGGTGGTGCGGGTGGGGGGGGAGCCCTACGCCCTGCCCTCGCTGTTCGTGGACCGGTGCGACTCGGTTCCGGTGGCCTCGCTCCAGGCCCGGGAGGGGCTTTGGGACGCCGGCGGCCGGTTGGCGCCGGTGGTGGATCTGGCCGGGGTGCTGGGGATCGAACGGCCCCAACCTGCCTCCCGGGTGGGGGTGGTGCGCCTGCGGTTTCGCAACCGGGTCATGTTGGTGGAGGTGGACGCGGTGGAGGGCGAGCGGGAACTGGTGATCAAGCCCCTGGGCCCCCACCTGGCCGGGGCCCCCCTGGTCGTGGGGGTGTCGTTCCTGCCCACGGGCGAGGCCCTGCCGGTGCTCAACGTGATCGACCTGTACGCCCGATGGCACGAGCTGGAGGCGGCCCACCGGCGGCCCGCCCGCGCGCCCGAGCAGCCGCCCCGGATCCTGGTGGCCGACGACTCCGTGACGAGCCGGCATCTGATCGAGCACCTGCTGCGCACCCAGGGGTACGAGGTTCTGCCCGCGGCCTCCGGAGCCGAGGCGTGGCGGCTGCTCCAGCGCGAGCCCGTGGCCGTGGTGGTCACCGACCTGGACATGCCCGAGATGGACGGTTACGGCCTTCTCCAACGGGTGCGGAACACCCCCGCTCTGGCGGGACTGCCGGTGGTCGTGGTGTCGAACCGGTCCGGGGAGGCCGACCGGGTGGCCGAGGCCGGGGCGGATGCGTTCGTCTCCAAGGATCAATTCCGCCAAAAGGAGTTCACGACGCTGTTGGAGGACCTGGTCCGCAAACGACGGAAAGGGGTGGAACGTTGATCCGGCTGTTACTGGTGGACGACTCCCGCCTGGTGCGCACGGTGCTCCGGGACCTGCTGGAGGCCGACCCGGAGCTCGAGGTGGTGGCCGAGGCGGAGAACGGCCTCGAGGCCGTGGAGCGGTGCGAGGCCCTGCGGCCCGACGTGGTGATCATGGACGTGCAGATGCCGGTCATGGGCGGGCTGGAAGCGGTGGAGCGGATCATGGCGCGGTGCCCCACGCCCGTGATCATCCTGAGCGCCACCGTGAACCCCGGCGAGGTCCAGAGCGCGTTCCGGGCGGTGCGGGCCGGCGCGTTCGAGGCCCTGCCCAAGCCCGACGCCTCGGCAGGCCCCGACACGTACGCCTCGGTGGCCGAGGACCTGCGCTCCCGGATCAAGCTCTACGCCCGGGTGGCCCGACGGCGGGGCTGGGCCAGCGGCATCCCCGCCGAGCGCCGACCGGTCGCCAGGGCCCGGATCTCGGCCCGGCCGGACCGGCTGCTGGCCCTGGCCGCCAGCACGGGGGGGCCCCGCACGATCCAACGGCTGTTCCACGACCTGCCCCGCCCCTTTCCCTGCCCGGTGGTTTTGGTGCAGCATATCAGCCTTGGGTTCACCCGGGGGTTTGCGGGGTGGCTCGAGCGTGAGACCGGCCACCCCATCCGGGTGGTGGAGGGGCCGGTCCACATGGAGCCGGGCACGGTGTACCTGGCCGACGACGGAACCCACCTGGGGGTGCGGGCCGGCCGGGCCGTGCCCCGGGAGGGCCCACCGGTGAACGCGTGCCGGCCGTCGGCCGACGTCCTGTTCGAGTCGGTGGCCCGGGAGTACGGGCCCCGGGCCGTGGGGGTGGTGCTCACCGGAATGGGCCGGGACGGCGCCCGGGGAGCCCTGGCCCTGCGCCGGGCCGGGGCCAAGGTGCTGGTGCAGGACGAGGAGTCGTCGGTGATCTACGGCATGCCCAAGGCGGCCATCGACGCTGGGGCGGCCACCCGCGTGGTGGGCCTGGGCGACATGGCCCGGGAGATCCTGGAGGCCCTGGACCGCGACCCCAAGCCCCCGGGGGTGACCGATGGAAGCGCCTGAGCTCCTCGTGGTGGACGACAGCCGGATCGTCCGGGCCATGGTGTCGGACGTGCTCCGGGCCCAGGGGTACCGCATCCGGGAGGCCCAGAACGGAAGGGAGGCCCTGGAACGGGTCCAGGAGTCCCCCCCGGACCTGGTTCTGCTCGACGTGATGATGCCCGAGATGGACGGGTACGAGGTGTGCCGGGAGCTGCGGCGGCGGGAGGAGGCCGACGACTACATTCCGATCCTCATGCTCACGGCCAAGGGCGACGTGGAGGATCTGGCCCGGGGCCTGGACGCGGGGGCCGACGACTACATCTCCAAGCCCTTCGACAACGTGGAGCTGGTGGCGCGGGTTCGGAGCCTGCTTCGGATCCGGGCCCTGCAGAAACGGCTGTCCCAGCAGAACCTGGAGCTCGAGGCCAAGAACCAGCAACTCCAGGCCCTCACCCGGCAGCTGGATGCGGCCAACCAGGAGCTGAAGCTCCTGTCGGTGACCGACGGCCTGACCAAGGCGTACAACCACCGGCATTTCCAAGAGCGCCTCAAGGCCGAGTACGCCCGGGCGGCGCGTCACGGAGAGCCCCTGGCCTGCGTCATGATCGACCTGGACCGGTTCAAGCGGATCAACGACACCTACGGCCATCCCGCCGGGGACCGGGTGCTGGTGCGGCTCGTGGAGATCCTCAAGGACGCCGTGCGCAGCGAAGACCTGGTGGCCCGGTACGGAGGGGAGGAGTTCGTGCTCCTCCTCCCCAAGACCGACGCAGGCCTCGCCCGCACCATCGCCGAACGGCTGCGCAACCGGATCGCCGGCGAGCCCGTGCCCATCGGGCGGGACCGCCGGATCCACGTCACCGTGAGCATGGGGGTGGCCGACTACCTCCCCGGCGAGCAGGAGCGCTCCCCGGACGAACTGCTGCGGGCCGCGGACGAGGCCCTCTACCGCGCCAAGGCCAATGGCCGCAACCGGGTCGAGGTGGCTTGATCCCGGCCCCTGGGCCCTGGCGGCCTGGGGCGCCCTGGTGGCGGTGACCGCGTTCCCCCCCGCGTCCCTCGGGCCCCTGGCCCTGGCCTTGCCGGCCCCCTTGTGGGCCCTGGCCGTCCGGTGCGAGCCGCGCCGGGGGTTCCTGCTGGGGTGGATCCAGGGGCTCGGGTTCTTCGGGGCTCTCCTGTGGTGGATCGCCCCCACGGTGGCCCGGTACGGCGGCCTGCCGTGGCCGGCCGCCGTGGGATGCGTGGCCCTCCTGGCCGCCTACCTGGCCCTGTACCCCGGGGCGTGCGGATGGGCCTGCGCGGCCGTGGGGCGGAGGCGTCCCGGCCTGGCCTTGGCCCTGGCCCCCTTCGTGTGGACCGGGCTCGAAGGCGTTCGAGGGTGGGCCCTGACCGGCTTCCCGTGGGGGGACGTGGCCCAGGCCCTGTGGAACCAACCCCTGGCCCTGCGCCTGGCGCCGTGGGTGGGGGCCGACGGGATCCGGCTGGTCGGGGTGGGCCTGGCCGTGGCGCCCGCCTGGCTCCTGGCCCGGGGGGCCGTGTCCACCCGGGCGCTCGCGGTGCCGACGGTGGCTGCGCTGACCTGGGCCGGACTCGCCCTGGCCCCCTCCCCCCTGCCGCCGGCCGACGCCACCCTGCGGGTGGGGGTGGTCCAGGGGAACATCGACCAGGCCCAGAAGTGGGATCGGGCCTACCGCCGGGTCACCCTCGACATCTACGAGCGCCTCACCCTGGACCTGGTGCCCCGGCGGCCGCAGCTGGTGGTGTGGCCCGAGACCGCCGTGCCCCTGAGCGTGCAGGACGGCGGCCCCGAGACCTCCCGGCTCCTGGCCCTGGCCCGGAGGGCGGGCGTCTGGCTCCTGTTCGGGGCCCCCGGGTATGAACGGGTGGACGGCCGCGTGGAGTACCGCAACAGCGTGTTCCTCGTCACCCCCGAGGGCACCTGGGCCGGCCGCTACGACAAGGTCCATCTGGTGCCCTTCGGCGAGTACGTGCCCTTCGGGCGTTACCTCCCCTTCCTGAAGAAGATGGTGGAGGGCGCGGGCGACTTCTCCCCCGGCCCGGGGGTGAGGCCCCTGTCGGGTCCGGGCCTTCCCACGCTGGGCCCCCTGATCTGCTTCGAGGGCATCTTCCCGGGGCTCGCTGCCCGGCACGCCGAGCAGGGAGCCCGCCTGCTCGTGGTGGTCACCAACGACGCCTGGTTCGGGCGAACCCCCGCGCCCTACCAGCACCTGGCCTTTGCGGCCCTCCGGGCCGCCGAGACCGGGCTGCCCCTCGTGCGGGCCGCCAACACGGGGGTGAGCGCGGTGTTCGATCGGCGGGGGCGGCCCCTGACGACCACGGTTCTGGGCGCCCGGGACGCGTTCGTGGCCGAGGTGGAGCTGCCGCCGCCCGGCCCCACGCCCCAGGCCGCCGTGCGGCCCTGGATCTCGCCGACCAGCCTCGCCTTGGCCGGTCTGACCGTTTTTGCTATCCTTCGCGGCCCCCGGCGGCACCCCCGGACCTGAGGGCCCGCCGCGTCCACGCGCCTCTTCCCGACGGAGGAACTGTTCGATGGCCGATTCGGAACGCCTCGACGAGCTGCACCGCCGCCTCACCGAACTATGGAGGCATCTTTGACCTCGCGGCCAAGGAGAAACGCATCGCCGAGCTCGATGCCCTGATGGCCCGGCCCGACTTCTGGGACGACCCGGAAGCGGCCGCCCGGCTGGGCAAGGAACGCGAGCGACTGACCGCGGAGGTGGAGGCCTGGAAGCGCCTCGAGGCCCAGCTGGAGGACTGCCGGGTCGCCTGGGAGCTGGGGGAGGAGGAAGGCGACGAGGAGCTCGTTCGGGAGGCCCAGGAGCAGCTCGAGGCCGTGGCCCGGGGGGTGCGCGAGATGGAGCTGCGCACCATGCTCGGCGGCCCCCACGACCCCGGCGACGCCATCGTGGCCATCAACGCCGGAGCCGGCGGCACCGAGGCCCAGGACTGGGCCCAGATGCTCCTGCGCATGTACCTGCGGTGGGCGGAGAAGCACGGGTTCGAGGTGGAGATCGTGGACGAGCTGCCCGGGGAGGAGGCCGGCGTCAAGAACGTCACGTTCACGGTGTCGGGCCCGTACGCCTACGGGTACCTCAAGGCCGAGGAGGGGGTGCACCGCCTCGTCCGGATCAGCCCCTTCGACGCCCAGGCCCGCCGTCACACCTCGTTCGCCTCGGTGAGCGTCTACCCCGAGGCCGAGGAGGACGTGGCGGTGGAGATCGACGAGAAGGACCTACGGGTGGACGTGTTCCGGGCGAGCGGGGCCGGCGGCCAGCACGTGAACCGGACCGAGTCGGCCGTTCGGATCACCCACCTGCCCACCGGCATCGTGGTCACCTGCCAGAGCGAACGCAGCCAGCACAAGAACCGGTCCAACGCGATGCGCGTCCTGAAGGCCCGCCTGCTCGACCTGGAGCGCCGCAAGCGCGAGGAGGAGCTGGAGGCCCAGATGAGCGAGAAGCGCGAGATCGCCTGGGGCAGCCAGATCCGCTCGTACATCCTCCAGCCCTACCGCAAGATCAAGGACCACCGCACCGGCCTGGAGGAGGGGGACGTGGACCGGGTGCTGGACGGTGACCTGGACCCGTTCATGGAGGCCTACCTGCTTCGAGCCGCGGGGGCGGCCGAACCGGCGGCGAACGGGGCCGCCTCCCCGTAGAACTTCGGGCCTTCGGCCCGCGGGGCAGCTCCAGAGCAGCCGCCAACGCCCCGGTGGGCAAGGGAGCCTGCCAGAAGTGCCGGAGCCCCTCCTCACTGCCCCTGGAGCATCTTCCGGTACCGCTCCAGGGCCTCGCGCTTCTCGCGGGGCAAACTCTTCTCGGCCTCCTGGATGCGGGTCTCCAGTTCCTCGAGCCGTTTGCGGGCCGCCTCGGCCTCTTCGCCCTCGGGGTGGGCCTTGAGGAACGCCCGGTAGGCCTCGACCGTGTCCTCCTGCTGGGTCCTGCTCCAGTCCTCCTCCACCGACGCTCGAGGGGGTTCCTGGGCCGTCCCTGCCTCCGCTCCGGCGTTCTCCCGAAGCACCGCCGCGCGGCGGCGGGCCTCCTCGGCCATGGGGTGGTCCGGGTAGGCGGCCCGGAACGCCTCGTAGGCCTCGGCCGTGTCCGCGGCCGCGGCCTCGGCCCACGCCTGGTCGGCCTGGGCCCGGAGCACCTCCTCCCGGGCCCGGCGGGCCGCCTCCTCGGCGTCGGCCGCGGGCTCCTCGGCCGCCGGGGCGGGCGCGGCCGCGGCTTCCTGGGCCCGTTTCTCCTCGGCCCGGAGCTCCTCCAACAGCTGCCGGGCCTCGGCTTGGTGGGGCGTGTCGCCGTAGGTCTCCAGGAACGCCTCCAGCCCCGGGATCGACCGCGACTGTTTGGCGATCCGGAACGCCTTTTCGGCGGCCGCCAGGTGGTCGAGACGGCGCTGGGCCTGCAGGGCGTATCGACCCTGGGGGTGGGCCTTCAGAAACCGCTCCAGGGCGGCCGGGGTCCCCTCGGCCACGGCCCTCTCGAAGGCCTCGGACTCGGCCGCCTGCTCCTTCGCCCACAGGTTCCGGAGCCGCCGCGCCTCCCGCGCCTGGGGGGCGTCGGGGTACCGGCTCAGGAACGCGTCCATGGCCTCGGGCGTTCCCCGGGCCAGGGCCTGTTGGTACGCGGCACCCACCTCCCCCTGCCACCGATCACGCTCCTCCTCGTACCGGCGCAGGATCTCCAGCTTGCGCTCCGCGTCGGCCCGGTAGACGGTGTCCGGGTGGTCCTCGAGGAAGGTCTCGATCGCCTCGGCCGTGCCCTTGTCCAACGCCCGAAGGTACGCCTGGCGCTCCGCCTCCTCGATGCGCTCGAGCGCCTGGAGCACCAGCTCCCTCACCTGATCCAGGTCCGAGGCGTCGGGTCGCAACTGGGCGTAGCGCACGAAGTGGTACAACGCCCTGGGATAGTCACGGAGCCGGAAAAAGTACACCACCCCCAGGTTGTAGTGGGCGTCGGCGTAGTCCGGGGCCACCTTCAACGACGCCAGGTACTCGTCCCGGGCCTTCTCGTAGGCGCGCTGTTTCAGGTAGTAGTTGCCGGCCTCCTTGCGGAGCACCGCATCCGGGGGGGGCTGGGCCGCCCCGACCCCCCCGCTGAGCACACACGCGAACGCAACCGCAACCCACCACCGCATGGCAACCCTCTCCACATGGCCCGGGAACCCGAACGGCATTAACCCGGCGGATAAACAGACGCTATCGCTCCCTGCTCGGAAGGGCAAGGGACCTCTCGGAGAGCCGGGCGCGGCCCCTTTGCTCGCCGCGCAGCGCCTCTGACGCTCGGACCGCGAAACGGTTTGGATTCCACCGAGTTGTCATGAAATCAGCTCTTCGGTCCTGTGCCTGCGCGGCGGATCTCAATACCCGGCTTCGCGCCCGGCCGGAGGCAGGTCGCTTGCCCCGCCCTCCGTGGTGGCGCGTCCGTCTTGTCGCCGGCTCAATAACGCGGCGATCGTCCGAATATCCCGCGAAACGAGCCGCCGCCCCCGCAGACACCCGGCGAAGTATAGGGGCTCGCCCTGCCGCGGACAAGCGGCTCCCCCCGGCCAGGGGTCTCGCCGCCACCAAAAGAACCTTGACCCGAGCCCCTTCGCCGCTATAATGGGCCGCTTATTGTGCCCAGGAGGTTGCGAGTGGTCCCCAAGTTCGTCATCGCCGTCGACCGGATCCCATCCGAGGGGTGGTCGGTCCACATCGACCTGCGCTCGGAGCAGGCCGGCGCCATCGCCCGAGAGCGCGGGTGGACCCGGGTCGAGTGGGTCTCCGGGCCGGAGGGAAGCGCCCGCGTGCTGCGGTCGGGGCGGGACGTCTTTGTCACCGGCGAGGTGCGGGCCGTGGTGCGGTGCACCTGCGTGCGGTGTCTGGAGCGGCACGATCGCGCCGTGACCGAGGCGTTCCACCTCACCTACGTCACGGATATCGACGCCGAGCCCGGGGAACATGAGCTCCGTCCCGAGGACATGGAGGTCGAGGCGTTGCCCGGCGACACCGTGGACGTGGCCGACATCGCCGTGGAGCAGGTGCTCCTGGCCCTGCCGGACCACCCGGTCTGCCACCCCGACTGCCGGGGGCTGTGTCCGGTGTGCGGCACCGACCGCAACCGCACCCCGTGCGACTGCCGCGCCCAGGCCCCCGACCCCCGATTCGCGGCGCTGGCCCGGTGGAAGTCCTCCCGGGCCAGCTGATTTCCGATCCGTCAAGACGATCCGCCGTACCGACACAGGAGAATCCAGCCATGGCCGTACCTCGGAAACGTCACTCCCTGGCCCGGAAGCGCAAGCGCCGGTCCCACCTGGCGCTGGGCGCCCCCAACCTGGACACCTGCCCCCGGTGCCTCGAGCCCAAGCCCCCCCACCGGGCGTGCCTGGCCTGCGGCACCTACAAGGGCCGAGAGGTCCTGCCCCAGGAAGAAGAGGAGTTCTAGCCGGATGGTTCATGATGCCCTTTGCCGCACCGGCAAACGCGCATGAATCCTCCGAACTGACGGCGCCCCATGCGCATCGCCGTTGACGCCATGGGGGGCGACCACGCCCCCGAGGCGGTGATCGAAGGGGCCGTGTGGGCCGCCCGGGATCTGGGCATCCACGTGATCCTGGTCGGCGACCGGGAGATCGTTCTCCAGCACCTGGAGCGCCACAAGACCGAGGGCCTCCCCCTGTCCATCAAGCACGCCTCCGAGGCCGTGGGCATGCACGAGAGCCCGTCGGTGGCCGTGCGCCGCAAGAAGGACTCGTCGCTGCGGGTTGCGTTCGAGCTCGTGAAGGCGGGCGAGGCCCGTGCGGTGGTGAGTGCCGGTAACTCCGGGGCGGCCATGGCCCTGGCCATGCTGGTGCTGCGCCGCCTTCCCGGCGTGGACCGGCCGGCCATCGCCGCCGTGCTGCCCTCCCTGGCCGGGGCCACCGTGCTCCTGGACGTGGGGGCCAACGTGGCCTGCAAGCCGGTCCACCTGGTCCAGTTCGCCCTCATGGGGGAGGTGTTTGCGCGCCTGGTGCTCGGGATCGAGCAGCCCCGGGTGGGGCTGCTGTCCAACGGGGAGGAGGAGACCAAGGGCACCGACGCCACCCGCGCGGCCCACCAGGCCCTCAAGCACGCCAAGTTCAACTACCTGGGGTACGTGGAGGGCCGCGAGGTGTTCAACGGCGGGGCCGACGTGGTGGTGTGCGACGGGTTCACCGGCAACGCCGTGCTCAAGAGCTCGGAGGGGCTCGCCAAGGCCGTGGGCCAGATGCTCCGGGAGGAGCTCGGCCGGGGCCTGGGTTCCCGGCTTGGGTACGTGCTCGCCCGCCGGGCGTTCCAGAGGCTTCGGGAGCGCATGGACTACGCCGAGGTGGGCGGGGCCCCGCTGCTGGGCGTCAACGGCGTGGGCATCGTGGCCCACGGATCCTCGGACGCCCGTGCCATCCGCAACGCCATCCGGGTGGCCCGGGACTTTGCCGAGCGGCGGGTCAACCGCCATCTGATGCAGATGCTCGAACGCAGCCACGACCTGGGGGCCGGGGCCAAGGGACGGTTCTGGGCCAGCCTGAAGGACAAGCTCGTGCACCCGCGGCGTGAGGCCCGGGAGCCCGACGAGAGCGAGGAACCGACGAAGTGACGGAACGCAGGCATCCGCCGCGGGCCCGGATCCTGGGCACCGGCCGCTGTCTTCCGGACACGGTGGTGACCAATGCGGATCTCGAGGCCCGGGTCGACACCAGCGACGAGTGGATCCGCACCCGGACCGGCATCCGGGAGCGCCGGATCGCCCCCCCCTCCATCGACACCTGCGACCTGTGCGAGGAAGCGGCCCGTCAGGCCCTGGAGGCCGCGGACCTCCGCCCCGACGACCTCGATCTCATCCTGGTGGGCACGGTCACCCCGGCCCTCGGGTTCCCGGCCACCGCGTGCCTGCTGCAGGAGCGGCTAGGAACCCGGGGTCAGATGGCCTTCGACCTGAGCGCCGGCTGCACCGGGTTCCTCTACGCCCTTTCGGTGGCCGACAGCTTCATCCGTTCCGGCAACGCCCGGTACGTGCTGGCCGTGGGGGCCGAGACCCTGAGCCGCATCGTGGACTGGGACGACCGCTCCACGTGCGTGCTGTTCGGGGACGGGGCCGGCGCGGCGGTGTTCGGCCCCACCCAGGACCCCGAGCGGGGCGTGCTGGCCACGCGCATGGCCGCAGACGGATCCTACTGGCCCCTGCTCCACATGCCCGGGGGCGGCTCCCGGCACCCGGCCAGCGCCGAGAGCCTGGCCCAGGGTCTCCACTACGTGAAGATGCAGGGCAACGAGGTATTCAAGGTGGCGGTGCGCACCCTCCACCAGGTGGCCGAGGAGGTCCTCGAGGCCGCCGGAGTGAGCGGGGACCAGGTGGACTGGTTCGTCCCCCACCAGGCCAACCGCCGGATCATCGACGCCGTGCGACTGCGCCTCAAGGTCCCCGCGGAGCGGGTGTACGTGAACGTGCACCGGTACGGCAACACCTCGGCCGCCTCGGTGCCGATCGCCCTCGACGAGATGGTGCGGGGCGGAAAGATCCGGCCGGGCCACCGGGTCCTGCTCGATGCGTTCGGCGCCGGGTTCACCTTCGGCGCCGCCCTGATCCGTTGGTAGACCGGGGGTTGCACCGCCCCGCTTTCCTTACGTATAGTCTCGCGAACCTTCTCTCCGAAACCGACACGGTTCCCGCCACCGGGAGACTCCCGCGATGACGACGGCGTACCTGTTTCCGGGGCAAGGGTCCCAGTACGTGGGCATGGGCCGGGCACTGGCCGAGGCCTCGGCCGCGGCCCGCACGGCGTTCGAGGAGGCCGACCAGGCCCTGGGAAGGCCCCTGTCCCGATTGATCTTCGAGGGGCCGGAGGACGAGCTCCGGCTCACCGAGAACACCCAGCCGGCCATCCTCACGGTGAGCGTGGCATGCCTCAGGGCTTTGGAGGAGGCCGGGGCGCCTCCCCCTCGGGCCGCGGCCGGCCACAGCCTGGGCGAGTACGCGGCCCTGGTGGCCGCCGGCGTGATCGGGTTCGCCGAGGCCGTGAGGGTGGTCGAGAAACGCGGCCGGTTCATGCAGGAGGCCGTGCCCGTGGGTCAGGGGACCATGGCCGCCGTGCTGGGCCTCGACCTGCCGCGGGTCGAGGAGATCTGCGCGGCCATCCACCGGCCGGACCACGTGGTGGAGGTGGCCAACGACAACTGCCCCGGACAGGCCGTGATCTCGGGCCACACCGCCGCCGTGGAGGAGGCCTGCGCCGCGGCCCGCCAGGCCGGGGCCAAGCGGGCCGTGGGCCTGGCGGTGAGCGCGCCGTTCCACTGCTCCCTCATGGAGCCGGCCGGCCGGCGCCTGGCCGAGGAGCTGGGCCGCCTGCGGTTCGCGGCCCCCCGGCTTCCCGTGGTGGCCAACGTGGATGCCGAGCCGTACCGCTCGCCCGAAGAGGTGGCGCCCCGGCTCGTTGCCCAGGTGAGCCAGCGGGTGCGCTGGCAGGAGTGCGTCCGGGCCCTTCGGGCCATGGGGGTGGAGCGGTTCGTGGAGGTGGGGCCGGGCAAGGTCCTTTCGGGCCTGATGCGCCGGATCGACCGCAAGGCCCAGGTGGCCCGGGTGGAGGACCCGGACACCCTGGCCGCGTTCCTCGCGTAGGCCAAGAGACCCGAGGAGCGGACATGGCAGAGTTCGAAGGCAAGGTGGCCCTGGTAACCGGCTCGACCCGGGGTATCGGCAGGGCCGTGGCAGAGCGCCTGGGCCGGGACGGCGCCCGGGTGGTGGTGACCGGCCGCAGCGCCGAGGCCGCGGCCCGGGTGGCCGAGGCCCTGCCGGGCGAGGCCCTGGGCCTGGGCCTGGACGTGGCCGACCCCGACAGCGTGGCGGCGACGGTGGCCCAGACCCTGGACGCCTGGGGCCGGATCGACATCCTGGTCAACAACGCCGGCATTACCCGGGACAACCTGACCCTTCGGCTCAAGCCGGCGGACTGGCAGGCGGTGCTCGACACGAACCTGACCGGTGCCTTCCTGTGCGCCAAGGCCTGCCTGCGGCCCATGATCCGGGCCCGCACGGGGGCCATCATCAACATCTCCAGCGTGGTGGGGGCCCTGGGCAACGCCGGCCAGGCCAACTACTGCGCGGCCAAGGCAGGGCTCGAGGGGCTCACCCGGAGCCTGGCCCGGGAGTACGCCAACCGGGGGGTCCGCGTCAACGCCGTGGCCCCCGGCTACATCGCCACGGACATGACCGCCGAGCTGCCCGAGAACGTGCGGGAGAACCTGCTGGCGCAGGTCCCCCTGGCGCGGCTGGGGCGTCCCGAGGATGTGGCCGAGGCGGTGGCGTTCCTCGCCTCGGACCGGGCGGCGTACATCACCGGCCAGGTGCTCCACGTCAACGGGGGCATGTACATGGGGTAACCCACAACCCGCAACCAAGAGAGGGAAGCATGAGCGCGAACATCGAAGAGACCGTCAAGAAGATCATCGCCGAGCAGTTGGGGGTGGACGAGGACAAGATCGTGCCCGAGGCCCGGTTCATCGAGGACCTGGGCGCCGACAGCCTCGACACGGTGGAGCTGGTGATGGCCCTGGAGGAGGAGTTCGACCAGGAGATTCCGGATGAGGACGCGGAGAAGATCCGCACGGTCCAGGACGCCATCGACTACATCAAGGAGAAGCTCGCGGCCTAGCCCGGAGGGACCATGGGACCTCTCTGCGAATGCCCTCGCCTGCGCCGCGCCTCGGGGCCCGGCGGACCGCCGACGGCGTCGCAGCGAACCCCCATGGAGGGATCCGGCCTAGCAGAGCGTTCGGCGGTTAGGGAAGGGAGCCAGGCCGTCGGGCCTGGCTCCCTTCCCTAATGAACCCGCCCAGGCGGGTTCAGGAGGAGCAACGTGGCGGCACGAAGAGTCGTGGTCACCGGCCTGGGGTGCGTCACCCCCCTGGGCATCGGTGTGGAAGCGTCGTGGAAGAACTGCCTCGCCGGCCGGTCCGGGGTGGGCCCCATCACCAAGTTCGACGCCGCAGGGCTGAAGACCCAGATCGCGGCCGAGGTGAAGGGGTTCGACCCGTCCGAGTACATGGACCGCCGCGAGGTCAAGAAGATGGACACCTTCATCCAGTACGCGGTGGCGGCGGCCCGCATGGCCGTGGCCGACGCGGGCCTGGAGATCGGCGAGGCCGAGGCCGAGCGGGTGGGAGTGTCGATCGGGGCCGGGCTGGGCGGCCTGCCCGGGATCGAGGCCCAGCACAAGGTGCTCCTGGAGTCCGGGCCGCGCCGGGTCAGCCCGTTCTTCATCCCCATGGTGATCGCCAACCTGGCGCCCGGGTACGTGGCCATCCAGACCGGGGCCAAGGGCCCCAACCTCTCCATCGTGACCGCCTGCGCCACCGGGTCCCACTCCATCGGCGAGGCCTGGCACGCCATCCGGCGGGGCGATGCCGACGTCATGCTGGCGGGAGGGGTCGAGTCCACCATCACCCCCCTGGCGGTGGCGGGCTTCAACGCCATGCGGGCCCTGTCCACCCGCAACGACGAGCCCGAGAGGGCGAGCCGGCCCTTCGACAAGGACCGGGACGGGTTCGTCATGGGCGAGGGGGGCGCCGTGCTGATCCTCGAGGAGCTGGAGCGGGCCCGGGCCCGGGGGGCCGAGATCTACGCCGAGCTGGTGGGCTACGGAGCCACCTGCGACGCCTACCACATCACGGCCCCCGATCCCCAGGGCGACGGGGCGGCCCGGTGCATGGAGGCGGCCCTGCGCTCCGCGTCCCTGGCCCCGGACGAGCTCGACTACATCAACGCCCACGGCACCAGCACCCCCTTCAACGACTACTACGAGACCCTGGCCATCAAGCGGGTGTTCGGCGACCACGCCAAACGGCTGTGGGTGTCGTCCACCAAGAGCATGACCGGCCACCTCCTGGGCGCGGCCGGGAGCGTGGAGGCGGCGTTCTCGGTGCTGGCCCTGCGGGACCAGGTGGCGCCGCCCACCATCAACTACGACACCCCCGACCCCGACTGCGACCTGGACTACGTGCCCAACGAGGCCCGGCAGGGCCGGATCCGCACCGCCCTGTCCAACTCGTTCGGGTTCGGGGGCACGAACGCCTCCCTCCTGTTCCGCCGTTTCGAAGGATGACCGCAACATGATCCTGATCTCGAGCGACCACGGGGGCTACGCTCTCAAGGAGGACCTCAAGGCCTACCTGCGGGAACTGGGCCACGAGGTCCGCGACCTGGGGCCGGACAACGGCGACCCCGTGGACTACCCCGAGTTCGGGGTCGAGGTGGCCCGACGGATCGCCCGGGGCGAGGCCGAGAGGGGCGTGTTGCTTTGCGGCACCGGGATCGGCATGAGCATCGTGGCCAACAAGGTGCCGGGGGTGCGGGCGGCCCTGGTCCACGACCCCTACACCGCGCGGATGGCCCGGGAGCACAACGATGCGAACGTGCTGGTGATCGGGGGCCGCACGACCGACCCGGCACGGGCCCGGGAGATGGTCCGGGCCTGGCTCGAGGCCCGGTTCGAGGGAGGCCGCCACGCCCGCCGGATCGCCAAGATCCGGGAGGTGGAGCGCCAGCGCCCCTCGGCGCTTGCCGAGGCGGACCCGGACGTGTGGAGGGCCGTGCAGGGCGAGATCCGGCGCGAGGAGGACGGGGTGGTCCTCATCGCCTCGGAGAACTACGCCTCCGAGGCCGTGCTCGAGGCCCAGGGGTCGGTGCTCACCAACAAGTACGCCGAGGGCTACCCGGGCCGGCGGTACTACGGCGGGTGTCGGTTCGTGGACGAGGTGGAGGAGCTGGCCATCGAGCGGGCCAAGGCCTTGTTCGGCGCGGACCACGCCAACGTCCAGCCCCTGTCGGGGTCGTCCGCCAACATGGCCGCGTACTACGCCCTGTGCCAGCCCGGCGACACGATCCTGGGCATGGCCCTGGCCCACGGGGGGCACCTGACCCACGGGGCGTCCGTGAGCTTCTCGGGCCGCCAGTACCGGGCCGTGACCTACGGGGTGCGCCGGGACACCGGCACCATCGACTACGACCAGGTCCGCGACGTCGCCCGCCGGGAGCGGCCGGCCGTGATCGTTGCCGGCGCCAGCTCCTACTCCCGGGTGCTGGACTTTGCGGCCTTTCGGGAGATCGCGGACGAGGTGGGCGCCTACCTGGTGGTGGACATGGCCCACATCGCCGGCCTGGTGGCCGGCGGCGCCCACCCCAACCCCGTGCCCTACGCCGACATCGTGACCAGCACCACCCACAAGACCCTTCGGGGCCCCCGGGGGGGGCTGGTGCTATGCCGGGCCGAGCACGCCGAGGCCGTGGACAAGGCCGTGTTCCCGGGCCTCCAGGGCGGCCCCCTGATGCACCAGGTGGCGGCCAAGGCGGTGGCGTTCCGGGAGGCCGCAACCGCGGCGTTTCGGGACTACGCCCACCAGGTGGTGGCGAACGCCCGGGCCATGGCCGAGGCCCTGGCCCGCCGGGGCTACCGCATCGTGTCGGGCGGCACCGACAACCACCTGTTCCTCGTGGACCTGACGCCCCAGGACCTCACCGGCCTGGACGCCGAGCAGAGCCTCGACCGGGCCGGCATCACCCTGAACAAGAACGCGATTCCCTACGAGACCCGCAGCCCGTTCGTCACGAGCGGCATCCGGATCGGCACCCCCATCGTCACGACCCGGGGCATGGGGGCGGCCGAGATGAAGGTCATCGCGGAGGCCATCGCCCGGGTCCTGGAACGGTGCGGCGACCCGGCCGTCGAGACCCAGATCCGGGACCAGATCCGGGAGCTGTGCGCCCGGTTCCCGTTCTACCAACACCTGCGGGAGGCGGCCGGCTGACCCGAACCGCCCCGCCCGAGGCTCGCGGCCCGAAGGGGGTCCCATGCGTCCTTCCTGGCAGGAGTACTTCACCGAGATCACCCGTCTGGTGGCCACCCGGTCCACGTGCACCCGCCGGAAGGTGGGAGCGATCCTGGTCAAGAACAAGCGCATCCTGGCCACCGGCTACAACGGCGCCCCCTCGGGCGTGGCCCACTGCCTCGACGTGGGCTGCTTGCGCGAGGAGATGGGCATCCCCTCGGGGGAGCGGCACGAGCTGTGCCGGGGCCTGCACGCGGAGCAGAACGCGATCCTCCAGGCCGCCCAGCACGGGGTGCGCATCGAGGGGTCGGACATCTACTGCACGAACCTGCCCTGCGTGATCTGCACCAAAATGATCATCAACGCCGGGATCCGGCGGGTGTACTACCTGGAGGGCTACGCCGACCCCCTGAGCCGCGACCTGCTCAGAAGCGCGGCCATCGACCTCGTGCCCCTGGGCGACGACGAGGAGGCGTGAGGCGTGCGCTGTCCGTTCTGCGGGGAACAGGAGGACCGGGTGATCGACTCCCGGGTCAGCCGGGAGGGCGAGGTGATCCGCCGCCGGCGCGAGTGCGTGGCCTGCGGCCGCCGGTTCACCACCTACGAGCGGGTGGAGGACATGCTGCCCCTCGTGGTGAAGAAGGACGGCCGGAGGGAGTCGTTCGACCGCCTCAAGATCCTGGCCGGGCTCAAGAAGGCCTGCGAGAAACGGCCGGTGTCGGCCGACACCCTGGAACGGATCGTGGACCGCATCGAGGCCCGGTTCCAGGAGGAGGGCCCCAAGGAGGTTCCCAGCCGGGAGATCGGCGAGGCCGTGATGGCGGAGCTCCAGGCCCTGGACGCGGTGGCCTACGTGCGGTTCGCCTCGGTGTACCGGGAGTTCCGGGGCGTGGACGAGTTCGTGGACGCGCTCCGGGAGTTCCTGGAGGGGCAGAAGGAAGGGTGACGGAAGCGGCCGACCGGTTCTACATGGAGGTGGCCCTGGCCCTCGCCCGGGAGGGGTTGGGCCGGACCAGCCCCAACCCGGCCGTGGGCTGCGTGGTGGTGCGGGACGGCCGGATCGTGGGCCGGGGGTTCCACCCCCGGGCCGGCGAGCCCCACGCGGAGGTGTTCGCCTTGGAGCAGGCCGGCCCGGCGGCCCGGGGCGCCCATCTGTACGTGACCCTGGAGCCGTGCTCCCACCACGGTCGCACTCCCCCCTGCGCCGACCGGATCATCGAGGCCGGCGTGCGCCGCGTGGTGGCGGCCATGGCGGATCCCAACCCGGCCGTGGCCGGCCGGGGCCTGGCGCGGCTGCGCCGGGCCGGGGTGGAGGTCCGGGTGGGGGTGGCCGAGACCGAGGCCCGGCGTTTGAACGAGGCGTTCTGCCTCTCGGTGGTTCGGCGCCGGGCCTTCGTGCACCTGAAGCTGGCCGCCACCCTGGACGGCAAGACCGCCACCGCCTCGGGGGACAGCCGTTGGATCACCTCCGCCCAAAGCCGCGAGAGGGTCCACCGGCTGCGGGACCGGTGCGGGGTGGTGCTGGTGGGGGTGGGCACGGCCGAGGCCGACAACCCTCGGCTCAGCGTTCGCCTGCCGGGCCGACCGGAGCGTCGGTGCCTGCGCGTGGTGCTGGATCCACGGGCCCGCATTCCCATGGGCCTGTCCATGCTCGAGCCGGCCGAGGCCCCGTCCACCCTGGTGGTGTGCGGCCCCCGGGCCGAGCCTTCCCGCCGGCGGGCCCTGGAGGCGCGGGGGGCCCGGGTCCTGGAGGTCCGGGAGGAAGCCGGCGGCCTGGACCTGGGAGGCCTCCTGACCCGCCTCTACGACATGGGCCACATGGAGGTGCTGGTGGAGGGGGGGGCCGAGACCGCCCGGAGGTTCCTGGACGCGGGGCTCGTGGACCGGCTCCACCTGTTCTACGCCCCCAAGCTCCTGGGCGGCCGGGACGCGGTGCCCATGGTGGGCGGCCCGAGCCCCGACCGCATCGCCCAGGCCAGGCAGGTCACGGAACTCGAGCTTGAACGGGTCGGCCCGGACCTTTACGTGACGGGCAGGATCCGCCCGGAAGACGGCAAGTCTTGCGAACGGAGTCGGGAACCGGCGGGCCGGAAACTAGAGGCTATTCACCCGGCGACAAAATAGGCGCGTCACCTCGGAGGGAGGGGCATGGGGCCTGCCTCCGGCCGCGCGCGAAGCCGGGCATTGAGATTCGCCGCGCAGGCACGGGGCACCGGCGGTGGCTTCATGACCGTTCGGCGGGGCACGAACGAATTCACGGTGCGAACGTTGGAGGCGCTGCGCGGCGAGCCAAGGCGCCGCGCGCGGCTCTCCAGCAGACCCCATGCCCCCTAGCTTTGGCGCAGTTCAAGAGCCGCCCGGCCGCCTAGCTGCCTAGCGGGCCGACGACCGACGACCGAAGTTACTTGGAAGCCTCCCTGCTTTCCAGCCTCCCAGCGGGCCGAGGGCCCAAAGAAGAAGCCATGTTCACCGGTATCGTGCAGGACGTGGGCGAGATCGAGGCGGTGGCCCCCATGCCGGGGGGGAAACGGCTGCGCATCGCCACCCGCCTGGACACCTCCGGGTTTCAGATGGGGGAGTCCGTGGCGGTCAACGGCGTGTGCCTGACCGTGACCGGGATCGGCCCGTCGTGGTTCTCGGCCGACGCCTCGCCCGAGACCCTGGAGCGGTCGAACCTGGGGGGGCTGCGGCCGGGGCACCGGGTCAACCTGGAGCGCGCCCTGCGGCCGGTGGATCGGCTGGGGGGGCACATCGTTCTCGGCCACGTGGACGCCACCGGCCGGCTGCTGGAGGTCCGGTCCGAGGGGGCGTTCCGCACGGTCCGGTTCGAGGCCCCGCCCGAGGTGGCCCGCTACCTGGTGGAGAAGGGCTCCGTGGCGGTGGACGGGGTCAGCCTCACGGTGTACGAGTGCGCCGCCTCGGCCTTTTCCGTGGCGGTCATCCCCCACACCTGGGAGGCCACGGCCCTGGCAGACCGGCGGCCGGGCGACCGGGTGAACCTGGAGGCGGACGTGCTCGCCAAGTACGTGGAACGGCTCCTGGAGGGCCGCCCCCAAGGGGACGGGGTGACCTGGGACCTTTTGGCTCAGGCAGGGTTCTTGAAGTAACATAGCTCGTTTGAGGATGCCCCCCGGGTTCGGGCGGGCCGATGGGTTCGGTTCGGGGGAACGGCGCAGCTGCGAGGAGCGCTCATGCCGATCGAGAGAGTGAAGAGGGCCATCCAGGCGTTCCGGGACGGCGGGATGGTCATCCTGGTGGACGACGAGGACCGGGAGAACGAGGGCGACCTGGCCATCGCGGCCGAGAAGGTCACCCCCGAGGCGATCAACTTCATGGCCAAGCACGGCCGCGGGCTGATCTGCCTGGCCATGACCGAGGAGCGGTGCGACTACCTGAAGCTCCCACCCATGGTCCCGGACAACACCAGCCCGTTCCAGACCGCGTTCACGGTGTCCATCGAGGCCCGACGGGGGGTGAGCACCGGCATCTCGGCCCACGACCGGGCCACCACCGTGCTCACGGCCATCGCCGACGACACCAAGCCCGAGGACCTGGTCCGACCTGGCCACGTGTTTCCGCTGCGGGCCCGCCGGGGCGGGGTGCTGGTGCGCACGGGCCAGACCGAGGGGTCGGTGGACCTGGCCCGCCTGGCCGGGCTCAAGCCCGCCGCCGTCATCTGCGAGATCATGAACGACGACGGCACCATGGCCCGCCGGCCGGAGCTGGAGCGGTTCTCCCAGGCCCACGGGCTTCCCATCGTGACCATCGCCGACCTCATCGAGTACCGCCTGCGCACCGAACGGCTGGTGCGCCGGTCGGCCGAGACCCGCCTGCCCACGGAGTTCGGCGGCGAGTTTCGGGCCATCGTGTACGAGAACGACGTGGACGACTACCTGCACGTGGCCCTGGTCAAGGGAGAGGTGGCGGGCGACGATCCGGTGCTGGTGCGGGTGCACTCCGAGTGCCTGACCGGGGACGTGTTCGGCAGCCTCCGGTGCGACTGCGGGGCCCAGCTCCACCAGGCCATGCGCATGATCGCCGAGGAGGGCCGGGGGGTGATCCTCTACCTGCGCCAGGAGGGGCGGGGCATCGGCCTGGTGAACAAGCTGCGGGCCTACGCCCTCCAAGACCAGGGCCGGGACACCGTGGAGGCCAATGAGGAGCTGGGGTTCCAGGCGGACCTGCGGGAGTACGGGATCGGCGCCCAGATCCTGGTGGACCTGGGGGTCCGCAACATCCGCCTCATGACCAACAACCCCAAGAAGATCGTGGGGATCGAGGGGTATGGGCTGGAGGTGGTGGAGCGGGTCCCGATCGAGATCCCCCCCCATCCGGAGAACGAACGGTATCTCCGGGCCAAACGGGACAAGCTGGGCCACTGGATCAACCCGGGGAAGGCTGCGGAAGGCTCCGGCGCCGAGCCCCAGGACGCGTGAGGAGACGACATGCCCACCTTTGTGGAAGGAAAGCTCTCGAGCCAGGGGCTGCGGATCGCCCTGGTGACCAGCCGGTTCAACAGCTTCGTGACCGACCGCCTGGTGGAGGGGGCCGTGGACGCGGTGGCCCGCACCGGCGGAGACCCGGACGAGATCCGGGTGTACAAGGTGCCCGGCGCCTTCGAGATCCCCCTGGTCGCCAAGAGGCTCGCCACCTCCGGCCGGTTCGACGCCGTGGTGTGCCTGGGCGCGGTGATCCGGGGTTCCACCCCCCATTTCGACTACGTGGCCTCCGAGGTGGCCAAGGGGGTCGCCCAGGTGGCGCTGGAGGCCGGCATCCCGGTGACCTTCGGCGTGCTCACCACCGACACCCTGGAGCAGGCCATCGAGCGGGCCGGCTCCAAGGCGGGCAACAAGGGGTTCGAGGCGGCCATGGCCGCCATCGAGACCGTCAACCTCCTCCGGGCGGAGGGCTGAGCCCACCATGGGAGCCCGAAGGGGAGCCCGCCGGGTGGCCCTGCAGGTCCTCTACGCCCTCGACCTGAACCCGGATCAACCCCCGGCCGCCGCGCTCCAGGCGGTCCTGGCCGAGCACGACGGCCCGGCCGACCCGGAGTATGCCCGCACGCTGGCCCTGGGCGCCTGGGCCGAGCGCGACGACCTGGACGCCCGCATCCGGTCCGCCAGCCGCCGGTGGAAGATCGAGCGCATGGACCGGGTGGACCGGAGCCTCCTGCGCCTGGCCACCTACGAGCTGTCGGTTTCCGACGACGTGCCGGTGCCGGTGGTCCTGGACGAGGCCGTGGAGCTGGCCCGGGAGTTCGGCTCCGAGGACTCCCCGCGGTTCGTGAACGGCCTTCTGGACCGGATCGCCCGGGACCTGCGCCCCCGGGAGAGCCGCAGCCGGAGGACGCCGTGAGCGTGTCGGCCCCCCCCGCCCTCACGGACGTGCTGAGCGCGTTCACCCAGCCGGCGGCCCTGGTGGACCGGTCGGGCCGGATCCTCTGGGGGAACCCGGCGTTCCGCTCGCTGTTCGGGGACCAGCCCGCCCCCCAGAGCATGGAGGAGTGGGAGGCCCGATCCCCCCGGGACGGGGATCCCCTGTGGGAGGCCCTGCGCCGCTCCCGCTCCCTGGTGCGCCGGCTCCACACGGCCCGGGGGATCCAGCCCCTGCGGCTCCGGCTGGCGGCCCGGCCGGACGGGGACGCCGTGGTGGTGCTCGCCACCGCGGCGTCGGCCGAGGGGATCGAGGCCCTGCAGGAGCGGACGGCCATCCTCGAGGCCGTGTTCGACAGCCTGAACGAGGGCGTGCTCGCCATCGACTCCCAGGAGCGGATCATCGCCCTGAGCCGCTCGGCCGAGCGGCTGACCGGCTTTGCCGAGGCCGAGGTCCTGGGCCAGGTCTGCCGGGACGTGTTCCAGACCCCCCCCGGGTCCGAGTGCCCGTTCCAGGCCATGATCCGCTCCGGCCAGGGCTTCCATCACCGGGAGATGGTGCTCCGGGGCAAGGGAGGCCGGCCGCTCCACGTCTCGGTGAACGCCACGCCCCTGCGGGCCCCCGACGGCAAGCTCGAGGGCGCGGTGGTGGTGCTGCGGGACCTCTCCGAGATCGACCGGCTCCGGTCGGAGCTGGCGGGCGAAGGCGGCCGCATCGGCATCGTGGGCAGCCACCCCTCCATCCTGCGGGTGATCGAGAAGATCGAGGCCGTGGCGCCCAGCGAGGTGTCCGTGCTGGTCAGCGGCGAGTCGGGCACGGGCAAGGAGCTGGTGGCCCGGGCCATCCACGACCTGAGCCTCCGCAGCGGCAAGCCGTTCGTGAAGGTCAACTGCGCGGCCCTGGCCGAGGGGCTGCTGGAAAGCGAGCTGTTCGGCCACGTCCGGGGGGCGTTCACAGGGGCCGTGAAGGACCGGCCCGGCCGGTTCGAGGCGGCCCACGGGGGCACCCTGTTCCTGGACGAGATCGGAGAGACCTCCCCTTCCCTGCAGGTCAAGCTGCTGCGGGTGCTCCAGGAGGGGGAGTACGAGCGGGTGGGCGAGTCGGTGCCGCGCCGCTCGGACGTGCGGATCGTGGCCGCCACGAACAAGGACCTGCGCCGGGAGGTGGCCGAGGGCCGGTTCCGGGAGGACCTGTTCTTCCGCCTGTGCGTGGTGCCGATCGAGCTTCCGCCCCTGCGCGACCGCAGGGAGGACATCCCCCTGCTGGTGGACCACTTCCTGAAGCGCCTCGCCCTGCGGGAGGGGCGGCGCAAGGTGCTCGCGGCCGCGGCCTACCCGATCCTGCAGCGCTACTCCTGGCCCGGCAACGTGCGGGAGCTGGAGAACGCCCTGGCCCACGCCTACGTGTGCTCGGCCGGCGACGTGATCCAGCCCCAGGCGCTGCCCGACCACATCTTGCGGGGGGAGGACCCGTTCGGCGAGCCCGACCCCTACGCCGAGGAGCGAGACCAGATCTACGCCGCCCTGGAGGCCACCGGCTGGAACAAGGGCGAGGCCGCGAAGCGCCTGGGCTGGAGCCGCACCACCCTGTGGCGCCGGATGCGCGACCTGGGCATCCGCGACTCCCGCCGCAAGCCCCCGGCCCACTGATACCGAGTTGCATGCAAAGCCATTGGCCCCCTGAGCCCAGGGGGAAAGAACCTGCCGAAGAGCCCGGTGCGGCCGCAGAGCCCTTGCCCCCCCGCCGGGCCTCAAGCCCCCCGGGCGCCGGGCCGATGGGAGACCCCGCCGCGACGGGCGAGACCACTCTAGACTAGGACGGTGAACGGAAATGGCGAAAAGGCTCTTGCGTGTGGTGTTGGCCGCGGCCCTGGTGTCGGCGTCGGCCGCCGGGGCCACGGAGCTGATCCAGCCCCCGAACCGGGTGGCGGTGCGCGACAATCACGTCCTGGTGTTCGGGAGCGACCGGCCGGGGTCCAAGGTCATGATCCAGGTGGAGGCCGGGGGCAAGACCCGGGCCGCCGAGGCCGACAAGCTCCCCGGGGGCCGCTTCTTCGCGGCCATCGCCCTGGCGCCGGGCCGCAACCGGATCACCGTGGCCGGCAAGACCCGCGAGGTCTACCGCCTCGCCGAGGGTGAGAGCCCCCCGGAGGGCTTCCGCCCCCTGGAGGTCCACGCGGGCTCCCTGCTCCGGTGCTCCAACTGCCACCTGTCGGACTTCGCCATCAAGGGCGGCGGCTACCCCGACGTGTGCCTGACGTGCCACACCATCGAGAGCCAGAACCCCGCGTTCCGGGACGACCCCCTGGCCGACCGCCACTTCCGCTCGGCCGGGGTTCGCTGCGGCAAGTGCCACGACCCCCACGCCTCCGGCAACCCCAACCTGCTCCTGGCCGACACCCAGAAACTGTGTGCCCGCTGCCACGGAGACCGGGGCACGATGGAGGGCATCCACCCGGCCTTCGAGGAGGGCAGCTGCGCCGCCTGCCACGACCCCCACTTCTCCGGGTATCCGAACCAGCTGAAGGGCACCGTGCCCCAGGTCTGCGCCGAGTGCCACGACGAGGGGACCGACGTCCCCGCCGACCAGGTGCACCCGCCGGTGGCCGAGGGCCGCGCCTGCGCCACCTGCCACGATCCCCACGCCGGAGGCAACTCGCTGCTGCGGGCCCCCCTTCCGAAGCTGTGCGCCAAGTGCCACGCGGACCAGGTGGCCAAGGGGCACGGGGAGGATCTGGCCGAGTGCACCCAGTGCCACGATCCCCACGGCGACGTGGAGCAGACCCTGGCCCGGGGCGACTTCTCGCAACAGTGCGCGGAGTGCCACGACGACGTGGGCACGGAACCCGTGCGCCACGACGCCCTGGACGAGGGGTGTCCCACCTGCCACGACCCCCACACCCCCCGGGACAAACGCCTCAAGGCCGATCAGCCCGAGCTGTGCGCCGACTGCCACGAGGTGCCCGAGGCCTCCGGGGACCGGGCCCTGCACCCGGCCCTGGAAGACGGCTGCACCGGTTGCCACGGTCCCCACGGCGGGGCCCAGGAGAAGCTGCTGGCCCAGGGGCCGCCCGACCTCTGCCTGGACTGCCACGACGACCCCCGGGAGAACGGCAAGGAGATCCATCCGGCCCTGGAGGAGGGCTGCTTTGCCTGCCACGATCCCCACGTGGGGTTCTTCCCGGGGGTGCTGGCCGCCCCCCAGTCCGAGCTGTGCACCGAGTGCCACGAGATCGAGCCCCACGCGCCCGAGGCAAAGCCCTGCTCCTCGTGCCACGACCCCCACGCCTCGGACGAGCCCCACTTCCTGCGCAAGGGGATCACGGCGAAGCGCAGGTAGGATACCGGAAGGCAAGGAAGCCCCCTGCGGGGTCCTACAACGGGGAAGGGTAACTTCTCCCTGGTCCGGGACGTTGCCGCCGGGGGGCAAGGGGCCTGCATTTCAGGAATCAGGAGTCGGTGGACAGAAGACAGGGGGAACCGCTCCTGCAGTTCTCCTGTTTACTGCCTTCTGAACTCTCGCCCCTGATACGGCCGCGCCCGGCTCTCCACCAGGCCCCTTGCCCCTCGGACCGTGATGTGAAGGCGAAAAGACATGAAGGTTCCTAGAACGTGCGGGAACCCGGGAGGGTTTCCAGCCTTCTAGCGGGCTGAAGGCCCGAACTCTCAGGCCCGGCCCCGGCCGGGGGGTGGGGCGATCCCGAACTTCCGGATCTTGTTGCGCAGGGTGTTGCGGTGGATGCCCAGGATCCGGGCGGCCCGGGTCTGGTTGCCGCCGGTCCACTCCAGGACCGAGGCGATCAGCGGCCGCTCCAGTTGCTCCCACACTAGGTCGTGGAGCCGCACCCCGGGGCTCGCCCCCAGGTCTCTCAGGAACTCCTGGAACCGGTCGTAGAGGTGATCCTCCAGGGACCGGTCTCCCTTGGCCAGCCTCTCCTCCTCCCGCGCCCGGGTGAGCCACGCCCGGACCTCGGCCGGGCCGAAGGGCTCCCTCAGGTAGCCGTACGCCTCCCCGCCCCCGTTGGCCGGCTGCCAGGGATCCACCACCCACACGAACCGTTCCAGGGGGCGCGCCTTCCGGCACCGGGCCGGCCACTCCTCACACCCCGCCGTGTGCCGGGCGTCGACGAAGCAGATCGTGAACGGCCGCTGGCGGCGGTACCGGGCCAAGGCCTGGGGGTCGGGAACCCGGACCACGGCCTCCGGCGAGCCGAGGGACCGCCCCACCCTCAGCGCCAGCCAGTCCGACGGGCTCACCACCAAAACCGCACCCGGTTCCGCCATCATGCCGCCTCCCTCTCCCCCGCAGTCTCCACTTGGAAGAACCTCCGGATCTCTTCCTCGGCCTCGGCCCGGGTCGGCAGGCTCTGAATCCGCCGCCGGAACGCCGTGGCCCCGGGCATGCCCCGGGCGGCCCAGGCCGCAAACTTGCGCATCTCCGCCACGGCCACCCGCTCCCCCTTCCACCGGACCAGGTCGCGGAACTGCTCGAGCAGATCCCGACCGATCCGGGCGGGCGCGGGCGCCGGGGGCATCTCGTCTCCCCGCAGCAGGGCCTCGGCCTGGCCGAACACCCACGGCGCTCCCAGGGCCCCCCGCCCGATCATCACCGCGGCGCAACCGCTCTCCCGCAGCCGGTCCACGGCCGAGCGGGCGTCGGCGATGTCCCCGTTGCCGACCACCGGCACCGACACCCGCTCCGCCACCGCGGCCACCACCGACCAGTCGGCCCGGCCCGCATACCCCTGGGAGCGGGTGCGGGGGTGCACCACGATCAGGTCGGCCCCCTCGCCTTCGGCCAGGGCCGCGATCTCCGGGGCGTTCCGGCTCGTGGCGTCCCACCCGGCCCGGATCTTCACCGAGAGCACCCCGGAGAACCCCCGGCGCAGGGCTGCCACGCACGCCCGGGCAAGGGCGGGGTCGTTCATCAGGGCCGCCCCCGCCCCGGACCGAACCACCTTACGCACCGGGCACCCCATGTTGAGGTCCAGGTGGACGAACCCGGCCTCGGCGGCCTTGTCGGCGGCCGCGGCCAGCTCGTCCGGCCGGCTGCCGAACACCTGCAGGGCCAGGTCTGGGCCGCGGTCCGGGGCCTCGAGGTACGCCACGGTCCGGCGGTTCCCCCGGGCCACGGCCGCGGCGGACACCATCTCGGTGAATAGGTAACGGCAACCGTTCCGGCGCAGCCGCTCGCGAAACGCGGGGTCGGTGACCCCCGCCATGGGGGCCATCCAGAACCGGGTCCGGTGGAGGGGCTCAGGGAGAGAGGAGTCGTTCAAGATCCCGTTCCAGTTGGGCGTAGTCCACCTCGACGACCTGGCGGGTCACCACCCTCCCCTTGCCGTCCAGCAGGTACAGGGTGGGGGTCTTCGTCACCCCCAGGGGGTCGGCGGCCACCAGGGTCTCGCCTTCGAGGCGATCGTACACCACCGGGAACGGAAGTTCCATGGCCCTCACGTAGGACCGCACGGCGTTGGAGAACCGCTCGCCGTCCACGTTGACGGCCCAGACCCGAACCCCGCGGCCCTGCCACCGCCGGGACAGCTCCACCAGCCCGGGCATGGCCTCCTTGCAGTTGGGGCAGTACACGCTCCAGAAGAACAGCAACTCCGGGGTGCCCTCGGCCCGGGCCAACCGGTGGGACGCCCCTTGCGGGTCCCGCAGCTCGAACGGGGCCACCTGCTCCCCGGGATCGAGCAGCCGGAACAGGGGCTCGGCGGCCGCCGTGCCCACCAGGGCGACGGCCGCCAGCACAGCCGTCAGCACGGGCCTCACTTGCCGACCCCCAGTTCCCCGAGCACCTTGCGGATCTTCTTCTGGCTGGCCCAGTAGTAGTTGGGCTCGGCGAACCGTACCTTGCCCTCCCGGTCCAGGATCACGCTCGTGGGCAGGGCGTTGATGCAGTAGCTCTTCCACACGTCCAGGTCCTTGTCGAGCAGGATCGGGAACGAGATGCCCAGGGTGTCGATCTCCTCCTTGAGCTTGGCCACGTGCTTGGCGGAGAGGTTCTGGGTCTCCTGGTTCACCGCCAGCACTACGATCTCGTCCTCGTGGCCGGTGTACAGGCCCTGGAGGAACGCCAGCTCCTCCATGCAGCGAGGGCACCACGAGGCCCAGAACGCCAGCATCACCACCTTGCCCCGAAACGACGACAGGCTCACGGGGTTGCCGTTGATGTCCTCGATGGTGAAGTCGGGCGCGATCTGGCCCTTTTCGAGGCACAAGGACCACGCCGCCGGCACCCCGGCGACCAGCAGGAATCCCAGACAAAGCGCGGCAACCAGTCTCTTCATGTCGGTTCCTCCCGGCAGCAGTGGAAACGATCTCGGTCGGCGACTCTACGGCGGGCCGGACCGGCGTGCAAGGGCCCTCACGGTCCGCCGCGTCTCTTGGCCTCGGCCCCTCCGGCGTGGCAGGTGCGGCACGCCCGGTCCGGCGGCCCCACCGGGGGCCCCGGGGGGGCCTGGAACAGGAACTTGTGGTCGTGGATGCTGTATCCGGTGCCGTCGGCCGTGCGCAGGGGGTCATGGCACCGGCGGCAGTCCACCCCCCCCGCCATGTGGCGCTCGTGAACCGGGGTGGCGGGCAGCGTGTCCCGGTGGCAGGTGAGGCAGAACTCCGTCGGGGTCAGACGGGGTTTGTCGGTCTCCTGCAGCTGGCTCCGGAAGTTCTTGCAGATGTCGCAGGTGAGGCCCCGGGCGTCCATGAAATGGTCCACCCAAAACAGCCACTGGCGGTGCCGGTCCTCGTAGGACTCGTCCCCGGCGAAGGTGGTGTTGTCCTGCCCCGGCTTGGGCAAGAGCCCCTTGAAATAGCGCGTCAGATCCCGCCCCGGCAGATACCCCACGGGAAACCGGAACTGCCCCGTGCGGTCGTGGCCGGTGGTGTGGCACGACTCACAGATCATCTGCCGCCGCACGGGGGCCAGCTTCGCCGGATTCACCACGGGCCCCTCCCCCCCGGACTCGACGTGGGCCCGGCCCGGACCGTGGCATGCCTCGCACCCGATGCCCAACTCGGCCCACCGCGGCGGCTCCCCCGGCTCGAACCCGGTGGTGTGGCAGCCCGCGCAGTACGGGATCCATGGCTTGTCGATCCAGTAGGACCGGTCCCAGGCCTTCTGGGTGATCGACCAGATGGCCGCCTTCACGTAGAGCCTTCCCTTCTTCTCCACCACGTACCGCTGGGTCCAGTGGGACCCCAGGGTGTAGAGGACCTCTTGCCGGAGGAACGGCGGATCCGCATCGAAGTCCCCCAGGACCGCTCCGGGATCCTTGCGGGCGTCTCGGGTCATGCGGGCGTGGGGGGTGAGCCTCCACGCCGCGTAGATCCTCGGATGACATTCCTTGCACGCCCCCGACCCGGCGTACGCGGCCGCACCGCCCCCCTCCCGGACGTGGAAGGCCTGGGTCGCCAGGCGGGACCGGTCGTGGCATCCGAGGCACAGCTGCCCCTGGTCGTTGCGGCGGCGGAGGAAATAGGTCCGGTGCCGTCGGCCTCTTCCCAGCATCGACAGGAGACGCCGGGCGATCGGCTCGGCCACGTAGGGCTCGTCCGCCTCGGCCGGGGAGTGGGGGTCGTGGCAGGTGGCGCAGGTCATGGTGCCCTGTTCGTCCAGGGGCAGGTCCGGGGGAATCCTCGTGCCCGGCCGGATGTCCACCGGATGGAGGGACGACAGGTCCTTGTCCCGGTGGCACTCCAGGCACAGGCTCACGATGTCCCGCCGAAACCGGTACGGCCGGGGGGTGTCGGGTCCGGGCACCTCCACGTGGCACCGGCCGCACCTCTCCGGGTCGGCCAGGGCCGCGTGGGGCCCCGCGGCCGCGGCCGTTCCGGCCCAGCCCAGGACGACCGCCAGCGCCCCCACCCGCACCCAGGGCGATCGAGCCGGCCTCACACCCGGAACCCCCCCAGCGCCCGGCGCAGGCGTTCGGAGGCCTCCTCCACGCCCTGCAGCCCTTCCGCGGTCAAACGCCCCCCGGCCTCGACCACCCCTTTGGCCTCGGCCAGGGCGACCCGCAGATCCTCGGCCGCGTCCCGGGCCTCCCGCACCCTCTCGCGCAGTCGGCGGGTCATGTCGTTCATGGCCTCGGTGAACCCCTGCAGTTCGTCCCCCTCCCGCAGGCGGGTGACCAGGGTCAGGTCCCCGTCGCCGATCGCCCGCAGGTTGGCCCGAAACCGGTACAGCGGCCCTCCGATCTTGTGGCTCGAATACAGGGTGAGCACCGTGGCCGCGGCCGCCACGAGGGTCATGGACACGAACGACGACACCAGCACGGCCGGGAGCAGGAGCTCCCAGCTCGACCGGGCCTGGTAGTGGGCGCTGTAGAACGCCCGGCCGAACTCCTGGTTGGCCAGCACGTACAGGATGCCGCCGGTCAGCACCGTTCCGAGAACGACCACCGCGGTCATCTTGGCGATGAACCGCACCTGGAACGCCCGCTCGATCAGAAGGATGCGGCGGCGGGGCCTGGCTGCCGACGCTGGGGTCTCGCCCATGGGCACCTCCTTCGACCGGGCTGCCGCGGGGGTTCCGCCGCCGCCCGGTGGAAACGGATCGGGGAAGGACCGGCCCCACCGCAGGCGGCCGGTCCTTCCCTTGATCGGCCCGGCACGGGGGGGCCTTTAACCCACCGCCGTTTTGACACCCGAGGCTCCCCGAAGTACCCTGGGCACCGGGGAAAATCGGACGGACCGGTTTCGGCTCGCGGACGGGGATCGCCGGGCGCGGCGCGCCACCATCCCCCCCGCACTCCCCAAGGGGAAGGGACGGCGCCCGGCACTGCGGCAGGTCCCTTGCCCCCCGATCAGGGGCGTGAGAGCGTCCATTTTCTGGCCGGACCAGTAGAGGAGATCGACCGCATGGGAACACGCTGGGTGGTGTGGACCGCCGTGCTGCTGGCCGGGTGCGTGATCGGCCATCTGAGGAAGGACATCCCCCCGCCCGGGGGCTGCGACCAGTGCCACCGCGCCCGGATCTCCAGCGACTGGGAGCTGGCCCTGGCCCCCGTCCAGCTGGGCGAGGAGGGGGGGATCCCCGAGGACCGTGACGTGGTGTTCCGAGAGGTTCGGCAGCTCCCCTACCACGCCAAGGTGCCGGCCAAACGGCTGGCCGTGTTCGCGGCCCAGGCCCCCCCCGAGAAGGTGGGAGATGCGGAGACCGGGATCCAGTGCTTCGTGTGCCACAAATCCCCCGGCCCTCCCCACGAGAAGGTGCGGGCCCGCTTCCGCCACCCGTGGGTGTCGCCCGGGGAGTGACCCCCGCGGCATGACCTCCGGGCCGGGCGATCCAGACGAGGAAACGACGTGCCGCGACACCCGCCCCGCATCCTGATCGTGGACGACGAGGAGAGCCTGCTGGACACGCTGGCCCGTGCCTCGCGCCTCATGGGATACCGGGTCGACACGGCGTCCTCCGGAGCGGAGGCCTGGCAGCGGTTGGACACGAACGCCTACGACGTTGTGGTGACCGACCTGCGCATGCCGGGGATGGGGGGCAGGGATCTCATGGACCGGATCACGCGGCGGGGGGTGCGGACCCGGGTGGTGGTGATCACGGGGTACGCCACCCTGCAGGCGGCCATCGACTGCCTACGCAAGGGGGCGGTGGACTTTCTGCCGAAACCCTTCGAGGTGGAGACGTTCCTGGAGCGGCTGGAGGAGGCCCTGGCCAAGCCGCTGCCCTCGGCCCCCCCGCCGTGGGACGAGCTGGCCCGGCGCCACGGGCTGACCGACCGGGAGCGGGAGGTGCTCGAGGCCCTCTACCGTACCGGCCTGGGCAACCGCGCCCTGGCCGAGTATCTGTGTGTGAGCCCCCACACGATCAAGTCGCACCTGCGCTCGGCGTTCCGGAAGCTGGGCGTGGCCAACCGAACCCAGTTCCTGCAGCGGTTCGTCCCCGGCCGGTCCCTCACCCCTCCACCGACACCCGAACCGGCGTCCCTCGACGCTTCCGGGGAATCGTGACTTCGAGCACCCCGTTGCGGTACACGGCCCTCACGGCGTCGGGGTCCACGTCCTCGGGCAGCCGAAACACCCGGCGGAACGTTCCCCCCGGCCGCTCGATGCGGTGGTAACTTCGCCCCTCCGTCGGCCGTACCAGGGGCCGCTCGCCCTGGAGGACCAGGGTGTCTCCCTGGATCTCGGCCCGGATGGCCTCTTGATCCAGCCCCGGCACCTCGGCCACCATGACGAACGCCTCGCCCGTGTCGTACACGTCCACGGGTGGGGACCAATGGGTCGCCCCAGCCTGCGCACACGACCGGGCCGGCCCGTCTTCGAACAGGCGGAGCAGCCCGTCGGCCAGGCCGACCAACCGCGTGAAGACATCGTCCGAACCACTACCCATGGGCAACGCCTCCGGCCGGTGGAAACCGCCCCGGAACCCTACGGCACACCCCCACCCCTGTCAAGGCGAACGCTGATGCACCGAAAACTCGAGCGCGTGTTCTACGAAGTGCGGGAACCCCGCCTCACCTGGGACGACATCGGCGGGTTTCCCGAGGTAAAGCAGACCCTGGACGAGATGATCTGCCTGCCCCTGCGCCACCCCGACCGTCTGGAACGGCTCGGCCTCACCCCCCCGGCGGGGGTGATGCTGTGGGGGCCGCTGGGGGTGGGGATCACCATGCTGGCCGAGGCCGCGGCCCGGGCCGCCGGGGCGGGGTTCGTGTACGTGTCGGGCCAGGAGATGCTCGGCAAGCCCGACGAGATCCACCGGGCCTTCGACGACGCCGCCCACGAGGCTCCCTGCGTGCTGTTCGTGAGCGACTGCGAGTGGCTCGCCCCCCGGGCCGGATGTTCCTACGAGTGGGGGCCGGGGAACCTCCGGGGCATCCCCCCCACGTTCGCCGACCCGGACCTCACCCGGCGGTTCATCGAGGAGGTGGACCGGATCCAGGGGGTGCCGGGCGTGGCCTTGGTGGGCTCGTGCTACCGGATCGACACGGTGGACCAGGCCCTGATCAAGGAGAAGCGCCGGTTCAACCGCAAGGTGTTCGTGCCGCCCCCCCGGCAGGCGGACCGGCGGGCCATGCTGGACATCTACCTGGCCCGGATTCCCCGGCTGTCCCCCGAGGTGGATGCGGACGACCTGGCCCGCCGCACCGAGGGGTACGTGGGCTGGGACATCGAGAGCCTGTGCAAGCGCGCCGCCCTTGAGGCCGCCAAGGCGGGCCGGGACGAGGTGGTCCCCGAGGACTTCGAGCGGGCGCTCGAGAGGATCACGCCCTGGCTCACCCCCGACATGGTCGAGACCTACTGGGACCTGTTCCGCAAGGACTGCCCGCACCACTATGCCTTCTGACGCCGCCACCGAAGACCTGTTGCGGTTTCTGGCCCGGCTCCATGGCCACCGGTGCCCCATGTCGATCCTGGGCGCGCGGCTCGGGCTCGCGGCCCGCCGGGCCCTGGCACCGGAGCCCGGCGTGAAGCTCCGGGCCCGGTACCACCACCACACCTGCGCCCTGGACGGCGTCCAGGTGGCCACCGGCTGCACCCCGGGCAACCGCAACCTCGAGGTGGTGCCCGGCGGACGCCATCGGCTCGAGCTGGGGGTCGAGGAGGGGCCGTTTCGGGTGGCTTCCGAGCTGCTGCCCGGGGCCCTGGATCGGGGCCGCAGGTGGAGCGAGCACCGCCGTGCCGCCCTCGAGCTTCCCGAGGGGTCGGAGGAACGGGCCCGGAGGGAGGCCCTGGCCGAAGAGATCCTGGCCGAGCTGGCCACTGCCGAGGCCGCCCGGCTCTTGCGGGTGGAGGGATTGCCGTGACCGGGTGGGAGGCGTTGCGGGAGATCGGACGGGTCGCCCTGGGCGAGGCCTGGCGCATGGGATGGTTCACCCTGCTGGGGGTGGGGGTGGCGGCCCTGATCAAGACCTACCAGTGGGACCGCAAGGTGCGGGTGTACGTGGGCCGGGCCGGACCGTGGGGGATCCTGATCGCCACGGCCGTGGGTACCCTGAGCCCCTTGTGCTCGTGCGGCATCCTTCCCGTGGTGATCCCCATGGCCCTGTCGGGGGTTCCGCTGCCCCCCCTCATGGCGTTGCTGGTTACGAGCCCGGTGATGGACCCGGCCTCGTTCGCGCTGACCTGGGGCGGGGTGGGTCCGGCCCTTGCTTGGTGGAAGCTGGGGGGGGCCGTGTTCCTCGGGCTCCTGGCGGGGTTCGGAACCCTGGCCCTGGAGCGGGCCGGGGTGCTGGGCCCCGACCTGCTGCGGCTCAGGCCCGTGTACACCCCCGAGGGGGAGCTGGCCCCGGCGTACGAGATCGCCTGCGCCAACGGGTTCCGGGTGCGAACCATGACCGTGATGCCCCGGGACAGCCGGCTGCGATTCTTCCTCGACCGGTTCTGGGACGTGGGCTCGTTCGTGTTCCTGTGGGTGGGGGTGGCCATCCTGTTGGAGGCGGTGATCCAGGTGCTGGTTCCCACCCGCTGGCTGGTGTGGCTCGGTGGCCAGGGGGGGCCCCTGGGGGTGCTCGTGGCCACGGCCGTGGCCCTGCCCCTGCCCCTGCACCAGGTGCCGGTGGTGCCGGTGCTGGCAGGGCTCCAGGCCAAGGGGCTGGGGGCCGGCCCGGACTTGGCGTTCCTCATGGCCGGGCCGGTCACGAGCATCCCCGCCTCGGCCACCCTCGCGGCCATGTTCCGGCCCCGGGTGCTGGGGGTGTACCTGGGGCTGGGCCTCCTCGGGTCGGCCGCCCTGGGGCTGGCTCGATGGGCCCTGGCAACA
Organism: Deferrisoma camini S3R1; assembly: GCF_000526155.1. Taxonomy (NCBI): domain Bacteria; kingdom Pseudomonadati; phylum Thermodesulfobacteriota; class Deferrisomatia; order Deferrisomatales; family Deferrisomataceae; genus Deferrisoma; species Deferrisoma camini. The sequence continues at coordinate 11,585 of NZ_JAFN01000001.1, read as the reverse complement.
CCGTGAGCGGGCGGCTCTACCGGGTCGCTGCGGCGCTCGTGGCGGCCCTGTTGGCCTCGTGCGCGGGAGCGCCTCCCCCCCGGCCGGCCGGCGCTCCGGTGGAGGGACGGGTGTCGGTCCAAGGGAAGGGGTTCGAAGGGGCCGAGGTCCGGTTTCTGCCCCTCCCCACCGAGCCCATGGATCTTCCCGAGCCCGTGACCCGGGTGACGTCCGGATCCAAAGGCGTCTTCCGTGCCGTGGTCCCCCCCGGCAGGTACCTGGTGGAGGCCCGGGCACCCGGGCTGTACGCATTTTTTGGCCGCAACCCCGTGCTCGTGCTGACCCGCCTCACCGGCCTCAACCTGCCGCTGGTCCCGATCCACCCCGCCGAGCGGCTGCGGACCGAACCGGGCAAGGAGGCGGTGGAGGGAACCGTGGTGGCCGACGGCGAACCGGTGGCCGGGGCCCGGGTGTTCGCCTACCTGCAGATCGGCAAGGGGCTGCGGGGCCCCGGCTACGCGGTGTCCGACCCCACGGACGGCCGGGGCCGGTTCGTCCTGCCCCTGCCGCCCGGCACCTACTACCTGGCCGCCCGGGCCCGGCTGCCCGGGTCGCGGGGCCGGTTGCACCCGGGGGACCGGTTCGGACTGCTGCCCCACCTGCCCCTGCGCCTCTCCCGGGGCGAGAGGGTCCGGGTCACGATCGAGACCGTCCAGCTGCCCTCGGCCGAGCGGATGGCCCGGTTCCGCGGCGCCTTCGCCGTGGTGGAGGGACGGATCGTGGACGGCCGGGGCAACCCCCTGCCGGGCCTGCGGGCGTGCCTGTACCGCAACCCCGACATGCTCGACCGACCCGACGCGTTCTCCGAGCCCACGGCCGAGGACGGCCGGTTTCGGATCGAGACCCCCCTGGCGGGGGTGGTGTACCTGGGGGCCCGGGAGCGGCTGGGCGGCCCGCCGGGGCTCGATGAGCGGGTGGGCTTCTACCGGGGCCCCCGGGGCTCCCGGATCGATCTGGCGCCCGGGGCCCGCCTGACCGGTCTCACGGTGGTGGTGACCCGATGAGGCGCGGCCTCGCCGCTCTGCTACTGGGCGCCGTATCGCTGGCCGGGTGCGCCCTGACAGGGCGCCCGGCCCCGGACCGGGTGATCCGGTGGTCCGGAGAGGTCCGGATCACCCGGGACGTGGTCCTGCCCCGGGGCACCCGGCTGGTGATCGAGCCCGGCACCCGGGTGCTGTTCGCGTTCCGCGACGACGACGGCGACGGCTGGGGCGACGCCTCGATCCGGATCGAGGGGGACCTGACCGCCCGGGGGACCCGGGAGCGGCCCATCGTGTTCGCGCCGGCCGACGGCCCGGCCCGGCCCGGCCGGTGGGGGGAGGTGCGGGTGGACTTCGGCCGGATCGAGATGAGCCGGTGCGTGCTGGAGGGGAGCACCCGGGGCATCCATGCCCACTTCGCCCGGGGCCGGATCACCGACAGCGTGTTCCGGCGCAACGTGGACGGAACCCGCCTGGGCAACTCCGAGCTGGTGGTCGCCCGGAACCTGTTCTACGGCCACCCGGGCAAGGCCTACAACGCCCACCGGTCCCGGAACCGGGTGGAGGCCAACCGGTTCCACCACAACCGAACCGCCCTCTTCCTGTTCGAGGAGGACGCCGGGTCGGAGTTCGTGGGGAACCGGTTCCGGGAAAACGACGTGCCCCTGCGGCCGGGGGACTTTTTCACCGGCACCGTGATAACCCGGGGGAACGACTGGGGAGCCCCCCCGCCCCGCCCCCCCGAGGGGAATCCCGGGGTACGGATCGACGCGAAGCCCGGGGAGGTCGCCTGGGCCGGCCCGGAGGGCTGGCCCGGGTGGGACGGCCGGTGGTCGGCCGATCTGGGAGGGTTCGTGGACGCCCCGGCCCGGCCTGCGGACGGGGGGGTGTACGCCGCCTCCTGGGCCGGCCGGGTGGTCCGGCTGGGCGGTCTGGACGGCCGGGTGCGGGCCGAGGCTCTCCTGCCCGACGTGGTGGACGCCGGCCCGGCCCTGGGCCCGGGGACCCTGGCCGTTTGGTCGTGGGATCGAGGCCTGTACCTCCTCTCCCGTCCCGACCTGACGGTGCTGGACCGGGCGGAGAGCACCCCTTCGCCGGCCGACGACCATCGCCAGTCGGCCCCCGCCTTCGCGGGCTCCACCCTGTTCGCGGCCGGGTGGGACGGCCGGGTGCGGGCGTTTGAAACGCGAGAAGGCCGGCTGGCCCCCCTGTGGACCTTCGAGGGGAAGGGTCCGTTCCGGGCGCCGCTGACCGTGGCCCCGGGCCTGGTGCTCGCTCCCTGCCAGGACGGTACCCTCTACGCCCTCGACCCGGCCACCGGAGCGCTTCGCTGGTCCCATCGGGCCGGGGCCCCCCTCCTGTCCAGGGCTGCCGCGGGGCGGCCGGGGGTGTTCGTGGCAGACCGGTCCGGGGTCCTCCACGCCCTGGATCCGGTTACCGGCCGAGAGCGATGGACCCGTGACCTGGGGGCCCCCATATGGTACGGCGGGCCCAGCCTGGACCGGGACGCCCTCTACCTGGGCGACGACCGGGGTCGGCTCCATGCCGTGGATCCCGGCTCGGGCCGGCAGCTGTGGCAGGTGCCCCTCGAGGGGGGAGTGCGCTCGGCCCCCCTCGTTCTCGACGACCGGGCCCTGGTCGTGACCACCCTGGGGGGGTGGGCGTACCTGCTCGACCCGGCCACCGGTATGGAGTGGGACGCCTGGCTCGTGGGCGAGGGGGCCCAGGCCGACCCGGCCGCCCTGGGGAGCACGGTGTTCGTCGGGACGAGGGAGCAGGGGCTCTTGTGCCTGGAGGTACGGGCGCCCTAACGACCGAAGCTACTGAGAAGCCCCCTTAGGCCCCTTCGGGGCCGCACAACGGGAAGGGTAACGTTCGTTGGTCCGGGGCCCATCGACTCCGATGTCGGGGCGAGCTTTCGACCGACGACCAACGACCGAAATCACTTGGAGGTACCGCGTTGACCCTTAAGAGATTCGTGTGCGCCGTGGTGGGGCTTGTGCTGTTCGCCACGCCGGGCTTGGCCTGCGTGGGCAAGACCCTGATCCTGGGGGCGGTGGCCCGGCCCGAAGGGCGGGTGGTGGCCCAGATCCTGGCCGTGCTGATCAACGAACGCACCGGCACCACCGTGAAGATCCAGGAGTTCGACGGGCCGGACGCGGCCCACGACGCCATGGTGCGCCACGAGGTGGACATCGTGGTGGAGGCGGCCGGCCGGGCCCTGGAGCGGCTGGACCTCGCCGACCCGGGCGACCCCAAGGCCCGGTACGATCTGGTCAAGGAGGCCTACCTGGAACGGTTCAACCTGGTGTGGCTGCCGCCCCTGGGTTATGGGGAAGCCGGCGAGGGGCCGGCCGCTCCGGTGGCCCGCAAGGATATCCTGCGCAAGTTCCCGGCCCTGCCGCGGCTGATCGCCAAGACCCGCGGGCTGGTGACCGACGACGTCCTGGCCACGCTGACGGACCGGGGCGATCCCCGCAAGGCCGCCCGGGACTTCCTGCGGCGCAGGAAGCTGATCTGACCGCCATGATCCCGCTCTCGCGCCGCCGGTTCCTCGGGCTCGGGCTGCGGGCGGCAGCCCTGGCTCCCTGGCTCCCCCTGCCCCTGACCCGCCCGGCCCGGGCCGCGCCCGTGCCCCGGCCCCTGGCCGAGGTCCGGGGCGAAGACCCGGCGGCCCTGGTGCGCACGGCGGTGGGGAAACTGGGGGGCATGGCCGCGTTCGTGCGGCCCGGCGACCGGGTGGTGGTCAAGCCCAACATCGGATGGGACCGCACCCCCGAGGAGGCGGCCAACACCCACCCGGCCGTGGTGGCGGAGCTGGCCCGACTGGCCCGCCGGGCCGGCGCCCGGTCGGTCCGGGTTTTCGACCGCACCTGCAACGACGCCCGACGCTCCTACGAGCGCAGCGGCATCCGGGCGGCGGTGGAGGCGCTGGGCGACGACCGGGTCCGGTTGGAGTACGTGCGCGACGACCGGTTCGTGGTGGTGGCCATCGCCGGCGCGCGCAAACTGACCCGGTGGCCCCTGTACCGGCCGGCCCTCACGGCGGACGTCTTGATCAACTGCCCGGTGGTGAAGCACCACGGCCTGACCGGGGTCACCCTGGCCATGAAGAACCTCATGGGCGTCATGGGGGGCAACCGGGGCCGGATCCACTGGGACATCGCCGAGAGCCTGGTGGATCTGAACCTTGCGGTGCGCTCCCACCTGGTGGTGGTGGACGCGACCCGGATCCTCACCCGCAACGGACCCCAGGGCGGGGGCACCGAGGGGGTGCGGGTGGCGAACCGGCTGGCCGCCACGACCGACGTGGTGGCCGCCGACGCCTGGGGCGCCCGGGTGTTCGGGGTGGACCCCATGGAGGTGGGCTACATCCGGCGGGCCCACGAGCGGGGCCTGGGCGTGGCCGACCTGGGGAGGGTTCCGGTCCGGTGAGGGTTCGACCGCGCCGCACGGTTCAGCTGCTGCTGTTCCTGGGGTTCCTGGCCCTGTTCGCCCGGACCGCCTACCGGGGGCAAGATCTGCTGGATTGGCCGGTGCATCTGGTGTTCCGGCTCGATCCCCTGGCCTTCGTGGCCGAGGCTCTGGCCGTGGGTCGAGAGGCGCTCGATCCCCGGTGGCTGGGGGCGCTGGTGCTGGCCGCGGCCACGGTGTTCCTGGGCCGGTTCTTCTGCGGCTGGATGTGCCCCATGGGCACGGTGCTGGACGGGGCCGGAGCCGGCCTGCGGCGGGTCGTCGGGCCTGGGCGGCGCCTCCGGCGGGCGCCTGCGGCCCTGGCCCCGGCCGTGCTGGTGGGGCTCGTCGCCGCGGCCGCGGCGGGCCTGCCGCTGCTGGGCCTGTTCGATCCCCTGAGCCTCCTGCTCCGTTCCCTGACCCTCGCGTTCCACCCCTGGCTCGACGCGGGTCTGAAGGGGCTCGTCGCGGTCGCGGATCGGGCCTCTCCGGACGCGGCCGATCTCCTGTACCGGTGGCTCGACCCGGTCCTCGCCTTCGGACGCCCCCGGTTCCTGATGGCCGGGCTCACCGCGGTCGGGTTCGGGGCCGTGCTCGCGCTGGAGCTCTTGGCCCCCCGATTCTGGTGCGCCCACCTGTGCCCCCTGGGGGCCCTCCTCGGCCTCCTGGCCCGGATCGGCCCGTTCGGCCGGTCGCGGGCCCCCGACTGCGGGCCGTGCTCCGCCTGCGGGACCGCCTGCCCCACCGGGGCCTCGGCCGCCGATCCGGCGGAGCCTGGGGTGTGCATCCAGTGCGGCTCCTGCGCCTCGGTGTGCCCCCGGGCCGCGCGCCGATCCGGGCCTGTCCGGCCCTCCTCCCCGGTGCCCCGCCGGCACCGGCGGGCCGTGGTGGCGGCCGCCGGGTTCGGGCTCGCAGCCGGGCTCTTCCCTCGGATCCGCGCCGCGGAGGCGGAGACCGGGGCGTACTTCCTGCGGCCCCCCGGCGCCAAGGCCGAGGACGAGTTCCGGAAACGATGCATCCGGTGCGGGGCCTGCATGCGGGTGTGCCCCCGCAACGCCCTGCACCCGGCCCTGCTGGAGGCCGGCCTGGGGGGGATGTGGACCCCCCGGCTCGTTCCCCGTCTGGGGTACTGCGAGTACCACTGCCGGCTGTGCGGCCAGGTCTGCCCCACCGGCGCGATCGGGTACCTGGCCGAGGGGGAGAAGGAGCGGTGGGTCATCGGCCTGGCCGTGTTCGACCGCAACCGGTGCCTGCCGTGGCGGTCCGGCCGCAACTGCCTCGTGTGCGAGGAGCACTGCCCCACCCAGCCCAAGGCGATCGTGTTCGACCCGGATCCGGCCCGACCGGGGCTCAAGCTGCCCCGGGTGGAGGAGAAACGGTGCGTGGGGTGCGGGATCTGCGAGACCAAATGCCCCCTGCCCGGACGCGCCGCAATCCGGGTGACCCGGGAAAACCCTCTTTCTTTCGAAACTTTCTTCTAGCCAATGTCCATATTCTTGATCGATTGAGTGGGTTGGTGTAAGCTGCCCTTGCATCGCGCCCGGGGGGTGCTACCCTCGCGGGCGCAACGCCGACCCAACTTCTACCCGGAGGAGTCCCATGGCCCGCATCTTCGAGGACAACAGCCTGAGCATCGGAAACACCCCCCTCATCCGGTTGAACCGTCTGACCCAGGGCCTGAAGGCCACGGTGGCGGCCAAGGTGGAGGGAAGGAACCCCGCCTACTCGGTCAAGTGCCGGATCGGGGCCTCGATGATCTGGGACGCCGAGCAGAAGGGGCTCGTGAAACCCGGCGTGACCGTGGTGGAGCCCACCAGCGGGAACACCGGCATCGCCCTCTCCTACGTGTGCGCCGCCCGGGGGTACCGGCTGATCCTGACCATGCCCGAGACCATGAGCATGGAGCGACGCAAGATGCTCGCCGCGTTCGGCGCCGAGCTCGTGCTGACCCCCGGCAGCGAGGGCATGGGAGGGGCGATCCGAAAGGCCCAGGAGATCGTGGACTCGGACCCGAACCGCTACTTCATGCCCAACCAGTTCAAGAACCCGGCCAACCCGGAGATCCACTTCAAGACCACCGGCCCGGAGATCTGGAACGACACCGAGGGCAAGATCGACATCCTGGTGTCGGGGGTGGGCACCGGGGGCACCATCACCGGGGTGAGCCGGTACATCAAGCAGGAGAAGGGCAAGGCCATCCATTCGGTGGCCGTGGAGCCGGCGGCCTCCCCCGTGCTCTCGGGCGGGGTGCCGGGGCCGCACAAGATCCAGGGCATCGGGGCCGGGTTCAAGCCGGACGTGCTCGATATGTCGGTGGTGGACGAGGTGGTCCAGGTCACGGACGACGAGGCGTTCGAGACCGCGCGGCGCCTGGCCCGGGAGGAGGGGATCATCTCCGGGATCTCCAGCGGGGCGGCCGTGGCCGCGGCCCTGAAGGTCGCCGGCCGGCCGGAGAACGAGGGCAAGCTGGTCGTGGTGGTGCTGCCCGACAGCGGCGAGCGCTACCTCTCTACCCCGCTGTTCCAGATCTAGGCCCCGTGTTCCGCAACAAGGTTTAGCGCCCATCTCGGGTGAATCTGGGGCCTTCGCCGGAGCGCGACGCCCGAGCAGCCGGGGCCGCCCGGTGCAGCGGACCGAACCGTGGCGGCCCCCGCGAGGGCGTTCAGCGGAGGGGGAGGCCCCGGATTCACCCCCTGACGCGATATCCGGCCTTACGGAACGCCACATTGGCCTCCCGCCCCGCCGCCCTCCTCCCCGAGGAGGGCGGCGACCTTCACGGGGGCCTTGCGCCCCCGTACCCGCACCCACCGGGTCTCGCCCCACCGGAACCCCGAGGCCGCGGCCCGGGCGGCGGCCCGGGTCACCAGGATCTCGCCGGGCTCGGCCAGGGCCTGGATACGGTGGGCCACGTTCACCGTGTCGCCGACCAGGGTGTACTCCATCCGCAGGTCGCTGCCCACCGTTCCGGCCAGGGCCGGCCCCCAGTGGACCCCGAACCCGAGCCCCAGCGTGGGCAGCCCCTGCTCCCCCCGGCGACGGCTCACCTCGTCCACCCGGCTCCGCAGCTCCAGGGCGGCGCGAAGGGCCTGGGTGGCCTCGTCTCCCTCGACGGCCGCGCCCAGCCCGAACACCGCCATGAACCCGTCGCCCACGAACTTGTCGATCATGCCGCGGTTCCGGGTCACGGCCTCCACCATGGGGCCCAGGTAGGCGTTCAGGGTCTCGAACAGCTCCCCCGGGGTGAGCCCCTCGGCCGTGCCCGTGAACCCCCTCATGTCGGCCACCAGCACGGCCGCATCCAGCTCCCGGCCCTCGATCGGCCCCTCCCGCCCCCGGCCCAGGACCAGGTCCACCACCTCCCGGGACAGGTACCGGGTGAGGGACCACCGCAGGAACTCCCGCTCGGTCACGTCCTGCACGCTCACGACCACGGCGGGCTCCCCGGCCTGCCCCCCGTCGAGCACGTCGCCCCGCAGGTGCCGGTACACCACCTCGCCCCCGGGCCGCTCCAGGCGCACCGACCGGGCCTCGAACCCGCCGGTGGCCTGGATCTCGGCATCCAGGGACTCCAGGTCCAGCCCCCGCAGGTGGCCGAACACCTCGGCCACGGGCCGGCCCACCGCCTCGGCCCTGGGGATGCCCGAGATCTCCTCCATGCGCCGGTTGAACGCCAGGATCACCCGGCTCCAGCGCCCCACCACCAGCACCCCCCAACCCAGGCTGTCGAGAATCCGGGCCTCAGCGCACGGGTCCATGGCACCCCCTTCCCAGTAACTTCGGTCGTTGGTCGTCAGTCGTTGGTCGTTGGTCGTCGGCCTGGGGCCTTCGGCCGGCTGGGCGGCTGGACGGCTCTCGGTTGGAACGCGACTCGGCATCGCCGGCACCCTACCGCCGGCCTCCGGGTCCGTCAACGCGGCGGTCGTACAGCGTCAGCTCCCAGCCGCCGGTCTCCAGGTCCAGGCGCAGGATGTACACCGCCCCGTCCTCTCCCCGAACCTTGAAGTACCGGTGGTCCGGGCCCCACCACCGGTCCAGGATCTGCCGGACCTCCACGCGACGGCGGCCGATCCGAAACCGGACCGGCCGCTCCTCTCCGCGGTACCCCGCGTAACACTCGACCTGGATCTCCACGACCTCACGCCTTCCGGGCCGCCCCCTCGGTCTCCATGCGCTCCATCCGCAGGCGGTTGCGCTCCTCCACGCCCCGCACCAGCCAGGTCACGGCCTGGTTGTACGGAGTGGGGATCCCGAGCCGCTGCCCCTCCCGCACGATCACCTCGTTCAGGTTACCGATCTCGGTGGGCCGGCCGGCCTCCACGTCCTGGAGCATGGACACCTTGTTGTCCTTGGTGCCCGCGAAGGCCTTCAGGGCGAACTCCCCAGGGTTCTCCAGCTCGGGGAAGTCGATCCCCTTGGCCCGGGCCACCTGGGCCAGCTCCCCGGCCAGGGCGCGGATCAGGTTCACCGTGGGCTCGTGCTTGACGGCCTCGCCGCCCCGCAGCCCGGTCAGGGCGGCCACGCAGTTGGTGGCCACGTTGGCGATCAGCTTCTTCCAGATGACCGGGTTGATGTCGTCCACGTCGTGCACGTCGAGCCCGGCCTTCCGCAGGGCCTCGACGAGCCGCTCGAACCCGGGCCTGCGCACGCCGTCGTAGGGTCCGATCACCAGCAGCGGGCCCAGCCCGCCCACGTAGCGCACCTCGTTCATGCCCACGGGCATGCCCGAGTGGGCGGTGATCCCTCCCACGACCCGATCGGGCCCCACCACCCCGGCGATGGTCTCCAGGTTGCCCAGGCCGTTCTGCACCGACAGCACCACCGTGTCAGGCCCGACCATGGGCAGGGCGCCCCGGATCGCCGACGCGGTGTGGTACCCCTTCACGCACACCATGACCACGTCCTGCACCCCCACCCGTGCCGGGTCCGAGGTGATCGCCACCCGGGTGTGCACGCGGCTCCCGTCCGGCATCTGGAGCCACAGCCCCTCCCGCTCGATCAGCCGCACCCGCTCCTCAAGCACCTCCACCAGGGTGACGTCGAACCCCTTCTGGCTCAGCAGGCTTCCGAAGATGGAGCCGAGCACGCCGGCTCCCACGATCCCGACTCTCATGGACGATCTCCTCCCTCAAGCACGACAGCGTCTTGCGGCCCGGGCTCACCCCGTCTGCCGGGGCAGCAGCCCGTGGAACAGCTGCCCCACCACCTCGTCGGCCAGCTGACCGATGGTGAGGGGCCCGTCGGGCCGGTACCAGTGATAGAACCAGTTGATCTGCCCCAGGATGCCGAAGGCCGCCGTGGTGATGTGCACGGGCCTCACCCGGCCGGCCCGCACGCACCGTTCCAGCACCTCCTTGTACAGCCGCAGGATCTCGGCCTCGGTCCGGCGGACGTGTTTGTAGAGGTCGGGCCGGAGGCTCTTCTTCTCCTCGACCAGCACCTTGATCTCCTCGACGTGGTGCTCCATGTACCCGATCTGGAACCGGATCATCCGCTCGAGCATCTCCAGGGGCGGTCCTCCTGCCTCGAACGCCTCGCGCACGCCCTCAAGCAGCTCCCCCCCCACCCGGTCCACGATGTGGTAGAGGATGTCCTCCTTGCTCTCGAAATAGTGGTACACGGTGGCCTTGTTGATCCCCACCCGCTCGGCCAGGTCCCGCAGGCTCGCCGCTTCATACCCCTGTTCGTAAAAGATCCGGACGGCAGCCTCCAGGATCTGCTGCCGCCGAAGATCGGGCCGCAACCGCCTTCTCTCCGCCATATTCACCCCTTTCTCAACCGAACGGCCGTTCGGCAGAACGCTAACGGACCGCAAACAGCGTGTCAAGAAGAACCTGTGGGTCGGTGGAGGGGAGGGAGCCGGACCCGGGCGGAAGCCGGCGCGGCTCGCCGACAGGAAGGGGGATCAAGGCAGGGGAGCGGGGTCGTCCAGGCCGGGGATCCGGTCCTCGAACACCGGGATGCGGGTGCGGGCCCCGGCCGACAGGGCCGGATCCACCTCGGCCGCGGCCGTGCCCTCCTCGTCTCCCAGGCAGGCCACCACCCGGCCCCAGGGGTCCAGCACCCGGCTCGCCCCCTCGAACCGGGCGTCCCGGCCCGGGCCCACCCGGTTCGCGCCCAGCACCCACCAGGCCCCCTCGACCGCGCGGGCCTCCAGGAGAACCTCCCAGTGGCGGGTGCGGGGTCGGGGCCACTCGGCCGGCACCACCAGGGCGACGGCTCCCGACAACGCCAGCCGGTGGCAGAACACCGGAAACCTCAGGTCGTAACAGACCGCCACGGCCAGCCTGCCCAGGGAGGTGTCCCACACCCGGGGCGAGGTCCCCGCCTCCAGGTATCGGTGCTCGTCCATGGGCCGGAACCGGTGGACCTTGGGGTAGAGGTCGAGCACCCGGCCGTCGGCCTCCACGAAGAACGCGGCGTTGGCCACGCCGCCGGCCCAGGGGTGGAGCAGGGTTCCGGCCACCCGGACCCCGCTTGAGCGGGCCCACCGGCCGAGCCGCTCCAGGGTGCCCGGCCCCCGGCGGGCCAGCTCGACCGCCCGCTCCAGGGCATAACCCGTGGTGAACAGCTCCGGGAACACCACCAGGTCGGCGCCCTCCCCGGCGGCCAGGTCCAGGGCGTGGTCGAGATTGCGGTCCACCGCGCCCTCCTCCAACGCCATCTGCACCAGGGCGGCCTTCCACCGTCTCATCCCAGCATCCCCCGGATCCCGGAGAAGAAGCTCCTGGCCATCTCCTTCTCCTCCTCCTCGTCCCGCTCGGGCTCGCGCCCCTCGGTCAGGCTCGCCGGGATCTCTCCCAGGAACCGGCTCGGCACGGCCGGCCGCAGCACCCCCTGCCGCCGTCGGGCCTTGGCGTGGCACAGGTGGAGCACCTCCCGGGCCCGGGTCATGCCCACGTAGCACAGCCGGCGCTCCTCGTCCAGCTCGGCCCGGGGCGCGTCCGGATCCCGTCGGTGGGGCAGCAACCCCTCCTCCATCCCCACCAGGAACACCACCGGGAACTCCAGGCCCTTGGCGCCGTGCAGGGTCATCAGGGTGACCGCGTCGGCCTCGTCCTCGTCGTCGACCGGCGGGTCCAGGCTCAGCCGCTCGATGAACACGGCCGGGTCCAC